>CAYTWU010000241.1:0-5864 GCA_964442175.1 uncultured Rubrivivax sp.
GTTGCAGCCCCCGGCGCCTTCGGCCGCAAAGCGCCGCACCGTGGGCTCGAAGTGATCCAGGGCACACAGCACCCGCTCGTAGACGATGGCCTGGCCGGTCTGCTGCGCAAACGCAGCATGGATGAAGGGCGACTGGCTGTGCGCCACCGGGTTGCCGAGCACGGCGTAGCGGTCAACGGGGTTCATCAGCGGGCAGCGTTGGTGCTGAGTGTGGTTTCCAGGCCGTCTTCGCGCGTGAAACGGAAACGCGAGGTGACGACGATCTGGTCGGCCTGGCGGCGCATCGCGTCGCTGAAGGGGCCGAAGGGGGCGGCGGCGTAGACGATGGCCACGGCCCGCTGGTCCAGCAGGCGCGACGCCGACGGCCGCACGATGTCGGCTTCGACCACCCGCCCGTTGGCGTCGATGGTGACGTTCATCGTCAGCTCGCCGTACAGCTTGCGGCCACCGGCCTCGGGAAAGTCGCGCGTGCCACGGTCCTCGATGCGCCGGCGCAGGCCGTCGTAGTAGATGGCGTAGACCTCTTCGCGCGTGGCCGGGCTGATGTAGCGCTTCTTGGGCCGCGCGTTTTCGGCGTTGATGCGCTTCTCGATCTCGGCGAGCTGGCGCACCAATTGCTGGTGACGGTCCTGCAGCTCACGTTCGCGCGGGCTGCCGGGGTCGCGCTGCGGGTCGGGCGGCGGCAGCAGCGCCAGTTCACGCCGCAGGGCGGCCAGCAGCTGCTGCTGTTCGGTCTGCAGGTCTTCCACGCGGCGCCGGGTGTTGTCGGGTGCATCGCCCAGCTTGAACTCGCGCGACGGCGGCAGCGGCGATGTCGCCCGGCCGCGGGCGGCCTCGCCACCGCCGGCGAGCGTGACCTGCGCAATGGCCTGGGCCTCGCCGGGCGCTTCGTTGGACTTGGCGTTGACGAGGATGACCTCCAGCGGCGTGTCGCGGAACACGCGGTTGAAGGCTTCCGGGTCCACCAGCCGCAGCGTCAGCAGCAACAGGTGCAGGCCGATGGAGATGGCCAGCGCGGCCTGCAAGGCGCTCATGCGCTGCAGCCGCGCCTGCAGGCTGCTCAGCATCGGCGGCAGCCCCCACGCGGTCACGGCGCGTCGGCGTCCTTGGCGGGGGCCGCAGTGGTGTCTTCAGGCGCCGGCTCGTCGGTGGCGATGGCCAGGGCCAGCGGGCCGGCGCCCAGGTCGTCGTCGTCGGCATCACCGTCATCGACCGCGTCGGCCGGCTCGTCGTCCAGGCGGGACAACAGGGCGCCATGCACATCCAGCGTCAGCAGGTCGGTGCTGACCAGGCGCACACGCACGCGGGTGCCGCGCGGCAGGCTTTCGGTGCCCGCAGCCCGCAGCACCAGCGGCAGGGCCTCGGCGCGCACCATGCCATCCTTCATCACCGCGCAGTCCAGTTCGGCGGTGGCGTTCTGTGCCAGCCACTTCAGCGTCCAGTAGCGCTCGATGCCGTTCTGGAAATCGTTGTAGGCGCTGTAGGCGGTGTCGAAGGACGAGATCACCGAAAACAGCACCGCGTCCTTGTGCTTGAAGGGCGCGGCCAGCGCGGCGGTGCGGCCGTGGCGGGCGCAGGCGATGATCTGCCACTGGTTGACCAGGTCCACATAACGCCGCAGCGGCGACGTGGCCCAGGTGTACTGCGGCACGCCCATGCCGGCGTGCGGCAGCGCCTTCGTGCCCATCCGCACCTTGACACCCGGCAGCAGGCTGGCCTGGCTGCGGTAGATGCCGGGCACGCCACACTGGTCCAGCCAGCCGCCCCAGTGGCTGTTGGCCAGGATCATGGCCTCGGCCACGATCAGGTCCAGCGGCGCGCCGCGGCGACGGGTGCTGATGCGCACGGGCTCGTCACCTTGCGGCTCGCTGCCGTCGCCATCGAGCTTGAAGTTGTAGTCCGGCCGGTTGAACAACTCGGGTTTGCCGCGCACCAGCTCGCGCGCGGCCTTGCGGTGCTGCGCCAGGCGGAAGGCAAAGGCCAGCTCGGCGGCAAAGGGGTAATCGGCCACGGCCTCGCCGGTCAACGACGCTTCGGTGACCACCTCGTCGAGCTGGTCGTGGCGCAGGTTGGCGGCGATGGGCACACGCTCCAGCCGCGTCTCGGCGCTCTGAAGTTCCAGCGTGGCCTCGTCAAACGTCATGTAGACGCTCACCGCCGGGCAGTCGCGGCCTTCGGTCAGCGTGTAGGCCTGCACCACCTCGTCGGGCAGCATGGTCAGCTTCCAGCCCGGCATGTAGACGGTGGACAGCCGCTCGCGCGCCACCTTGTCCACCGGCGAGTCGGGCTGGATCGCCAGGCCGGGCGCTGCGATGTGGATGCCGAACACCACCGTGCCCTGGCCCAGGCCGGTGACGGAGAGCGCGTCGTCGATCTCGGTGGTGGCCGAGTCGTCGATGGAAAAGGCCTGCACCGGCGCCAGCGGCAACTCGTCCTTGATCGCTGGCGCCTGCAGCGGCGGGAAGGCCGTGCCCTTGGGGAACTGGTCGAACAAAAACCGCCGCCAGTGGAACTGGTAGGGGCTGGTGATGGCGCCTGCACGCTGCAGCAGGTCCAGTGGCTGCAGCTGGGCCGCACGTGCGGCCTGCACCACGGCCTTGTACTCGGGGCCGTTTTTGTCGGGCTTGAACAGGATGCGGTAGAGCTGCTCGCGCACCGGCTCCGGGCAGCGGCTGTTGGCCAGGTCGGCGGCCCAGCTGTCGATCTGCGCCGCGATCTGCTTCTTGCGTTCGATGCCCAGCAGCGCTGCCTTGACGATCTCTTCCGGCGCCTTGCGGAACAGGCCCTTGCCGGCACGGCGGAAGTAGTGCGGCGCCTCGTGAAGGCGCAGCAACGCCGCCACCTGGTGCGCAGGCGAGGCCTTGGCGTCGAAGTAGTCGCGGGCCAGGTCGGCGAAGCCGAAGTCGTCTTCGGACGCAAACGCCCAGGCCAGGTCGAGGTCGATCTCCGGCGCGATGCGCGCCGCCTCCGCCAGCAACTCGGCCGGCGCCGGTTTCTCGAAGCGCAGCAACACGTGGGCGGCTTTCACCTTCACACGTTTGCCGGACTCCAGTTCCACCTGCACCGACGCCTCGGCGTCGGACATCACACGGCCGGCGAGGAACTTGCCGGCGTCATCAAAGAGGGCGTAGGTCACCCCCGGGATTGTCGCTTACGGTCGGCGGGCGGCACTCACTGCGGGATCACGGTGGCCGTCAGCGTGCCCACGCCACGGTCGAAGGCCCACCCGGTGCGCACCGCCGACTCCACCAGCAGCGAGACGGTGCCGGCACCGACGTTCCCGACCTGCCGCAGCACCACGGTGCCAGCGCTGGTGGTGCGGCCCGTGACCGCGCTGTCCAGGGTGTAGGAGTTCATGAAGCGTGCACCCACCTGCACCTTGGCCTGCGGATTGCCGTTTGCATCGGTCACCTTGATGGTGGCCGTGACCAGGGTGCACTGCGGCTGGCCACAGTCGTTGCGGCGCGAGCGTGGCACCACGGTGCCCGTCATCGTGATCGACTGCACCCGCAGGCAGGCCCCCACGCAAGGCGTGATGGGCACCAGCTTCACGGCCCGGGCCACGCCGCCGAGCACGAGGTTGCTGGCGAAGACACCGGCGTCGGTGAAGTACCCGACGCTGGACACTGCGTTCGCCGGGTAGGCCGGCGAGAGCCGGTCGGCCACCGGCAGGGCCAGGCCGTCCGGCCCGGCGGCCAGCACGGCCTTGCCGACCGTGGCGCCGATGGTGCTGTCATCGGTGATGCGGCCGACCCCCACCCCCAGGCCCGAGCCCTGCACGATGCCCAGCGGGTCCAGCAGCTGCCAGCTGGCGGTGGCGGCCTGCCAGCGGTGCAGGTAGTAGGCGGCCCGCGACACGTTGATCAGGAAGCCGCCCAGGTCACCGTGGTCATTGACCAGGAAGTTGTTGCCGGTGGGTGCAAAGAAACTCTGGCCACCGGTGGGCGGTGCCGGCAGCGCTGTGGCCGCGGCGGGGTTGTCGAGGTGGAAACTGAAGCGGTCGGTCAGCACCAGCCCGCCGGGGCTGACGCTGAAGGCGCGCTCGGCGGGTGCACCGGCGCTGGCCAGGTCAACCAGGCCTCCGGCAGCCGTCCAGACAAAGGGCCGCGTGGAAACAAAGGGCGTGGTGGCGTAACCCACGACGCGGCCGCTGCTGTCGATGCCGGTGGCATAGGAGTGCTGCAGCCCCATCAGGCCGGGTTCGGTCAACACGTAGGCGCCGCCAACCAGCTGCCAGATCGCCGCGCGGAAGGTGACAAACCCGTCGGTCACGTGGCCGACCAGGGTGCCGTCAGCAGCGATGGCGGCGACGTTCGGTTTCAAGCCCAGCGGCGCGGGCAGGGTCAGCCGGCCTGCGGCCGTCCAGACCGTGACCGTGGTTTCGGGGATGCAGGTGCCGGGCACCTGGCAGGGGTAGCTGACCCGGCTGCCCACCACATCGCCGCGTTCGTTCATCAGACCGGCGCTGCCCGCCGGGTCCACCAGCTGCACGGCCAGGGTCTGCGCGGCCAGCGGGCCGGCCGCGCAGCAGGCCGCCAGGGCCAGGTGGCGGCCTGTCGAGAACAAAAGACGCCGAATGACATTCATGGCTGCACTCCGGTTGATTCCGGCACTTTACAGCCAATCATGAGGAAAAATTTCCCAAACTGAACACAATCACCCGGACAGGTGGCGCCATTTGCGCCAGATCAAACGGTCATGCCCCCACTCACCTCGATCACCGCACCGTTGACGTAGCTGGCGTCGTCGCTCGCGAGGAAGGCATACACGCTGGCGATCTCGGCGGGCTGGCCCAGCCGCTGCAAGGGCACCTGCTCACGCATCTGCTGCAACACCTTGTCGGGGACGGTGGCCAGGATGGGCGTCTCGACAAAACCCGGCGCCACCGCGTTGACCCGCACACCCTTGGGGCCGAGTTCGCGGCTCCAGGTCTTGGTGAATCCGATGACGCCGAACTTGCTGGCCGCGTAGTTGGTCTGGCCATAGTTGCCGTAGATGCCGACCACGCTGCTGGCGTTCAGGATCACGCCATGGCCTTGTTCGATCATCGTCGGCGCCACCGCCTGGGCGCAGTGGAAAACGCCGCGCAGGTTGACGTCGAGCACGGCATCGAACTGTTCGAGACTCATCTTGACCAGACGGGCGTCCTTCGTGATGCCGGCGTTGTTGACCAGCACGTCGATGCGGCCAAAGCGGGCCAGCACGGTGGCCACCATGGCATCCACCTGGGCCCGGTCGGTCACGTCCACCGCGAAGGTGGCGGTGGCCCCTGCGATGGGATCGGCGCGGCGGTCACAGCCGACCACGGTGGCGCCCTCCTGTGCGAAGCGGGCCACGGTCGCCGCGCCAATGCCCTGGGCGGCGCCGGTGACGATGCAGATCTTGTCTTTCAGTCGCATAAGTGCAGGAATCTCAGGAGGTGGGGGAGGTGGTGGTCGAAATCCGACAAGGCGTGGTCGCTGCCTTCGACGATGTGCAAAGCGGAGCCGGGGTAGCGGTCGCGCATCTCACGCCAGTCCAGCAGTTCATCGCCGGTGGCGATGAGGGCCAGCAGGTCGGCCGGGTGGGGCAGGCCGGGGGCCGTCAGGGCCCGGAGCTCGTCAACGAACCCGGGGCGGAAGAAGAAGCGCTCGGCCGGGTCGTGCCAGTGGGTCTGCTCGCCGATGTGGGCGCGCAGGTCCCGGGCCGGGTCGACCGCCGGGTTGATCACCACGGCGCGGCAGCGGTGCCGCTGCGCGACCACGGTGGCATAAAAGCCACCCAGCGAACTGCCGCAGACGGCCCAGCGGCCTGCCGGCCAATCGGCCAAGCCGGCTTCGATCAAGGCCATGGCCGCCTGCGGGGAAGGCGGCAGCTGCGGGCAC
>CAYTWU010000242.1:0-2973 GCA_964442175.1 uncultured Rubrivivax sp.
ACCCGGCTACAAGGCACTGAAGTCCATCCTCGATGGCAGCGTCTCGCAGGCCAGCGACAACGTGCTGGTCTACGCCACCAGCAACCGCCGCCACCTGCTGCCCGAGTACATGAAGGAGAACCTCAGCTACACCCACACCGAAGACGGCGAGGTGCACCCGGGCGAGGTGGTCGAAGAGAAGATCTCGCTGTCGGAGCGGTTTGGCCTGTGGGTCAGCTTCTACCCCTTCACGCAGGCCGAGTACCTGGCCATCGTCGCGCAATGGCTGCGCCACTTCGGCGTGGACGAGGCCGGCATCGCAGCCGCGCGGCAGGAGTCCCTGGTCTGGGCGCTGGAGCGGGGCTCGCGCTCCGGCCGTGTGGCCTACCAGTTCGCGAGGGACCATGCCGGACGCGCCTGAGGCCGGGCGCACGCCGGTGGACGTCGCCGTCGGTGTGCTGATCGACGGCCAGGGCCGTTTCCTGCTCACCTCGCGGCCTGCGGGCAAGGTCTACGCCGGCTACTGGGAGTTCCCGGGCGGCAAGCTCGAAGCCGGCGAGACGGTGGAGGCCGCGTTGCGCCGCGAACTGGTCGAGGAACTCGGCATCAGCATCGGCCCGGCCACGCCGTGGAAGGTGGAGCTCGTGGACTACCCGCACGCGCGGGTGCGGCTGCACTTCTGCAAGGTGTTTGCCTGGCAGGGCGATTTCGAGATGCGCGAGGCCCAGCAGATGGCCTGGCAGACGCTGCCGGTGGCCGTGGGCCCGGTGTTGCCCGGCACGGTGCCGGTGTTGGCCTGGCTGGCCGAGGAGCGGGGTTTTGCCGGGGCGACCCACTAAACTGCCGCGATGGATATTGCCGATGCCATCCGCTGGGATGCCGACGGGCTGGTGCCCGTGATCGCCCAGGAACTGGGCAGCAACGACGTGCTGATGTTCGCCTGGATGAACCGCGAGGCCCTGGCCGAGACGGCGCGCCGCGGCCAGGCCGTGTACTGGAGCCGCTCGCGCCAGCGCCTGTGGCACAAGGGCGAAGAATCCGGCCACACGCAGCAGGTGCACGAGATCCGGCTCGATTGTGATGCCGACGTGGTGCTGCTGAAGGTCACGCAGCACGGGCATGAACCTGGCATCGCCTGCCACACGGGCCGTCACAGCTGTTTCTTCCAGCGCTGGGACAATGGGGTCTGGCACGCGGTCGATCCGGTGCTGAAAGACCCCGACACCATCTACCGCTGAAGCGTCCGCTCCCATGTCCAGCAACGACACCCTGGCCCGCCTGGCGGCCGTGATCGAATCCCGCCGCGGCGGCGACCCGGAGCGCAGCTACGTGGCGCGCCTGTTTGCCAAGGGCACGGACGCGATGCTGAAGAAGGTGGGTGAAGAGGCCACCGAGGTGGTGATGGCCGGCAAGGACGGCCAGCCCGACAAGCTGGTGGCCGAGGTGGCCGACCTGTGGTTCCACACCCTGGTGGTGCTGGCGGCCCACGGCCTGAAGCCGGCCCATGTGCTGGCCGAGCTGGAGCGGCGCGAAGGCCTCTCCGGGCTGGAAGAGTTTGCCCTGCGCAAGCTGCGCGACCGTGAACAGACCGAACCTGGAGACGCCGCACCGTGAGCGCCGACCCGAACTGCATCTTTTGCAAGATCGTTGCCGGGCAGATCCCGTGCAAGAAGGTCTACGAGGACGAGGAACTCCTGGGCTTCCACGACATCCACCCCTGGGCCCCGGTGCACATCCTGCTGATTCCCAAACAACACATCGCCAACCTGTACGACGCCCAGCCCGCGCACGATGCACTGCTGGGCCGCATGCTGGGCCTGGCGCCGCGGCTGATGCGCGAGCTGGGGGTTGAAAACGGCTTCCGCACCCTGATCAACACCGGGCCGGATGGCATGCAGGAGGTCTACCACCTGCACATGCACGTGATGGGCGGGCCGCGGCCCTGGTCCAAAGGGTGATCGGCCCGGTCGCCTAGAATTCTCGGTTCGTCTCCAAGGAGTAAGTCATGGGTTCCTTCAGCATCTGGCACTGGCTCATCGTGCTGCTGGTCGTGGTGTTGATCTTCGGCACGAAGAAGCTGAAGAACATCGGCGCCGACCTCGGCGGCGCGGTCAAGGGTTTCAAGGACGGCGTCAAGGGCGCCAACGACGCGGCCGACGAAGCCGCTGCGCCGGCGCAGCAGGTCACGGCCGCCAAGCGTGCGGCCGACGGCAACACCGTCGACGTCGAAGCGAAGACGAAGAGCTGAAATTGATGCAGCCCCCGAGCTCGCTCCGCTCGCGGCCCCCCGAGGGGGTGCGTTCTGGCTTGGGGCTGCCCGGCGCCATAACCCGATGATCGACTTCGGCTTCGACAAGCTGGCCCTGATCGGGGCGGTGGCGCTCATCGTCATCGGCCCCGAAAAACTGCCCAAGGTGGCCCGCACGGTGGGCCACCTGTTCGGCAAGGCGCAGCGTTACGTGTCCGACGTCAAGGCCGAGGTCAACCGCTCCATCGAGCTCGACGAGCTCAAGAAGATGAAGACGCAGTTCGAGGACGCGGCGCGCGACGTGCAGACCAGCGTCGACCAGGAAGTGCGCAGCTTCGAATCCGATTGGCAGGGCGCCACCGCCGGCCTGGGCCATGACGGCAGCAGCTCGGCCAGCTACGAGCCGCTGGCCCCGCCGCCGCTGAGCCACACGCCCAAGAAGAAGAACTGGCGCCTCAAGCGCAGCGCCATGCCCCATTGGTACAAACAACGCCACGGCGTGCGCAGCAAGGCGCAGTCCGGCGCCGCACGCGTGGCGCGTTTCCGGCCGCCCCGGCTCCCTGGATGAACACGCCGCCCCCGAAAGACGAACTCGAAGGCAGCGAAGCCCCGTTCGTTTCCCACCTCGTCGAGCTGCGCGACCGGCTGATCCGCGCCGCCATCGCCGTCGGCATCGCGTTTGCGGCACTGGCCTTCTGGCCCGGGCCCTCCGGCCTGTACGACCTGCTGGCCGCGCCCCTGGTGGC
>CAYTWU010000242.1:2983-5080 GCA_964442175.1 uncultured Rubrivivax sp.
AAGGGCGCGACGCTGATCGCCACCAACGTGATCTCGCCCATCCTGGTGCCGCTGAAGATCACGCTGATGGCGGCTTTCATGCTGGCGCTGCCGGTGGTGCTCTACCAGGTCTGGGCCTTCGTGGCGCCGGGCCTGTATTCGCATGAAAAGCGGCTGGTGCTGCCGCTGGTGGTGTCCAGCACTTTCTTGTTCGTGATCGGCGTGGCCTTCTGCTACTTCCTGGTGATCCCGGGCATGTCGCAGTTCATCCAGGCCTTTGCGCCCAGCAGCATCACCGCGGCGCCGGACATCGAGCAGTACTTCGGCTTCGTGCTGACGCTGTTCCTGGTGTTCGGTATCGCCTTCGAGGTGCCGATCGCGGTGATCGTGCTGGTGCGCATGGGCATCGTCACCCTGGCCCAGCTGCGCCAGTGGCGCGGCTACTTCATCGTTGGCTCGTTCATCGTCGCCGCCGTGGTCACGCCGCCGGACGTGATCTCGCAGCTGGCGCTGGCGATCCCGATGTGCCTGCTCTACGAGATCGGCATCATCGCGGCCGGGGTGTTCGTCAAGCACACGCAGCCGCCGGCCGAAGGCGGCGAAGAAAAGACCGGCCAGGCCTGATCAGCCCTGGCGCGCACGCGGCCGCTGGCCGACCGTGACGGGCAGTTCCAAGGTCTGCTGGCCGCGTTGCACCGTGACGGTGGCGGTGCTCCTGGGTTTCAAGGCCGCCACGGCGGCCAGCAGCTGGGTGGTGTTGTTCACCGTCGTGGCGCCGATGCGTGTCACCACGTCACCGGGCTTGAGGCCACCTGCGCTGGCCGGCCCGCCCTGCAGCACGCCGGTGATCAGGGCACCCTGGCTCACCGGCAGCTTGAAGCTTTCGATGAACTCGGCGGTCAGGTCGCGTTGTTCCACCCCCAGCCAGCCGCGCGCCACCTCGCCGTCGCGCACCAGGGCGTCCAGCACCTGGCGTGCGGTGTCCACGGGAATGGCGAAGCCGATGCCCAGGCTGCCGCCGTCGCGCGAGAAGATCGCGGTGTTGATGCCGACCAGGTGGCCTTGGGTGTCGACCAGCGCGCCACCGGAGTTGCCGGGGTTGATGGCGGCGTCGGTCTGGATGAAGTTCTCGTAGGTCGACAGGCCCAGCCGCGTGCGGCCCAGGGCGCTGACGATGCCGGCCGTCACCGTCTGGCCGACGTTGAAGGGGTTGCCGATGGCCAGCACGATGTCGCCCACCTGCAGCGCCGTGGCGTCGCCCAGCGCCACCACGGGCAGGCCGGGCAGGTCGAGCTTGAGCACGGCGAGGTCGGTCTCCGGGTCGCTGCCGATCAGGCGCGCAGCGCTCTGCCGGCCATCGGCCAGGCGCACCTCGATCTCGCTGGCGCCGGCCACCACGTGGTGGTTGGTCAGCAGGTAGCCCTCGGGCGACACGATGACACCCGAGCCCAGGCCGGTCTGCGGCTGGCCGGTTTCGCCGAAGAAGCGGCGGAAGTTCGGGTCGTTGCTGTGCGGGTTGTCGCGCACCGTCTTGCTGGCCACGATGCTCACCACGGCCGGCGCGGCGCGCTGCGCCGACAGGCTGTAGCCCGGTGCCGGCACCGCCGACGCGGCAGGGGCCGGCGGCGCCGCCACCGTCAAGGTGGGCAGCGGCAGCAGGCTGTTGCTGCCGTTGGCGCCGGGCAGCCATTGCGGCTTCAGCGTGGCCAGCACGAAGAGCAGGGCCACGGCCACGGTGACCGCCTGCGAGAATAGGAGCCAGGTTCTGCGCATGTGATCGGAAGGGACGGGCAGGCGATGGGCGATCGCGCCGAGTTGGAAAGCTGTCTGGACACGCTGCTGCAGCCCCAGACCTTCAAGGATTATGGGCCGAACGGTCTGCAGGTCGAGGGCCGCCGCAGCGTGCGCCACATCGTCTCGGGGGTCACGGCCAGCCTCGCCTTCATCGATGCCGCCATCGCCGCCGGCGCTGACACGCTGCTGGTTCACCACGGCCTGTTCTGGCGCGGGCAGGACGGCCGCCTCACCGGCTGGCTGAAGGCCCGCGTGGCGCGGCTGATCGCGCACGACATCAACCTCTTCGCCTACCACCTGCCACTGGATGCCCATGCCCAGTTC
>CAYTWU010000242.1:5090-5832 GCA_964442175.1 uncultured Rubrivivax sp.
CGGCAACAACGCACAGCTGGGCCTGCAACTGGGCCTGGTGGCGGATGGGCGTTTCGGCGAGCAATCGCTGGGTTTCATCGGCCCGTCTAACACCACTTCGCTGGAGAGCTTGAGCGCCGGTGTGGCCCAGGCCTTGGGCCGGCCGCCGGTCTGCGTGCCGGGCGACGGCCGGCCGCTGCGACGCATGGCCTGGTGCACGGGCGGCGCACAGGGGTACTTCGAGGCCGCCATCGCTGCCGCCGCCGACGCCTTCCTGACCGGCGAGATCTCCGAGCCGCAGGCCCACCTGGCCCGCGAGACCGGCGTGGCCTTCCTGGCCGCCGGCCACCACGCCACCGAACGTTACGGCGCGCCGGCCGTCGCGGCGCATGTGGCGACAGAACTGGGCCTGACGCACCAGTTCATCGATCTGCCAAACCCGGCATGACGCCCGCATGAAGCCCTTGCTCGTGACGATGGGCGATGCCACCGGCATCGGCCCCGAGACGCTGCTGCGGGCCGCGTGCCAGGGTGAGATGAGCGATGCCACGGTGTTCGGTGACGTGGCCGTGCTGCAGCGCGCCGCCGCCGCCGTGGGTGGCGGGCCGCCGCTGGCGGTGGTGGAGTCAGCTGACGAGGCCGTGCCGCCGGGTGCCCTGCGTGTGTGGACGGTGCCCGGCCTGCCGGCAGGCCTGGCGCAGCTGCCCTGGGGCCGGGTCGACGCACGCGCCGGTGCGGCCGCGGCCCGCTGCATCGAGGCCGC
>CAYTWU010000243.1:0-5795 GCA_964442175.1 uncultured Rubrivivax sp.
GATGCCTTGCTCCACGGCTTCACGCACGGTCTGCTCGGGCTCCAGGTACGGCTCCTGCGGCAGGTAGCCGATCTTGAGGCCCGGCATCGGCGTGGCTTCGCCCTCGTATTCCTTGTCGACGCCGGCCATGATCTTCAGCAGCGTGCTCTTGCCGCTGCCGTTGACGCCGAGCACGCCGATCTTGGCGCCGGGAAAGAAGGACAGCGAGACGCCCTTCAGGATCTGCCGCTTCGGCGGCACGATCTTGCCGACGCGGTTCATGGTAAAGACGTACTGAGCCATGGGGTGTGCAGGGTCCGAGGAGGTGGTGCGGGGGTGCTACGGGAGGTCGGGCAGCGCCGCTGCCAACCCGCGATTATCCCTGCGCGGGCGCCAGCAGTGCCGCGCGGATCTCGCCGAGCAGCACCAGCGACTCGATCGGCCGCATCAGGTAGGCGTTGGCGCCCAGCGCCAGGCCCTGCTGGCGGGAGACGGAATCACAGGCCGTGGACGTGAGGAAGAGAAAGGGCAGCCGTTGCATCCGCGGCTCGGCGCGCACGCGGCGCAGCAGGGCAAAACCGCCCATGCCGGGCATCATCACGTCGCTGAGCACCAGGTCCACCGGGGCCTGGCGGAGCAGCGGCCAGGCGGCCTCGGCGCTGTCGGCCGTCAGCACCGTGTAGCCGGCGGGTTCGAGCAGGTCGCGCTTGTATTCCAGTTGGCGGGGCTGATCGTCCACCATCAGCAGCACCAGGCCATCGCGCGGCGCGCGGGCGTCGTCGGGCATCAGCGCGCCGCCCAGGCTCTCGCCGGCATCGGGCTGCGTGGCCCGGCTCTCGGAAACCCGCAGGAAACGCTCGATCAGCGGCACGAAGGTCTGCGGGTCGATGGGCTTGGGCACATGGGCCTGGAAACCCGAGGCCAGGGCCTGCTCGCGGTCGCCCACCATCGCGGCGGCGGTGACGGCGATGCGCGGCACGGCCTGCAGCAGCGGGTCGCTGCGCAGCGCGGCGGCCATGCCATGGCCGTCGAGCACCGGCATCTGCAGATCGCAGATCACCAGGTCGGGCGGCTGGGCGCGGGCCAGCGCCAGGCCGGCCTGGCCATCGGCCGCGCTCAGCGTGCGGTGGCCGTGCGCCTGCAGCAGGTAGGTCATCAACTCCAGGTTGATGGGGTTGTCTTCCACCACCAGGATCAGGGCCATGACGGCTCCAGCGGCAGGCTCAGCGTGAAGCAGCTGCCCTGGCCCAGGGCGCTCTGCACCTCCAGCGTGCCGCCCATCAGCGCCGCAAGCTTGCGCGACAGGTGCAGGCCGAGGCCCGTGCCCTCGCCGCGCCGGTTCTGGTGGTCCCCCACCTGCACGAAGGCCTGGAAGAGCCGGGCCTGGTCCTCGGGGCTGATGCCGCGGCCCGTGTCCTGCACCTCCAGCGCACAGTGGCCGGCCCCGGTCTGCTGCAGCACGCGGGCACGCACACAGACGCGGCCGGCATCGGTGAACTTGATGGCGTTGCCGGTGAGGTTGAGCACCACCTGGTGCAGCGCGCGCCGGTCGGCCCACAGCCGCAGCGGGCCGGGCGGCAGCTCGGCTTCCAGCACGAGCTGCTTGGCGAAGGCGGCCGGGCGCAGCGCGGCGAGCACCTCGTCCACCACCGCGCGGGCGTCCACCGCCTCGCAGACGAGCTCGACATGGCCGGATTCGATCTTGGCCAGGTCCAGCAGGTCGTTGATCAGCGACAGCAGGTGCTTGCCGCTGGACTGCACATGTTGCAACTGCCGCTCCTGCGTGTCGGTCAGCGGGCCAGGCAGTTTCATCAGCATCAGCCCGGTGAAGCCGAGGATGGCGTTCAGCGGGGTGCGCAGCTCGTGGCTCATCGTGGCCAGGAAGTGGTCCTTCGCGCGGTTCGCACGCTCGAGCTCCAGGTTCTTCTGCTGCAGCGCCTGTTCGATGGCGATGCGGTCGCTGATGTCGCGGATGGCGCTGATCACGAGCCGCCGGCCGTCCAGGTCGATCGGGCTCAGGCTGATCTCCACCGGGAACTCGTGGCCCTGGGCGTGCAACCCGTGCAGCGGCAGGCCGCGTCCCATGGGCCGCAGCCCCGGCCGCTGCAGGTAGGCGCTGCGCTGCGGCAGGTGCTGCACACGCAGGCGCGGCGGCAGCAGCACCTCCACCGGCTCGCCGACGATGTGCGCGGCGGCATGGCCGAACATCTGCACCGCCTGCGCGTTGACATGCACGATGCGACCGCTGTCGTTGACGATGACGATCGCGTCGGGCAGCGACTCGAACAGCCCGCGGTAGCGCGCCTGCACCGCCTCGCCGTCTTGTGCGATCCGCGCCGCAGTGACATCCGCCAGGGCGCAGACATGGCCCTCGACCCGGCCCGCGGCATCGCGCTGCACGGCCAGGCTGAGCCGGGCGTACAGCAGGGCGCCGTCGGCCCGGTGGGCGGTGAGCGGGTGCTGCGACAGGTCTTCGCCGGCGGCCAGCAGCGGGCCCACGGCATCGCCGATCAGGCCGGCCAGCGGCTGCCCGCAGGCCTGGGCTGACGCCACGCCGAACAAGCGCTCTGCGGCCGGGTTCCATGATCGCACCGTGCCCTGGGCGTCCAGCACCAGCAAGGCATCCGGAGACCGCTCCACGATGAGGCTCGCGGTCAAAGCTTCCACACTTCTCTCCCCAATACGCAGCCATCGTGCGTCACCGCTTGACCAATGTCAAACCCGCACCCCGGGACGCCGCCGGCACGGCCCAGGCCGAATCCTGTTACCGTCGCGGCCCCGCCCGGACCACTCGCCCTGCCACCCATGCCCGCCCTGCTCTACCTCCTGGCCCTGGGTAACCTGGTGGTGGGCTCGTCGGCCTTCGTGACCTCGGGCCTGGTGCTGCTCATTGCCGAGGGCCTGAACACCAGTGTCACCGCCGCCGGGCTGGCGATGACGGCATATGCCTTGTCCACCGCCTTGTTCGCGCCCATGCTGGTGGTGGCCACCGGCCGCTGGCGGCGCAAGCGTGCCTTGCTGATGGGGCTGGCGCTGTTCACGCTGGGCAACGCGCTGTGCGCGTTGTCCAGCAGCATCGGGCAGCTTTACCTGGGCCGGGTGCTGATGGGCCTGGGCTCGGTGTTCACGCCGCTGGCGGCCGGCATCGCGCTGGCCCTGGTGGCCCCCGAGCGGCGCGGCAAGGCCTTGTCCACGGTGTTCCTGGGCATGAGCCTGAGCTACGTGGTGGGCGTGCCGCTGGGCGCCTGGATGGGGCTGCACCACGGCTGGCACTCGGCGCTGTGGCTGATGACGGCGGCCAGCGCGCTGATGCTGCTGCTGGCAGCCTGGCGCCTGCCGGCCCAGGTGCAGGCGCCGGGCGCCAGCTTTGCCGGCCTGGGGGCGGTGCTGCGGCGGGCCGACGTGCTGGCGGTGCTGGGCACCACGCTGCTGTACTTTGCCGCCATCTTCACGGTGTTTTCGTACATCCAGCCGGTGCTCGCCGCGTTGGTGCCGACGCACACCGGCTGGCTGTCGGCCACGCTGGGCATCTTCGGGCTCTCGGGCGTGGCCGGCACGCTGATCGGCGGCCTGGCCGCCGACCGTTTTGGCGCGCGGCGCACGATGCAGGTGCTGCTGGCTTCACTCGGCACGATGATGCTGCTGCTGCCGTTCACGGCCGGCCACTACCCGTTGATGCTGGCGGTGCTGGTGCTGTGGGGCTGCTCGGGTTTCGGGCTGATGGCGCCGCAGCAATCGCGCCTGGCCCAGCTGGCGCCGCAGCAGGCGCCGCTGCTGCTGTCGCTGAACAGCTCGATGCTCTACATCGGCACCGCGCTGGGTGCCGCCATCGGCGGGCCGGCCTCGGCCCTGTGGGGCTTCAGCCAGCTGCCCTGGGTGGCGGCGCCGCTGGCCGCCGCCGCCTGGCTGCTGCTGGCCTGGGGCGGCGGGCCGGCGGGCACCGGTCTTGCAACAGGGGCGGCGGCCCCCAGATGAACCCCCGTTGGAGGAGAAACCCCGCATGAACACCATCACCGTCGAAGCCCCGGACAGCCTGGTCCGCACCGTGCACATCATCTACGCGCTGCACGCGCTGGGCCTGGTGCTGGGCGCCTTCGGGGCGGCCAGCGTGATCGGCTCCTTCCTGTTCGGCTGGCCGTCCATCATCGCGGTGATCATCAGCTACGTGAAACGCGGCGAGGCCCGCGGCACCTGGCTGGAATCGCACTTCAGCTGGGCGATCAGCACCTTCTGGTTTGCCCTGGTCTGGGCGGTGCTGGTGGCGCTGGTGTCCATCCCGCTGGCCATCATCCTGGTGGGCATCGCCACCTGGGTGGCGGGCATGTTCGTGCTGGGCGTCTGGGCGATCTACCGAATTGCGCGGGGATGGTTGCGCCTGAAGGACCATCAGCCGATGCCGATGGCAGGGTAGACTCCGGGCAACGCGGCGGCTTCCAGTCATCGCCGCGCGGTCGGTTCTCGACGTTCCTCTTTCTCTCTTTCGCGCCTCTCCGACTGGTGCGCCCACCGGGCGACAGCAGGCCGCGAACCACGGCCCCCCGCGGGCCCCGAATCCATGCAATTCACTGAACTCGGCCTGGCCGAGCCGCTCCTGCGTGCCGTGCACGAACAGGGCTACGACACCCCCACGCCCATCCAGGCCCAGGCCATCCCGGCCGTGCTGAAGGGCGGCGACCTGCTGGCCGGCGCGCAGACAGGCACCGGCAAGACCGCCGGCTTCGTGCTGCCGATGCTGCAGCGCCTGAGCGCAGGCAAACCCGTCAAGGACGCACGGGGCCGTCCCGCCATCCGCGCGCTGATCCTCACGCCCACGCGCGAGCTGGCGGCCCAGGTGGAAGAAAGCGTGCGCAACTACGGCAAGTACCTGCCGCTGACCAGCATGGTGATGTTCGGCGGCGTCGGCATGCAGCCGCAGGTGGACCGCCTGAAGCGCGGCGTGGACATCCTGGTGGCCACCCCCGGCCGCCTGCTGGACCACCATGGCCAGCGCACGCTGGACCTGAGCCACGTGGAGATCTTCGTGCTCGACGAAGCCGACCGCATGCTGGACATGGGCTTCATCCACGACATCAAGAAGGTGCTGGCCGTGGTGCCGGCGAAGAAGCAGAGCCTGCTCTTCAGCGCCACCTTCAGCGACGAGATCAAGACCCTGGCCGACCGCCTGCTGAACGAGCCGGCGCTGATCGAGGTGGCCCGCCGCAACCAGACCGCCGAGACCATCGCGCAGAAGGTGCACCCGGTCGGCCGCGAGAAGAAGAAGGAGCTGCTGGCCCACCTGATCAAGCAGGGCGACTGGGACCAGGTGCTGGTCTTCACGCGCATGAAACACGGCTGCAACCGCCTGGCCGAGTACCTGAACGACCACGGCATCAGCGCGATGGCCATCCACGGCAACAAGAGCCAGGGCGCCCGCACCAAGGCGCTGGCCGAGTTCAAGACCGGCGACCTGCAGGTGCTGGTGGCGACCGACATCGCCGCGCGTGGCATCGACATCGACCAGCTGCCGCACGTGGTGAACTTCGAGCTGCCCAACGTGCCGGAAGACTATGTGCACCGCATCGGCCGCACCGGGCGCGCCGGCGCCACCGGCGAGGCGATCTCGCTGGTCTGCGTGGACGAGGACATCTTCCTGCGCGACATCGAGCGTCTGATCAAGCGCAGCATCCCGCGCGAGGTGGTGCCCGGCTTCGAACCCCCGGTGGGTGAAAAGGCCGAGCCCATCGTGCTGGGCCGCATGACCATCGGCATCGGCGGCACGCGCCGCAACGCTGGCGGTGGTGGTGGCGGTGGCCGTGGTGGCCGCCCCGGTGGTGGTG
>CAYTWU010000244.1:0-5745 GCA_964442175.1 uncultured Rubrivivax sp.
TTCGAAAACGGCGACATCAGCTACGAAGACGCGCTGCGCAACGCCGACAGCGTCAACGACCTGCGGCTGCAGATCAAGCTCAACAGCCAGCGCCAGCGCAACACCGATCTGTCGGCCGGCACCGAACACATGAGCATCGTGGGCCTGCGGCCGGATGCGCTGGGTGAAGCACCCAAACGTCGGGCAGGGGACGTCGGCAAGCTCTGAGCGTCAGCTGCGGGCCTGGCCTACGATTGGGGCATGAACGCCCCCACCCGCCCCTACGACCCCATTCCCTCCCACCGCGTGGCCTTTCTCGGCCTGGGTGTGATGGGCCACCCGATGGCCGGCCACCTGGCCCGCGCCGGCCACCAGGTGACGGTCTACAACCGCACCGCGAGCAAGGCCGCCGCCTGGGTCGCGACCTATGGCGGCCAGGCCGCGGCCACACCGGCTGAAGCTGCTGCCGGCGCGCAGATCATCTTTGCCTGCGTCGGCAACGACGACGACCTGCGCGCCGTGACGCTGGGCGATCAGGGCGCCTTCGGCACCATGGCGCCGGGCAGCGTCTTCGTCGACCACACCACGGCATCGGCCGCCATTGCACGCGAGCTGCACGCCGCGGCCCGGGCCCGCGGGCTGCACTTCATCGACGCGCCGGTCTCGGGCGGCCAGGCCGGCGCGGTCAACGGCGCGCTCACGGTGATGTGCGGCGGCGACACCGCAGCGTTCGACACCATCAAGCCGGTGGCGCTGGCCTTTGCCAAGGCGGTCACGCTCGTCGGTGAATCGGGTGCCGGCCAGCTGGCCAAGATGGTCAACCAGGTCTGCATCGCCGGCCTGGTGCAAGGCCTGGCCGAGGCCATCGCCTTCGGCCAGCGCGCCGGGCTGGACATGCCGCTGGTGCTGGACGTGATCGGCAAGGGCGCGGCCCAGAGCTGGCAGCTGGACAACCGTGGCAAGACCATGGTCGACGACAAGTTCGATTTCGGTTTTGCCGTCGACTGGATGCGCAAGGACCTGGGCCTGGTGCTGGACGAATCGCGGCGCAACGGCGCTCAGCTGCCCGTCACCGCGCTGGTGGACCAGTTCTACGCCGAAGTGCAGGCCCTGGGCGGCCAGCGCTGGGACACGTCCAGCCTGATCCGCCGTCTGAAGAAATAGCCTTACTTGGCCGGTGCGGGCTGGATCCTGGCCAGCTCTTCTTCGCTGATCAGCTCGAAGACCCGCACCACCTTGGTCACGCCCGGCACCTGGCTGGCCAGCTCGGCGGCGCGCGCCGCCTCGCGCTCGGTGACGCGGCCCATCAGGTAGACGTTGCTGCGTTCCACCACCACCTTGACGGCGTTGGCGAACACGTCCTTGGCATCGACGAAGCTGGCCTTGACCTTCAGGCCCAGCTGCAGGTCGTTCGCGCGCGAGGTGGTGGAGCTGTTGCCCGACACCGCCAGCTCGTTGACCACGGACTTGACGTTTTCGATCCGGCCCAGGGCCTGCTCGACACGGCTGCGCTGCGCCTCGTCCGGCACCTCGCCGGTGAGCAGCAGCATGCGGTTGTAGCTGGTCACGTTGACATGGCCCAGCGTGGCCAGCTCCTTGACCACGTTGCCGGCCTTGATCTCGATGCCCTGGTCTTCCACCTGGGCCCCGGTGGTGCGGCGGTCGGTCGCGACCAGCACACCGCCGACCATGGCCCCACCCAGGATCAGCGGGGCACAGCCGGACAAGGCGGTCAGCGCCGCCAGGGCCAGCAAGGGTGCGGCCAGACGTTGTGGTTTCATGCGGGGTCCTGTTCTCCCATCAGTTGCAGGTCGATCGCGTCGGCCAGCGCGTGCAGCATCAACAGCTGCAGCTCGCGCACGCGGGCCGGCCGCTCATGCGGCACGGCGATCAGCACATCGGTCTCGGCCAGCGCGGCCTGCCATTCGGGCGCGGGCCCGGTGACGGCGACCACGGTCATGTCCTTGTCGTGCGCCGCGTCCACCAGGGCACGGGCATCGGCGGGCGGCAGGCGGTCGTCCAGCAGCAGCAGCACATCGCCCGGCAGGCCCAGGGCCTGCAGTGGCGCGGTGCCGGCCGCCAGGGCCAGCGCCGCCAGCGGCGGGCGCTCGCGCTCGAAGCCGTCGATGAACAGCGCCGCGGCATGCGGCGCCAGTGCACCGCCGCTGACCAGCAGCTTGCCGCCACCGGTGATGCTGCCCACGACCGCCTGCAGCGCACCCGCCAAGGGGCGCGAGAGGGACTCGGCGGCCTGGTAGAGGAGGTCTGCGCTGTCGAAGAACTGCTGTTGGATCCGTTGCTCGAGCATCGTCATGGATCATATGACACGGGTCCCGGCGCCCGGTTCCGGTGCCGAAGGCTTTGCAGCGCTTCACATCCGGCCGGCGGCCGCGCGCTCGGCCACCTCCTGGCGCCGGAAGTCGCGCGGGGCCAGGCCCAGCGTGCGCTTGAAGACCTTGGAGAAACTGAAGGCGTCCTGGTAGCCCACCTGGGCCGCCACCCGCTCCAGCGTGTCGGCCGTCTCGCCAAGCAGGCGCATGGCCTTTTGCATGCGCAGGGTGCGCAGGTGGTTCAGCGGCGTGTCGCCCATGGTCTCGCGGAACCGCTGCGCCAGCGCGGTGCGAGACAGGCCCACCTCACGCGCCAGCGCCTCCAGCGTCCAGTCGCGCGCCAGGTCGGCATGCAGGCAGGCGACGGCGCGGCGCACCTGGGCGTCCTGCAGCGCGCGGCCCCAGCCGGCCTCGGCCGGTCCGGCGCGCTGCACGATCTCGCGCAGCAGGTAGGCAAAAGCCACGTCGAGCAGGCCGTTGAGCACGGTCTCTCCGCCCAGCGCCGGTTGCTGGACCTCGGCGCCGATCAGGCCCACGGTCAGCGCCAGCGGCCCCAGCTGCGGCTGCTGCCGGGCCGGCAGCACGAACCAGTCGGGCAGCTCGGCAAACAGCGGGTGCAGCGGCGTGTTCCAGAACTGGTAGGCGCCGCTGATCACACCGTGCGGGGCGGCGTCGGGCACGGGCGGCTCGCCGCCACCGACCAGCGGCGGCTCGACCTCGGGGGGCGTGGGCCGGGTGCTGAGCACATGGTGGCAGCCCCGCGCCATCAAGGCGGCATCGCCGGCCTGCAGCCGCAGCGGCTCGGGCAGGGCTGGGGCGTGCAGGAACAGCTGCCCGCGCGTGACGACGTGGAAACCGATGCTCTTCTCGCAGGGGAAGCGCAACGCACCCCCGTGTTCGAGCGGACTCAGGTCCAGGCGGCGGCGGCGCAGGCCGGCCTGCTGCAGGACATCGGTGAGCAGATCCATGCCGAATCATAACCATTCGTCCGACAGAATGTACTTTCAGACATGCAAAAAGGACTCTTGACCATTGAGGGTTCACGCCATGCCGCCGACACTGGCCAGCATTCCTCCACTTCGATGACCCCTGACATGACCACCACCCTCGTGATCGGCGCCCACGGCACCGTCGGTGCCGAACTCTCCCGCCTGCTGGCCGCCCAGGGCCAGACCGTGCGCCGCGCCACCAGCCGCACCCCCACGGCCGCCGATGAAGTGCCGCTGAACCTGCTCACCGGGGCCGGCCTGGCCGCGGCGCTGGACGGCGCCGACCAGGCCTTTCTGCTGGCCCCGCCCGGGCATGTGAACCAGCACGAACTGCTGAACCCGGTGATTCACCAGGCCCATGCCAGCGGCGTGCGCAAAGTCGTGCTGATGTCGGCCATGGGCGCCAACGCCGACCCGGCAGCGCCGCTGCGCCAGGTGGAGCTGCACCTGGAGGCCTCGGGCCTGGCCTGGAACGTGATCCGCCCGAACTGGTTCATGCAGAACTTCCACACCTACTGGCTGCACGGCATCGTCACGCAAGGCCTGATCCAGCTGCCGCTGGGTGACGCCAAGGGCAGCTTCATCGACACACGCGACATCGCCGCCTCGGCGGCCGCACTGCTGAGTGGCGATGGTTTCGTCAACCGCGACTTCGACCTCACCGGCGCCGAAGCGCTGGACCACCACCAGGTGGCGGCCCTGCTGTCGCAAGCCACCGGCCGCGCCATCGGCTACCAGGACATCCAGCCCGGGGCCATGCGGGCTGGCCTGCTGGGCGCCGGCCTGCCGGCCCCGTACGTGGAGTTCATGCTCGTGATCCTGGGCTATTTCAAGGCCGGTTACGCCGAGCGCACGACGGACGCCGTGGCCACCCTGACCGGCCGCGCGCCGCGCAGTTTTGCGGCCTACGCGCAGGACCACCGCGCGGCCTGGCTGGCTTGATCAGGCCGTGAAGGCACCCGGCAGCCACTCGATGTGCTCGCCATCGATGGCGACCACGTCGAAGCGGCAGTCGGGCAGCCGCGCCAGCCGCTGCAGGTAGTGCTGCGCGGCGAACACCAGCGAACGCTGCTTGCTGGCGGTGACGCTGGCGCCCGCGCCACCCTGCGTGCGGGCGCGGCGCGCGCGCACCTCGCAGAAGACCAGGGTGCCGTCGCGGTCGCGCAGGATCAGGTCGATCTCGCCGCCGCGGGCGCTCGGGCCGCGCGCGACCCGATAATTGCGCTGCACCAGGGTCAGGCCCTGCCGTTGCAGGTAGGCCAGGGCCTGTGCCTCGGCCGCGTCGCCAACCGCCTTGGTGGTCTCCCCGGTCTTGAGCACATCCGCCTCCTTGCTGCTGCAGGCCGCCGAACAGGCGGCCGGTGCGCAGCAGCACCCGCAGCCCGCACTCTACGTGGTGGCCACGCCCATCGGCAACCTGGCCGACATCACGCTGCGTGCCGTGCATGTGCTGGCGCAGGCACACACCGTGGCCTGCGAGGACACCCGCGTCGGCGGCAGCCTGCTGCACCACCTGGGCCTGCACAAGCCGCTGCTGGCGCTGCACCAGCACAACGAAGCGGCTGCGGCCGAGCAGGTGCTGCAGCGCCTGGCCGCGGGCGAACGGGTGGCCCTGGTCAGCGACGCCGGCACCCCGGCCGTCAGCGACCCCGGCGCGCGCCTGGTGGCCGCCGCCACGGCGGCGGGTTACCGCGTGCTGCCCATCCCGGGCGCCAGCAGCGCGCTGGCCGCCTTGAGCGTGGCGGGCGACGTGGCGGCCACGGCCTTCAGCTTCTGCGGCTTCCTGCCGGCCAAGGGCCGCGAGCGTGAATCGGCGCTGGCCACGCTGCTGGCGGCACCCGGCAGCCAGGTGCTGTTCGAGGCCCCGCACCGCATCGAACAACTGGCCGCCGCGCTGGCCGGCGCCGCGCCCGAGCGCCGCCTGACCCTCTGCCGCGAGCTGACCAAGCAGTTCGAAACCGTGGCCACGATGCCGGCCGCCGCCGCACCCGCCTGGCTGGCGGCCGACGCCAACCGCCAACGCGGTGAGTTTGTGCTGGTGCTGCACGCCGCCGAGGCCCCGGCCGCCGCCGGCGTCGACCCGGCCACGCTGCGCACGCTGGACCTGCTGCTCGCGCAGCTGCCGCTGAAGCAGGCGGTGGCGCTGGCCGCGCAGATCAGCGGCGCGCCGCGCAACGAACTCTATGCCCTGGCGCTCTCGCGCCGGGACCCACAAACCTAGAATGTCCGGATGATCACCCGCGAACCCACCCTCGAGCGCCTGGCCCTGGCGCAATCGCTGATGCTGGAGCCTTTCGGCCTGTCGGAAACGACCTTGGCCAAGGCCCTGGCCACCATCCGCGAGCACCGGGTGGACGACGCCGACCTGTACTTCCAGACCACGCGCCACGAGGGCTGGAGCCTGGAGGAAGGCATCGTCAAGAGCGGCAGCTTCGGCATCGACCAGG
>CAYTWU010000245.1:0-5738 GCA_964442175.1 uncultured Rubrivivax sp.
AGGCCGTGCTGTTCGCCAACCCGGTGGCCGTGGCGGCCTGCGCGGCCGATTGCGTGGCCGCGACCGCGGGTTTCGGCATCGCCGAGATGTTCTGGTGCGCCGGCTGCCAGGGCGGCATCTACCCCTTCGATGGCCACGTCCCGTACCACATGGGTGGCGTGCGAACGGCGGCCCTCATCGCGCAGCGGCTGACCGCCAAGATGCACCGTGAACTGCTGGCGTGGGGCTGGCATGGCAGGCCGGGCCTGTGCGGGCCCTACTTCCTGCCAGCCATGGACAAGACCGCCTACAAGACCCAGCTGACCTATCCGGTGGCCAACACCGCCAAGGACGGCGGGCGCTGCTGCCAGCCCTTCGGCCGCAGCACCATCGTCTGGGGCGCCGGCAAGGAGTACCCAGTGCGCGGCGAAGACTTCGCCTTCATGCTGTTTCGGAAGAGGAACTGCTGTGTGGGCTACTGAAAGGGCATCGCCCATCGGACGGACGCTCGGCGCGGGGGTCGCCGCGCTCCTTCTTGCCAGCAGCGTGCTGGGTGCCCCGGCGACGCCACCGGCCGTGACCGAGGCCGACATCGAGCGCGCGCGCCAGCAGCATCGGATGCCGACCGATGCTGAACTGGCACGGGTACCGATTCCCGGCGTGCCTCGCATCGAAAACCTGCCCCAGCCGGCGACCCGCATGCCCATCGACCTTGAGGCCATCTCCAAGGGCTTCGACGTGCAGAACGGAGCTCAGGCAGCGGCGATGACTTCGGGCATGGCAGGGCCGAAGGTGTTGATCTTTGTGAGCTTCGCGATGCCGGAGGCGACGCTCCAGCGCTTGGTCGACCAGGCAGCGCGGGCAGGCGCGACGCTCGTGCTGCGGGGGTTGGTCAACGGCTCGATCCGCGAGACGGCAACTCGCATGCAGGCGCTGATCGGCAGCCGCCGCGTTGCAGTTCAGATCGACCCGGAAGCGTTCGAACGCTACGGGATCACGAGGACGCCCAGCTTCGTCCTGGCCGCAGGCAGTGCTCGGGCAGAGGCCTGTGCAACTCGCGCGTGTGGCTCGTCGCAGCAGTTCGTGAAGGTCGCTGGAGACGTGACCCTGGACTATGCAATGCGATACCTGAATCAGCACTCGCATAGTTCAGCTCGGCCAAAGCGGTAGAAACCTCTCGCGCAGCGGCTCGCGTCCAAAGTCAGCAACGCCACAAACTGCGGGTGTTCGGCCCGAGCGGAGCATGACCTGCACACGACCCTGAGCGGTCCTCGGTCACAGTGAACCGGGCGTCACAAAGCCGCCGCTCAACCTGCATTGTTGCAGCGGCTGTCGTAGCGGGTCAGCTTGAGCGAGGGTCAGGCCTAAACCCGGGGCAGTGCGTACACATTGCGCTCTTCTCCGTCGGGGAAGCTCTGCCGCCTGACTTGTTGACCGCCAAGCCTGAGAACCAGGCCAAGTGCCTCGGCGTTGTGGTCGTTCATGTACGTTTCTACGGTTGGCCACCCGAAGACGTCATAGGCATGCCGCACTGCTGCGAGGGACGCCTCCTTGGCCAGACCCTGACCGCGGTACTGTGGCAACAGCCACCAGGTCAGTTCGCGTGGCCAGCCTCTACCCTGCCAGAAGCCGCAGGTGCCGACGTACTCGCCGTCCGAGGAGCGCTGGACTGCCCAGACGCCAAAGCCCTGGAGGTACCAAGAGCCGAGATCTGCAGACAGACGTGCCCAGGCTGCGCCAGCTGAGATGGGGCCGCCGTACCCACCTGAAGCAGCTCCGTCTGTGTAGAACAGCTCGTAAGCTGCCGCGCAGGCCGCGCTGGGGGCGACGAGACGGAGTCTTTGGGTTTCAAGTGTCGGAATCACTCGGAGATCCTAAAAGACAGGGCTCTGCGGCCTATCGTTCAAGGACAGGGCCACCGCGCGGCCTTGTCTCGCAGCGTCCCTTGCGCCGCAGTGTTGGCCAGCAGACTTGGACGATCACGACCACTTTGCAAGCACTCGCTGAATGCGCGAACAGAATAGCTCGATTTCGGCCGGCGCTGATTGCTCTGCCTTGTAGAGCGACAGCATCTCGAATCTGCAAGCCGGCGCACACGTTCCCAAGACAGCGGTTTTCAGCACGCGCTTGACGGGCTGCCAGAGCACCAGGCGATCAACCCACCAAGGCGAGCCGAGCGAAGTAATGGCGAGAGCCTTCCCAAGTTTGTGGAGCCTCGGCTTGATCGGGCCGAGATCAGTCGCATGATCGTAGGCGATGCCTGGCGCCCAGACTCGGTCAAACCAGCCCTTCAAGATGGCGGGGAAACTGAACCACCAAGTCGGAAAGACAAGCACGATGGCTTCGGCGGAGAGCAATCGGTCGGCCTGCGACCGAACGGACGCAGCGTCGAAGGCAGGGCCGTAGTAGCTCCGGCGCTCACTGGCTGTCAACGCAGGCGAAAACTCGGAGTGGTAGAGGTCTTCGATCTGCACTTCATGACCGGCTCTTGTCAGCGCATCGACGGCGCTGCGCGCCATGGCGTGGCAAGCACTGTCCGCAAGCGGGTGGGCTATGACAACGAGACACTTCATGGTGTGAATGACCGAGGAGCCAAGGTGCTCATGCCGGCTCACGCTCGAACCAAGCGGGCGACGACTGCAGGGTGCCATGGCCCGGTTTGTGGTAATTCACCGCGTACCGCCAGACCGGGCTTGATGGCCATCCGTCGGCGCAGCGCATGAGCGCGGGGTCAGGCATCGCTCCGTACCGGCCGCACGCCGTATGCCTGCATGGCAGACGCGGCCTGGGACTCTTCAGTCGTTTCGGTGGGGTAGAGGCGATAGCTTGGCGCAAGGATTTCCTCGACAGCTTCCGCCTTCACGACAAACACGCTCTGAATGGCGAACCTCGGGCCTGCCTTCTCTACGAGCTGTGTCGCCCAGCGGAAGAAGTCAGGGTCTGTCTTCCTGACATTGAGGGCTGCGCCGGTGACTTTGAATCCCTTCTGGGCAAAGACGTCGATGAATGCGACGCACACGCGAGCGTTCCGCTCGATGTTGCGCGCGCTCCCCGCTGACGCGATATTTGCAATGACGAGATGGTCACTGTCGAAAACGGCAAAGATTTCCTTCGGAGAGACGTTCGGCTGACCGGATTCGTCAACCGTTGCGAGCCAGCACAGCACGCTGCGACGTGCGAATTCCTTGACCTGTATGAATAGCATGATCGCCGCAAAGGTTTGATTGCGATGCCGAACGCCGCCGAACAGCCGACGCCGGAGGTGGTCGGATGCAGTGGCCTGTCAGCCGTCTCGTGCACAGAAGACGAGGGGCTCACTTTTCGCTCTCGCTCCAGGGACTGCAAATATCAATGAGGCAGCCATTCGGATCGACCGTCAAGAAGCGCCGCTGGCCATAAAACTCGTACTTCGGCTCCTGGACAACGACAAGACCTAACGCCTTTGCCTTGGAGTAGACGGCATCAACGTCTGGAACCACGAACGTGACGTACATGCCCGTTGGCGCGTTCTGAAAGCTGGCGGGAACCAGCTCATTGGTTCGGGCAATGATTCCGAACTCAAGCTCGTGATTTGTAGGGCAACGCAACTGAACATACCAGTCACTGTCGTAGTTCACCTCAAACCCAAGAAGCGCGACATAGAAATCGCGGCTTTCGCTCAAACGATCGGAGCAAATGTTGGTCAGTATTCGCGTGAACGACATGTGGGTACCAATCTTCGTACGAGACGGGGAACGTTCGAGCTAAGCGGGCGAGCACGGCAGGGCGCCAGGACGCGGTTGACGACAATGTAGCGCGTACCGCCAGACCGAGCTTGGTGGCCATCCGCTGGCGCCTTGTTAGAGCAAGGGGTTACAGGCATCACCGCGCGGCGGCAAACGCGGCGTGCTCGTAGGTCGTGATCTCGTACGGGTTGCCGTCCGGGTCCGAGAAGTAGATCGAGAACGAAACCCGATGGTCTTCAAGTTCTACCCGCAGTCCCGAGGCTTGCAAGTGCGTGAACCAGATGTGAAGCCCGGATGCTGAGGTTCGAAGGGCGATCGTTGCTCGGTTGGGTTGAGGCCCCCGCTCAAACAGTGCGATGTGAACGGTGTTCGCTGAGTCCTGCACTGTGAGCGGACCACCGTCCGCGGCCCAAAACTCAAGGCTTGGACTACGGGTAAGTCCGAGCACGTGGGCGTACCAGCGCTCTGCGGCATTCCGATCCCGCACGAAAACGTGAACGTGGTCGATCCCAGACAGTGGTGGAGTCATGGCTGACGTTCGTGTCAAGGAGTTTCGAATGTGATGGGCCTAGACGTTCGAGCCAACCTGCCCGCGGAGGTAAGCGGCAGAAGCCCGGGAAGCAAGGATAGCTCGCGTGCTGCAGCCAGGGCGTACGCCGCTTGCCGCAGCCGGGCACGTCGCCGGAGTGGGCGACGAGCCAAACCCCGCAGCGGTGGTGTTGCAGCAATGGCCTGCCCAACCCCGAAACCCCGCCCTCGCGCACCCCGTTTCCCCGAGACACCGACCGGACTGCCCCTGACCATGGGGCGTGCTTCTACCGACCCCGCTAGGCCCCGATAGCCATCACCCTGCCCCGTCGCCGTTGACGGCGAACCGCGCCTCGCCGTGGCGCCGCCTCATCGCCTGCATCACCGCCGCCTGCTTCCTGACGACGCAGACGGCAGCAGTCGCCGGCCCGCACGAGGAAGGGGTCGCCGCCGGCCAGGCCGCGAACCCGGTGGCCCGCGGCAACGTCACCACCCCGGGTGCCACCGCCGTGGTCCCGGGCTACACGACCACCCCTCCTGAGCGCAGCTACTACCGCCAGCCCAATCTGTCGTCGCAGGGCACCGCAAGGCTGTCTGCCTGTGCACTGACCCCCACCGACCCGCTCTGCCAGGCGCAGCGTGGCGCCTTCTCCTCGGCCAACACGCCGCGCCCGACGATCGGTGCCGATGACCCCGCTGTGGCTGCCGCGCGCGCCATTGGCCGTACGCCGTCGGCCGAGCTGGGCAGCCTGGCCGCCTACTACAGCGGTTGCACCACCACGGTCACCCCGGTGCCCGCCGGCATGCAGCCACGCAGTTGCCTGCGCTACGTCGGCGTCGGCAACTACAGCTGCAGCCGAAGCCTGACCGTCAGCACGACGCGGACCACCAGTTGCACCCCGGGCGACTGGTTCGCCCATGCCGCCTCCGGCCGCACCGGTCTGGACGTGCAGTGCCTGCCCGACCGCGCCGTCACCGCGCAGCACTTCCGCGTCACCCAGGACGGCAATCCGCTCAGCTTCTTCGACGTGGACATGACGACGCCGGTCGTCTTCCCGCAGATCGTGTCCGTCCTTGACACCACCTACTCGATGATCGACGGCCAGCCCATCCGCACGGCCGTGTGGGTGGCTGACAAGAGCTGCAGCGGATCGTCCTGCAGCCTGACGGCGATGGTGGCCCCTGAGCGCGCCGAAGTCTGCACGGGTGGCGGCGACTCCGGCTACAGCTGCGCCAGCGTCGAGCCCTTCCTCAAGGTCTACGCCGCCTGCCGCGCCGGCACGCAGAGCGGGGACAACATCCAGGACACCGTCTGCCAGGGCGACAGCGGCTGCACCACCACCGCCCTGGACGGCACGAAGTGCTACGCACCCGCTCCCGGATGGACGCCCTACGCCGGCATCGACATCACCGGCGCCATAGGCGGCTACTACTGGAACATCGACGCCGACCGGGCCGTGATCGGCTGGGCGCCCAACCCCGCCTTCGGCCCGATTCCCACGATGC
>CAYTWU010000246.1:0-5699 GCA_964442175.1 uncultured Rubrivivax sp.
TCGTCGTACCAGATGCGGCTGATCTGCGGGCATTCGCCGCTGATCTCCAGCAGCTTGTCCACCTGCTCCTGGTCCTCGACGATGGCGAAGCGCACCTCGGCGTTCTGGATCGGGAACACGAACTCGGTGGACGCGGCGTCCTGGTACAGCGGCACCGGGATGCCGCCCAGCGACTGCACCGCCAGCATGGACGCGTACAGCCGCGGCCGGTTTTCGCCGACCACCACCACGTGTTCGCCGCGCTGCAGGCCGGCCTCGGCCAGGCCGCCGGCCAGCGCGCGCACCAGGTCCGCCAGCCCGGCCCAGGTGGTGGTCTGCCAGATGCCGAACTCCTTGATGCGCAAGGCGGCGGCCTGCGGCCGTTCGGCGGCGTGGCGAAGCATCTGCTGCGGGAAGGTGGTCGGCACCGGCTTGTCTCCTGAGCTCGAGCTTGATTGTGGAAAGCCCTTTGACGCCGTGTTGTCGTTCTGACGACAATTCGCGGGATCATCCTATGAGGCTTTTCCCCAGTGAATGACGCGCGTCAAGCGGTGGGCCCGGCGCCCACGGCGCTGATCACACGGTCACGTGCGGCCACCGAGGCCGAGCGCGCCAGCATCCCCTGGCTGGCCGCGCTCGACGCGGACGAGCGCCGGCGCGTGGTGGCGGCGCTGCGCGTGGTCGAGGCTGACCCCGGCGACTTCGTCTGCAAGATCGGCCGCCAGGCCAACTACTGGTTCGGCGTGCTCGACGGCCTGCTGAAGATGAGCAACGACAGCTCGCTCGGCTTCGCGATCACCTTCACCGGCGTGCCGCCCGGGGCCTGGTTCGGCGAGGGCACGCTGCTCAAGCGCGAGAGCTACCGCTACAACATCGAGGCGCTGCGCAGCAGCCTGGTGGCCGGCATCGGCATCGAGACTTTTCAGTGGCTGCTGGACCACAGCATCGTCTTCAACCGCTTCGTGATGCTGCAGATCAACGAGCGCCTGGGCCAGTTCATCGCCGCGCGCGAGATCGACCGCCTGACCCACCCCGACGAGCGGGTGGCGCGGAATCTGGCAGCGCTGTTCCACCCCGTGCTGTACCCGGGCGTGGGCACGCTGCTGCGCATCACGCAGCAGGAACTGGGTTACCTGGTGGGCCTGTCGCGCCAGCGCGTGAACGAGGCCCTGCGCGCGCTGCAGGCGGTGGGGGTGATCCGCATCGAGTACGGCGGCGTGCGCGTGCTGGACCTCAGCGCCCTGCGGCGCTACCACGCCGGCTGAGCAGCGCCGCACCACCGGCCAGCAGCAGCAGCGCCGAGGCCGGCTCGGGCACCGGGCTGACCTGCAGCGCCGAGATGTTCAGCGTCGACACGCCGAGGTAATCGACGGTGTCCACCACGCCCACCGCCAGCGTCACGAGCCCGGCACTGGTGAAGCTGTGGCTGAAGCTGTTCAGCGGCGCACCCGGTTGGGCCGTGGTGGCCAGCGTGCTCAGCTGGCCATTCAGCACCACGAAGGCGTGGTCCAGGACATCGGCGTCGGTGCTGCTGAAGGACCAGTTGAAGCTCAGCGTGTCGCCGTCGGCGACGCTGAAGCTTTGCCAGGCGGCGCTGCCTTCGGTGGCGGCTTCGTCGCCCAGGTCCAGCGCGTAGTACGGCAGGCCGGCGGCGGCCTCGACCACGCCGATCTCGACGGCGGCGGTGCCCGACAGGTTGAAGGCCGTGTCGGGATCGCCGGGAGCGGTGTACGCCGTGGTCAGCGTCAGGCTGCCGAGCTTGTCCACCGCGTCACCCGCGGTGGTCCAGGCCGCCTGGGCGCCGAGTGAAGAGAGCAGGCCGAGGGCGGCCAGGGTGCGTGTGCGCATGGTGTCGTCTTTCAGCGGAGGTCTTCAGCGCACCAGCAGGTCGCGCGGGCCGTTCAGTTGGGCGGGGCTCAGGCCGCGCAGCGTCAGCAGGGCGCGGAAGGTGGCGCCGCCGGCCGGGCCGTCGGTGTCCAGCTGCACACCGGTGCCGCCGAGCACGGGCACGAAGCGCACATAGCCTTCGGCCACGGCATCGGTGCCGGCGTAGCCGCTGGCCGCCAGCAGCGTGCGCAGGTCGATCTTGTCGGTGCCGGGGTTGAAGTCGGTCACCACGTCACCGGCGTCGCGCATCGAGGTGTAGGTGAACAGGTCCATGCCGTCGCCACCGGTCAGGCGGTCGGCGCCGCCGCCACCGACCAGGATGTCGTCGCCGGCCGTGCCTTGCAGCACGTTGCGCTCGGCCGTGCCGGTGATGGTCTTGAAGATGCTCAGGCCCAGCAGCAGCGGGTCGTGGTCCGACGAGCGGTAGACGTCGGCCGCGTACGGGTCGGGCGGGCACAGGCCGCCGCAGTTGGTGCGCGGCGCCTTGAACTCCTGGTTGTAGTCGCGCAGCGAAGCTTCGTCGGCGTTGATGGCCCAGGTGCGTGCGCCCATCACCTTGGCCGACAGGCTGGTGCTGGTCAGCGCGTGGTCCAGCCGCCCCGAGGCGCCGTCGAACACGTAGGAGTAGCCCAGGCTGCTGAAGCGGCCGATCTGGTCGGCAAAGCCGTGGCGGGTGAGGTCGTGGATCGGGTCTTCCTGGCCGTAGGCGTTCAGGTCGCCGGTGATCAGCACGTCGGTGCTGCCGCTGTTCCCCTGCAGCAGGGCCACGAAGTTGCGCAGCGCCTGTGCCTGCGCCAGGCGCTGGGCGTTGTAACAACCCTGGCCGTCGCCCTGGTCCAGGTCGGCGCCGCTGGCGTCACCGCAGCCCTTGGACTTGAAGTGGTTCACCACGACGCTGAAACGTTCGCCGTTGGCGGCGGCAAAGGTCTGGGCCAGCGGCGGGCGGCTGTGCACCGGGTGGGTGTCGCTGAGGGCTGCACCCGCCAGCGCCAGGCGCGCGGGCTTGTAGATCAGCGCCAGCTTGATGGCGTCGGTGCCGGTGCCGGTGGCCGGGTCGGGCACGACGGCGTAGGTGCCGGCGCCCAGCTGGGCGTTGAGGCCGTCCACCAGGTTCTGCGCCGCGACGCTGCCGTTGTTCTGGATCTCCATCAGGCCCACGGCGTCGGCGTTCAGCGCCGCGATCGCGCCGATGATCTTGGCCCGCTGGCGGTTGAACTCGTCGATGTTGTTCGCGCCGCGGCACAGGCTGGCCGAGGGCGGGCTGCCGCCCTGGGTGCAGACCTGGCCGGTCTGGCCAAAGGCGTCGCGGCCGTCGGTGAAGGTGGTGAAGTAGTTCAACACGTTGAAGGCCGCCACGCGCACATTGCCGCCCACCAACGGCGGCGTGGCCGGGCGCGGGTTGCTGGCGGTGAAGACCGGCGCCACCGTGGGCTGCAGCCGGTAGGCCACGATGCCCGCGGCGTTGTTGGTGGCCAGGCCGAAGTCGATCGTGCCGGTCAGCGACGTGATGCTGTCGCCGGCACGTGCCGTGCCGTCGGCGGCCATGTACGGTGTCGGGTTCGGGTTCTGCAAGCTGCTGCCATCGTCCAGCAGCAGCATGCTGCGGGCGTTTTCGCTCGCCAGCGCCAGCGCCTCGGGCGTGCCGGGGCGGTGGCGGTTGGTGGGTGTCTCGCGGCGGCCGCCGGCGGCCACCGTGAGCTGGCCGTAGCGGCCCTGGAAGAAGTTCTGCTGCACCGTCAGCGGCGCGCCCTGCAGGCCGGTCAAGGTGACCAGCATGCCCTCGTAGCGCTCCAGGCCGTCGGTCTCGGGCACCGGCAGGCTCACCGGGGTGGGGGTGATGCTGCCGTTGCCCAGCAGCGTGATGGCCGTGGGGCTGGTCAGCTCGGTCAGCGGGCGCGCTTCGGCGGCGGGGTTCGACGTGGCCAGGGACACGTCGAACTCGGTGACCACGCCGGTCAGCTGCAGCAGCTGACCCACGGCCACCGTGGGCGCGCTGCTGGTGAACACGAAGATGCCGTCCGAGGTGGCGGCGTTGCCGTCGCCCACCGGGTCCTGCATGAAGAAGCCGTTGTTCAGCAGCCGGGTCACGACCCCGCTGGTGGTCACGGTCTGGCCGACCAGCGGGCTGGTGGCGCCGCTGCCCTGGATGGTGTAGATCGGCGTGACGGCGGCCTGCGAGAAGCCGGCCAGCGCCAGCAGGCAGGCGGCGAGGACGGGGCGAACAATGGGCATCTTCATGCGCGGTCTCGGGTGCTCAGGCGCGGCGGCGGGCCACAAAACCCATGGCGGCCAGGCCGGCGAGCAGCATCGCCGTGGTCGAGGCTTCCGGCACCGGCGTCACCGTGAAGGCCACCGTGCTGGGCACCAACGCAGCCTGGTCGCCACCGACCAGGATGTTCCAGTTGGCGCTGTTGTTGACCAGCGCGCCGTAGGCGGCAAACGTGGCCTGGCCGTCGCGCGCGCCGGCGTAGTCGCCGAAGTCGGCACTGCTGGTCAGTTGCACGGCGTTGACGCCCACCACCAGGCCGGCGTTGGTCATGTTGGTGGCGTTGACGTCGTTGCTGACGGCGGCCAGGAAGGTGGTCGGCGCGGTTGCGGAGCTGCCGAGGAAGGCATACAGCGTGTCATCCGTCGCGGACAGGCCCAGGTTGCTGCCGCCACCGGGGGCCAGGCCCAGCGTGCCGATGGACGCGGTGATCGTGTCCGTCGCGCCGTCGATCTCGGTGAACAGCACCACCGTGCCGGCGGCGATGACGCCGCTGCCGGTGTTCCAGAGCAGCGTGTGTTCGTTTGTGTCGTTGAAGGCGCTGCCGTTCCACTCGTTGTCGCTGAAGAACACCTGGGTGTTGGCGGCGATGTCGGCCAGGGCGACGACAGACCAGTAGTCCTTGTCGGCATTGAAGCCGGTGAAGGCCAGGTCGCCGGTGGTCAGGGCCTGGGCAGGCAGGGCAAAGGTGGCGGCGGCCGCAGCGGCCAGGGCGAGCTTGTACATGGGGTGTCCTCCGTGGGGTGGCCGAGGGTTCGGCGCTCATGCCATGCTGGACAGCGCCCATGAAGGCCCCGTGACACCCCCCGTGAACGTGGGGGTCAGCCCCCGTTGCTCACGCCTGCGGCCACGTGGCCGGCCGGCACGTGGCCGGCGGCGCTCTCGACATGCCCGGTCTGGTCGTCGAAGAAAAAGTCGGGTTCGAACTCGCGCAGGAAGGCGCCCTTGGGCAGGCCGCCCAGGAACATCGCCTCGTCGACCTCGATGTGCCAGTCCATCAGCGTGCGGATCGCGCGTTCGTGGGCCGGTGCGCTGCGGGCCGTCACCAGCGCCGTGCGCAGGCGCATCGCCTGGCCGGGGCTGTGCTGCAGCTGCTGCAGCGCCTGCAGCAGCGGCTTGAAGGGGCCGGCCGCCAGCGGCAGCGCGGCGTGTTCACGTTCGTGGTGCTGGAAGGCGCCCAGGCCCTGCTGCTGGAAGACCCGTTCGGCTTCGTCGGAGAACAGCACGGCGTCGCCGTCGAAGGCGATGCGCACCTCGTGCGGGTGGGCCTCGGAGGCATGGGCCGCGTGCGTGGCCACCCGCGCCGCGGGCACACCGGCGGCCAGCGCCGAGCGCACATCGGCTTCGTTGGCCGACAGGAACAGGTTGGCCGCCAGCGGCTTGAGGTAGCGCCAGGGGCTTTGCCCGCGCGTGAACACGCCCCGCTCGATGGGCAGGCCGAAGTGCTGGGCCGAGCGGAACACACGCATGCCCGAGACCGGGTCGTTGCGCGACAGGATCACCACCTCGACGCGCTGCTTGCCCGGGGTGTTGAAGGCCAGCAGCTTGTTGACCAGCGAGAAGGCCA
>CAYTWU010000247.1:0-5699 GCA_964442175.1 uncultured Rubrivivax sp.
TTGTTCGTGCCTTCCACCAGCTTGATCGACGGCCCCCGGTCCAGCGCATTGTCAACGAAGGTGGACAGCGAGCTCACACCCGCCCACTCGATGCCGGTGCCCGAAAAATCGATGATGGTCAGGCAGTGCGACTGGTTGAAATTGCGGAAGTACGGCACGTAATAGTCGACGTTGGCATGGCCGTCCAGGTCGGCTGCCCAGCGGTCCAGGTCGGGCCACCAGCGGCCGAACAAGGCCTCGCGGTAGGCGATGGGGTCGGGCGCATTGGCGATGTCGTCGTAGAACTTCTCGTAGCTGAAGGCCGAGAAGTTGGTGTCGCGCGTGAACACCATGAAGCCGAAGCGGTCCTGCGGGTAGGTGCGGGCCAGTGCACCGTTGACGGTGCCCAGGTTGTCGGGGTCGAACCCGTCGATCAGGCCGGCAAACCGGGTGACCAGGCCCTGGGGCTCGTCCAGGCCCCAGACCGTGCGGATGGTGTTGTGCAGCTTCACGGCCGGGAAGTCCTCGGGCGCCGCATCGCGTGGCGCCGGCACCAGCGGGCCGGAATCGGCCAGCAGCGTGGCCTTGTCGGTGGGCTGCAGCGTCTCGCGCACCAGGGCGTAGGTGGTGGTGGAGCCCACACCGCCGGCCGAGTAGCCCGTCAGCATCATCTTGGCCGGCTGGCCCAGGTTGTTGCGCAGCCACTGCGCCGCAGCTTCGATGTTGGCTTGGCCGGCGTGGTACTGCACACGCGGGCGGTCGGGGTAGGCGTCGTCGTAGACCGTGACCTTGCTGCCGCTGTGCACATCACCCGTGCAGTAGGGCAGGAACACCATGTTCCAGCTCTGGGTCTGCACCTGCTGCGGGCTGTTGCGCGCGTTGAAGGGCGTCACCAGGCCGAAGGCGACGTTGATCGTCTTCATGTAGTCCACCGGGATGCCGTCCGGGTTGGTGGCGCCCAGCTTGCCTTCGCCTAGGCAGGCCTTCTGGTCCCAGCAGGCGCCGCCACCTTCGTAGACCATGACCAGGTCCTTGGACAAGGGCGTGCGGTTGACGAAGAAGCGGTAGGGCGTGCCGTTGCCGCAGGAGGCGCCGGACTCGGGTGGCAGTTCCACCAGGTCCCACTGGAAGTAGCCGGCACTGGCCAGCGGGGCGGCCACGGCCAGCACGGCGGCGGCACACCAGCGGTACAGGTTCTTCATGGGACTCCTCCTTCAGGTTGCGGCCGTCTCAGCGGCCGGGGACGGTGGACGAAGCCGCAGGCGCGGCAAAGTGCGTGCGGCGCAAGGCGTCGAGCTGGCGGGTCAGCGCCGCCGGGTCGCGCTCGGCCGCGGGCCGGGCCTGCCAGGCCGCCACCAGGGCGGCCTGCTGGCGCTGGAAGGCCTTTTCATGGGCGCTGGGGCCGGCCGTGGTGGGCAGGCTGCTGTCGTAGGCCTGCTGTGCGGCGGCACGGCGCGTGGCATCCGGCTCCAGCGTCGCCAGCAGCGCGGCCTTGAGCGCCCGCGCCTCGGCGGCCGACACCTCGCGGTTGTGCAGACGCTGGCCCAGGCCGGCGTCCACCGCAGCGGCAAGCGTTGCATCCTGCGGCGCGGCGCGCCAGCGCTGCACCGCATCGGCCCAGCTGAAGTAGCCGATCAGCCGGTGGCGCTCGGCGGCGCCGTCGGGGCGGGTGCGCAACTCGGCTTCCAGCGCGGCCCATTGTTCGGCGGTGACCCCGGGCGGGTGCGCGGCGGCGGCCGCGGGCGGGGCGGTCGTGGCCACAGGGGCCTGGCCAGGTGCGCTGGTGGTGGTGGCATCGGCGGCCACAGCAGGCGGCCCCGAGACCCCCGCCACCGGCTCCGGCGCGGTGAAGAACCAGCGGCCTGCCCAAAGCACAGCGGCTGCCGAAGCAGCCGCGAGGGTCCAGGTGAGGGGCTTGCGCAGCACCCGGCGAGTATGGCGCCGGGGCCGCCGGGGTGCCAGCCGGTGGCACCCCCTAGCCGCACGGGATCCGGCCCGGTCAGGCCGCTTGCTGCAGCGCCCGGATGCGGTCTTCGATCGGCGGGTGGGTGGACAGCAGGGCCATCATGCCGCCCTTGCCGCTGATGCCCATGGCCTCCACCGCCCGCGGCAGCTCGCCCGGGTTCAGGCCGCCCAGGCGGGCCAGCGCGTTGATCATCGGCTGCTTGCGGCCCATCAGCTGCACGGCACCGGCGTCGGCGCGGTACTCACGCTGACGCGAGAACCAGGCCACCACCACCGCGGCCAGCGCACCCAGCACCAGGTCCAGCACGATGGTGCTGACGTAATAGCCGATGCCCGGGCCGTCGTTCTGGTTGCGCAGGATCACGCGGTCCACGAAGTAGCCGATGACACGCGACAGGAACACGACGAAGGTGTTCATCACGCCCTGGATCAGCGTCATCGTGACCATGTCGCCGTTGGCGATGTGGGCCACCTCGTGGCCGATCACGGCCTCGACCTCGTCCTTGGTCATGCCTTGCAGCAGACCGGTGGACACCGCCACCAGCGCGCTGTTCTTGAACGCGCCGGTCGCAAAGGCGTTGGGCGCGCCTTCAAAGATGGCGACCTCGGGCATGCCGATGCCGGCCTTCTTGGCAAAGCCTTCCACCGTGCCGACGATCCAGCGGTGGGTGGGGTCGTTCGAGCCGTTGATGACCTGGGCGCGCGTGCTCCACTTGGCCATGGGCTTGCTGATCAGCAGCGAGATGATGGCGCCGCCAAAACCCATCAGCAGCGAAAACCCGAGCAGCATGCCCAGGTTCAGGCCGTTGGCCGTGAGGAAGCGGTTGACCCCCAGCACGCTGGCGGCGATGCCCAGCACCAGCATGACAGCCAGGTTGGTGACGATGAAGAGAAACACTCGTTTCATGGGCAGGCGCCTCCTTGGCGCGCGTTGGACACCGACAGGGGCGGGATGTGGGGCCGCAGGACCGCCGTTCAAGACCCGGTCAGGTTTTCAGCCGGACCTTGTTGGGGTTCCGGGCCGGCAGCAGCTCGAACCGCTCGGCGTAGGCCCCAAAGACCTTGGTGGACGACCCACTTTTGCTCAACAAACCCGCTTCGCGCAGCCGGTCGGCCGCGACGCGCAATTCGAGGGTGTCGCCACGCACAAGTTCCGGCATCGCCATCAGGATCTGGCGCAGCTTGTCGGGCACGGGCTCGGCCGCCGGCGCGGCCCCCTGTGTGGCCGCCTGCGTGGTCGCTGCTTTGCGGCGTGTGGTCTTGCGGGCGGCCGGGGGTGGCGCCGGCTCGGGGGCGGGCGTTGGCGCCGCGGCGGGCACGGGCGCCGCGCGTGTGCGAGAGGCGGCCTTGCGGGCCGGCGCAGGTTTGCTGCTGCGGTGCGCCAGCACGGTGAACTGGTCGTAGACGGTCTGGGTCTCGTCGCCGGTCTTGCCCTGCTGGCCGATGCCCACGACGCGGCAGCCCTTTTCGCGCAGCCGGGCCACCAGCGGTGCAAAGTCGGAGTCGGACGACGCGATGGCGATCAGGTCGGGCCGCTCGCTGAGGGCCAGGTCCAGCGCGTCCACGGCCATCGCGATGTCGGTGGAGTTCTTGCCGGCCGCCAGGTTCACCATCGGCCGGATGCCCAGGCGCTTGAACAGCTGCTGGTGCTTGACCGCACTTTCGGCCGTGCAGTAGGCGCGGCGCACGTGCAGCGCGCCATGTTCCTGCAGCAGCGCCGACACCGCCTGCTCCATCACGTCGGTGGAGACGTTGTCGGCGTCGATCAGCAGCATCGTTTTGGTCATGACAGCGTCCAGTTCAGCGTTTCGCCACCGCGCAGGGGTTTGATCACCGCGTCGCCAAAGGGCAGGGTTTCGGGCAGGGTGCGCGGCTGGCGCTGCAGCGTCACGGTGCCGGTGTTGCGCGGCAGGCCGTAGAAATCCGGGCCGTGGTGGCTGGCAAAACCTTCCAGCTTGTCCAGCGCGCCCGCGGCCTCGAAGGCCTCCGCGTACAGCTCCAGCGCCGCAGGTGCCGTGTAGCAGCCGGCGCCGCAGACCGACTGTTCCTTCAGCGCCGCCGCATGGGGCGCACTGTCCGTGCCCAGGAAAAAACGGTCGCTGCCGCTGGTGGCGGCCTGCACCAGGGCCTGGCGGTGGAGCTCGCGCTTGAGCACCGGCAGGCAGTAGAAGTGCGGCCGCAGCCCGCCCATGAACAGCGCATTGCGGTTGTAGAGCAGGTGGTGGGCGGTGATGGTGGCGGCGGTGAAGCGGTCGGCACCGGCCACGTACTGGGCGGCTTCGCGGGTGGTGATGTGCTCGAACACCACCTTCAGCTCGGGGAAGTCGCGCCGCAGCGGTGTCATCACGCGGTCGATGAACACGGCCTCGCGGTCGAAGAGGTCGATCTCGCCGTCGGTCACCTCGCCGTGCACCAGCAGCAGCAGGCCAGCGCGCTGCATGGCCTCCAGCGTGCGGCAGGTCTTGCGGATGTCGGTGACGCCGGCATCGCTGTTGGTGGTGGCGCCGGCCGGGTAGAGCTTGAGGGCCACGACACCGGCGTCGCGTGCGCGCTGGATCTCGTCGGGTGGCGTGTTGTCCGTCAGGTACAGCGTCATCAGCGGCTCGAAGTCGCTGCCGGGCCCGCTGACCGGCCGCGCCGCGAGGATGCGCTCGCGGTAGGCCAGCGCCATCGCCGCCGTGGTCACCGGCGGCTTGAGGTTGGGCATCACGATGGCCCGCGCAAACTGGGCGGCGGTGGCGGGCAGCACGGCCTGCAGCGCGGCGCCGTCGCGCAGGTGCAGGTGCCAGTCATCGGGGCGGCAAATCGTCAGGCTGGGGGTCATGCGCAGATTCTCGCACCCGGTGTCTGGATGCCACTCAAGCCGCAGCATGGCGGGCCGATACCCGGAACATGAACACCCGCACCCTGCTCCCCCTCGCCGCCGCCGCCCTGATCGGCGCCTGTGCCACCACCGAACCGCTGGGCCCGCCCGCCAAGGAAGAGATCGTCGCCGTGACGGTGTCGAACCAGCTGCTGCGCTTCAACGCCGGCCAGCCGCAGGCCGTGCGCGACAAGAAGCCGCTCACCGGCCTGCGTGCCGGCGAGAAGCTGTTGGGCATCGACTACCGTGTCGCGCGCGGCGAGCTGTTTGCGCTGGGTGCCTCTGGCCAGCTCTACAAGATCGATGTCGCCAAGGCCGCGGCCACGCCCGTGGGCACCGGTGTCGCGCTGCCCGCCGGTGGTGCCGACTGGGGTTTCGACTTCAACCCGACCGTGGACCGCATCCGCGTGGTCAGCAGCAACGGCGTGAACCTGCGCCTGCACCCGGACAGCGGCGCGCTGGTGGCCACCGACGGCCCGCTGGCCTACGCCGACGGCCAACCCGCCGCCATCGTGGCCGCCGGCTACACGTACAACAAGACCGACGACAAGATCACCACCAACTACGCGCTGGACGGCGCAGCCGGCACGCTGGTGCACCAGGGCAGCAAGGAAGGCGTGACGCCGGCCGTTTCGCCCAACACCGGGCGGATCTTCAGCGTCGGCGCGCTGGGCGCCGGGGCCTTTGCCCATGCCACGTTCGACATCTCCGATGTCTCGAACACCGCCTACGCCGGGCTGCGCGCCGCGGGCGCCACCAGCACCCGCTGGCACCAAGTGGATCTGGCCACTGGCAAGGCCCGTTTCATCGGCACCGTCGGTGGCGGTGAAGCGCTGGTCGGTGCCGCCATCGAACCCTGACGCCGGCGCCGGGCCGCCCCAAGCCGGCGTCG
>CAYTWU010000248.1:0-5689 GCA_964442175.1 uncultured Rubrivivax sp.
AAAAACCACCCGGGTGCACACCGTCGGCCACGCAGCCTTCGGCCAGCACCGGGATGCCGCTGTCCTTGGCGCGGCGGATGAACCCGAGCACACGCTGCTGCTGCGCGGCGTTGATCAGCGGGCCGCAGTCGCGGTCCTGCTCCGGCGTGCCGGCGGCGCTGGCCTGGAAACGTTGCGCCACCATCGCCATGAAACGCTCGTAGACGCTGCGCTGCACCAGCAGCCGGCTGCCGGCCGAACAGGTCTGGCCGGCGTTCTGCGTGATGGCCTTGATCACGAAGGTGGCACAGCGTTCGAGGTCGGCGTCGTCGAAGACGATGTGCGGGCTCTTGCCACCCAGCTCCAGCACCACCTTCAGCGTGCGCTCGGCCGCGGCCTTCTGCACCAGCGTGCCGACCTCGGGGCTGCCGGTGAAGGTGACGAAATCGATGTCGTGGTGGGCCGTCAGCGCCGCCCCCGCTTCTTCGCCCAGGCCGGTGACGATGTTCAAGGCCCCGGCCGGCAAGCCGGCCTGCAACGCGATGCCACAGAAGGCCAGCGGCGTCAGGCAGGCGTCTTCCGAGGGCTTGAGCACCGCGGCATTGCCCATCGCCAGCGCCGGCACCACCGAACGGCCGAACATCTGCGCCGGGTAGTTCCAGGGCAGGATGTGCGCGGTGACACCATAGGGCTCGCGCAGCACCACCACCTGGTAGTCCGCCAGGTAGGGGATCTGCTGGCCGTGCAGCTTGTCGGCCGCACCGCCGTAGAACTCGCAGTAACGCGCCGCCACCGTGATGTCGTTGCGCGCCTGGCTCAGCGGCTTGCCGGTGTCGCGCGCTTCCAGCCGTGCCAGCTCTTCGGCGCGCTCCAGCATCAGCGCGCTCATCTTCAGCAGGATGCGGCCACGTTCGGTGGCCGTCATGCGGCCCCAGAGGCCGTTCAGCGCCGCGCGGGCGGCCTGCACGGCACGGTCGATGTCGCGCTTGTCTCCGCGCGGCAATGTGTCAAAGACTTCGCCGGTGGCCGGGTCGATGACAGGCAGGGTCTCGCCACTGGCGCTGTCCTGCCACTGGCCGTTGATGAAGTGCTGGGCCATGGGTGGCTCCTGGAAAGAAAGACGCGGGTCAGTGGATGGCGGCAGCAGCTGCCTCGCCGCGCTGCAACTCGCCGCGTTCGAGCACCAGGGTCTCGGTCGGGATGTCGCGCAGCAGGCTGCGGTTGGATTCGGTGATCACCACACACAACTCGGGCCGCACCGCGTGCATGCGCTGCAGCGAGGCCGAATACTGCTGCGCCAGCACCGGCGCCAGGCCCTGGAAGGGTTCGTCCAGCAGCACCAGGCGTTCACCGGCCATCACCGCACGGCCCAGCGCCGCCATCTTGCCCTGGCCACCCGACAAGGCAGCGCCGGAGCGCGCCAGCATGGGCTTGAGCTCCGGCACGATCGTCAGCGTCTCGGCCAGGCGCTCATCCACCGCGGCGCGTTTCATGCCTGTCACCTCGCAGGGAAAGCGCAGGTTCTCTTCCACCGTGAAGCTGGGGAACATCACGCGGTCTTCGGGTGCGTAGCCGATGCCCAGCTTCGCGCGCAGGCGTGCCGGCACAGTGGCCAGGTCCTGGCCGTCCAGCAGCACACGCCCGGTGTGGCCCTCGCGGAAACCCATGATCAGCCGCAGCAGCGTGGTCTTGCCGGCGCCGTTGCGGCCGACCACGGCGACGATGCCGCCGCGCTGCAGCCGGCAGGAAATGCCGCGCAGCACGGGGATGCCGGCGATGGTGGTGGAGACGTTTTCTAGGGTCAGCATGTCAGGCCTCTCGCCGGGCCGCCCCAAGTGAGGCCTGCGCCCCCTTGGGGGGCTGCGAACGAAGTGAGCTTGGGGGCACTATCATTCGCCGATGACGTTTTTCACGACCAGGGGATCGCGCAACACCTCTTCCGGCGCGCCGTCGGCGGCGATCTTGCCGGCGATCCAGGCCGCCAGCCGCGTGGCATAACGGCGCACGATGTCGATGTCGTGTTCGACGAAGATGCTCGTCACCTGGCGCTCGTCCAGCGCCTTCATCAGCACCGCCATCAGGCCGTGTTTTTCGTCGGTCGAGACGCCGCTGGTGGGTTCGTCCATGATCATCAGCTGGGGCCGCAGCACCAGCGCCATCGCCACGTCCAGCAGCTTGCGCTGGCCTTCGGGCAGCGCGCCCGCCAGGTCTTTCGCGCGGTCCTGCAGTTGCAGCAACTCCAGCGTGGCGTCCACCTCGCTGGCATCGACAGCGGTGGCCAGCGGCCGCCACAGGCCCCGGCGCCGTTGCACGGAAGACGACGCGATCAACAGGCACTCGCGCACCGTGTGTTCACCAAACACCTGCGGCAGCTGGAACGAGCGGCCCACACCCAGGCGGGTGATGGCCCGCGGGCTCCGGCCGGTCACGTCCTGCCCGGCAAAAAACACCTGGCCGGCATCGGCCTTCAGGTAGCCGGTGCAGATGTTGATGAAGGTGGTCTTGCCGGCGCCGTTCTGGCCAACCACGGCCAGCCGCTCGCCGGGCGCCAGGTCGAAATCGATGGCATCGGCCGCCACCACGCCGCCGAAGGCCAGCGACAGGCCGCGGGTGCTGAGCAGCGCCGCCGTCATGGCCGTGCCCCGCGCAGGCGTTTTTCAAACAGCCCGAAGATGCCCGTGGGCGCCACGAACACCATCACGATCAACACCAGGCCCAGCACCAGCTGCCAGGCGCCGGTGAGCAGTGCCGCGGCATACAGCTTGACGAACTCGAACACAAAGGCCCCGATGAAAGCCCCCAGCGCATGGCCCGAGCCGCCGAGGATGGCGATGAACACGATCTCGCCCGAGCGCACCCAGTAACCCATCTCCGGTGTCACCAGGCCCTGCGTCAGCGCAAACACACTGCCACCCAGGCCGCACAAGGTGGCCGACAGCACATAACCGCCCCAGAACACCCGCTTGGCCGAGATGCCCAGGTACTCGAGCCGTGTTTCGTTGGTCTTGATCGCCGCCAGCGCCTGGCCGCTGACGCTGGCGAAGTAGCGCATCACGAGCCAGCCCACCACCACGGCCAGCCCCAGCGCCAGCACCAGCAGCGCGGTCTCGAAACCTTCGCGCTCCAGTTGCACACCACCGAAGGAAGGCCGGTCGAAGCGCAGGCCGTCGGTGCCGCCGGTGACACCACCGAACTTGCCCAGCACCGAAAACAGCACCATCGAAAACGCCAGGTTCAACATGCCGAAGAAGATGCCGCGGTAGCGCACCATGAACAGGCCGATCAGCGCCCCGGCCAGCCCGGCGCCGGCCGTTCCCAGCGCGATCAGCAGCAGCGCGTCCAGGTGCCAGGCGCGGCCGGCAAAGGCCACCGCATAACCGGCCAGGCAGGCAAACATCGCATGGCCGAACGACACCTGGCCGGCGCGCACCAGCACGATGACACCGGCCACGGCCATGCCGTTGGCCAGCGCCAGCAGCACCGGCGTCTTCATCCAGGGCGCGGCCTGCGTCACGGCCAGCACGGCGGCCACGAGCACGGCCACCAGCAACGGGAGTCGGAACCCGGCCATGCTCAGATCCTCCGCGCCGCGACCGTGCTGAACAGGCCCTCGGGCCGGATCAGCAGCACCGCGACCATGATCAGGTAGGGCATCAGCACCTCGACTTCCGGCATCAGGTAGACCGAAAACGAACGGGCCAGGCCGATCATCAGCGCCGCGATGGCTGCGCCGCCGATCTGCCCCAGGCCCGCGGTGGCCACCACGGCAAAACTCAGCACCATCATGTCGGCGCCGATGCCGGGTGTGAACGAGGTGGTGGGCGAAGCCAGCGCACCGCCCAGCGCACCCAGCATGCCGCCCAGCGCGATGGTCAGCCAGGTGACCCGGTGCGTGTTCACGCCCATCGCGGTGGCCACCTCGCGGTGGTGCGTGACGGCCGTGACCTGACGGCCCAGCGCGGTTTTGCCCAGGAACCAGCGCAGCGCGAAAAACGCCCCGATGGCCACCGCCGGCAGCACCAGCAGCTGGTAGCGTGTGTAGGTGACACCGGCCACCTCCAGCGTGCCGAGCTGGTTGACGACGTCGGACACAAACACTGGCTGCACGCCCCAGATCATGCGCTGCAGGTCTTCCAGCACCATGAAGGCGGCGAAGGTGACCAGCAGCTGCAGGATCGGGTCCTTGTCGAGGATGCGGCGCAGCAGCGCAAATTCCAGCACCGTGCCCAGCAGGCCACCGATGAAGATGGCCGCCACGAAGAGCGCCGGCAAGGCCAGCCAGGCCGGCAACGCGAAGTTCGTGATCGCCAGGCCCAGCGTGGCGGCGAAATAACCGCCCCAGGCGTAGAGGCTGCCATGGGCGATGTTGAGGATGCGCATGACGCCGAAGATCAGCGTCAGGCCCAGCGCCACCAGGAACAGCAGTGCCGCGTACGACACGCCGTCCATCAGCGCCAGGGCAATGAGGGCAGGTTCCATGGGGTGGCGCGGGTCCGGGTGCAGGCGCTGCACCCGGCGGGGTTCACTTGAAATCGTGGGTCTTGAACTGGTCGGTGCTCAGCACTTTGGCCAGCGCCGGGTTCAGCGCCTTGACCCAGGGCAGCGACTGCTGCCCCACCGGTGTCGTCACCAGCTCCGCCGGCACCAGCACCATCTTGTCGATCACCGCAAACGGGTACTTCGGGTCGCGCTTGGTGATGCCCAGCAACTGCGCCTCCAGGCCCTGGCCGTCTTCACGCATCGTGATCTCGCGGCCGTAGGCCTTGAACTTCATGGTGCGCATGGCCTCGGCCACCTGCTCGGGTGCGGGCCACTTGCCGCCGTTGGCCTTGATCGCCGCTTCATACCCGACCTTCAGGCCGAACAGCGCCTGCGCCATGTGGTACGCCGGGTAGATGGGGTTGGCGCCGGTCTTGGCCTTGAAGCGGGCGACGAAGTCCTTGTGCTTCGGGTCGTTGGCGGTCTCCGGGTGGGCCCAGTAGTGGTCACCACGCGCGCCGGCGATGATGCCGGCCGGCACCGCCGCACCCAGGCGCTCGAGCGAGCTCTCCAGCAGCGGCATCACGTACGTGGTGCTGCCGCCAAACAGGCCGCGCTGCCCACCCTGGCGCACGAAGGTGTCCAGGTCGCCGCCCCAGCCGGTGTTGAGCACCACGTCGGGTTTGAGCGCCTGCAGGCGCGAGATCTCGGTCGAGAAGTCCGACGCGCCCAGCTTGGGGAACATCTCGGCCACCACCCGCACATCGGGCTTGAAGACCTTCAGCGTGTTGATGAAGATCTCCCACGAGTCGCGGCCCCAGGCGTAGTCCTGGTTGACCACGGCCACGGTCTTGAAGTCGGGCCGTGTCTTCATCAGGTACAGCACCGTGGCCACCATCTCGGTGGTGGCGTTGGCCTGGGTGCGCACCACGTACTTGTAGCGCTTGGCTTCCAGGATCTTCTCGGTGCCGCAGTCCCACATCACGTTCAGGACCTTCAGGTCCTCGGCCACCGGGGCGATGATGTTGCAGTTGCCGCTGGAGATGGACGCCAGCATCGTGCGCACACCCTGCTCCTGCACCAGGCGGCGGTACTCCGACAGCAGCTTGTCGCCGCCGATGCCCTCGTCGATGAAACTCGGCACGATCTTCACGCCGCCAATGCCGCCGGCCTTGTTCATGTCCTCGATCAGCATCTCGGCCGCGGCCTTGGCCGGCACGCCGAACACCGA
>CAYTWU010000249.1:0-5684 GCA_964442175.1 uncultured Rubrivivax sp.
CGTCGTCGCGGCCGATCACCGGGTCCAGCTTGCCCTGGCGGGCGCGGTCGGTCAGGTCCAGCGTGTACTTCTTCAGCGCCTCGCGCTGGCCTTCGGCCTCGGCCGAATCCACCTTCTGGCCGCCGCGCACCGCCTCAATGGCGGCTTCCAGCGCCTTGCGGCTCAGGCCATGGCCGCGCACCACGCCGCCGAGGTCGGTTTTCGCATCGGCCAGCGCCAGCAGGAACATCTCGTTGGCAATGAACTGGTCGCCCCGTTTGCTGGCTTCCTTGTCGGCCGCCTGCAGCAGCTGCAGCAGGTCACGCGCGGGCTGCACCGTCTGCCCGCCGCCCTGCACGCTGGGCAGGCCGCCGATGGCCACGTCCATGGCCTGGCGCAGGGCCGCGGTATTGGCGCCGGCGCGGTCCAGCAGGGCCTTGGGGCCGTCGGGCTGCTGCAGCATGGCCGCCAGCAGGTGGGCGGGTTCGATGTAGGGGTTGTCGCGAGCGACGGCCAGGCTCTGGGCGTCGCCCAGGGCTTGCTGCAAAGCGGTGGTGAACTTGTCGAAACGCATGTTGGATTCCTCCGGGATGCGGCGCAGGTTGGGCGGCGCGGGCCAATTTCAAGCGTTTGTCGTAGGACAGCGCCTACAGCTTGACGCTGCGCAAACCCACAGCCGGGCCGCCGGCAGCGGCCGAGCATGAGGCCACGCGGCAACCGCCGTGCCGGAAGTCAACCACACCTCACCAGGAGCTGACCATGACCACACGCACCCACCTCACGGCCTTCTCCGCGATGGCCGCTGCCGCCGCGCTGACCGTCCTGGGCGCTGCAACGGCCCAGACCTCGGGCAACGAGCCTGCCACGGCCACCGAGCCGATGATAGAGATGCAACTGGTGACCACCGCCGACACGGCTGCGCCGGCGGCACCGATGGCCGCACCAATGGCTGAACCGATGGCCGAACCCCTCCCGCAGCGCATCGTGATCATCGCCGACCCCGAGCCCGTGGCCGAACCCGCCGGCCTGACGGCCCAGCTGGACCGCGCCGGCGTGCAGGCCGAGTTCCTGGCCCTGCGCGACGCGGGCGTGCTGGTGCCGGCCAACGAAGCGGGCGACACCGAAACCACGGCGCAGCGCCGGCTGGCTTACCACCAGGCCCAGGCCGACGCCTGGACCGGCTACCAGCTGAAGCTGGCCGAGGTGCGGCTGGCGCGGGAACTGGCCTGGGCGCAGCAGGCGCTGGAGGAGCAGGCGCGCCAGCAGTCGGCGACGCAGGTGGCACCCGCCGTGGAGCCGCCGATGGAAGCCCCGCCCGCGACCACCGGCAACTGAGCGTCCGTCAAGCGCCAAGTGCAAGCCGGTCAGAACCGGAGCGTGCCTTGCAGCGTGATGGTGCGCGCCGGGTCGGCCTCACTGCGCAGCACAACGCCGTTGAAGCGCACGCTGCGCGCCGCGAGGTCGACCTGCACACCCAGGTTGCCGACGTCGGCGCAGGCGGGCAAGTCAGCACCGCCGCACAGGGCGGTGAACACCACCGGCTCGTCGATGCCGGACTCGACGACCGAGAAGCCAAGCACCATCGCCGTCGGATCGCTGCCCGGCTGCGGACCGGGCGCCGATGGGCTCGACGACAGCACATTGATGAACACGCTTTCGATGTGCACGCTGCTGCCCGAGATGGTCTGTTCAATGGCCGACAGGCTGAAAGACGCGTTGCAGACCACGAGCCCGGGCGCCTGCCCGCTGCACTGCGGGCCGGTGGCCACCACGCGCGCACCGGCGTGATCGGGCTGCGACACGAAGCTGCCGCCCACGCTGGCGGGGGCATTGCCGGCCACGGCCAGCGTGCCGCCGGGCTCGCCTTCCAAGCGCAGCGTCAGCACGGCCTCGCCGCTGGTGGCGCTGCCCTGCGGATTGCGCACCACCACCGAGTAACGCGCGCCGTCGTCGGCGGCGGTGGGCACCACGCCCAGGGTCGACCGGGTGGCGCCCGCGATGTCCACCCCGTTGCGTCGCCACTGCCAGCTCAGCGGCTCGCTGCCTTCGACGAGCACGGTGAACTGCACCGCGCCGCCGACCGTGGTGGTCACGTCCTGGGGCCCGACGAGGATGCGGGGCGCCTGGGCGGCGGCCTGCACGGTCACGACGGCCTCGGTGCTGGTGACCGTGCCGGCGGCGTTGCGCACCGTCACCGAGAAGCGCGCGCCATCGTCGGCGGGCTGGGCGGTGAAGACCAGGCTGCTGCCGGTTTCGCCCGCGATCGCGCCGCCGTTGCGTTGCCACTGGTAGGCCAGCGGTGCGGTGCCGGTGACGGCCACCGTCAGCGTCACCTGCGTGCCCGCCTGCACGGTGCGCCCGAGCGGGGCGCTGACGATGACCGGCGGCTGCAGCGGCACCGGCACCAGCGTCAGGCGCGCAGCGTGGCTGGTGGCCTCGCCCGCAGCGTTGGACACGACGACGCGGAAGTCCGCGCCGCCGTCCTGCGCCGCGGCGGTCCAGGCCAGCACCGGGCCGCCGGCGCCGGGCAGGTCCACGCCGTTGCGCTGCCAGCGGTAGGCCAACGGCGCGCTGCCGTCGGCGAGCACTGAAAAGCGCACCGTGTCGCCGGCCACGGCGGACGCATCCACCGGCTGCGTCAGCAGCGTCGGCGCGCGTGCGGCCGCTGAACGCTCGACCGCGCAGGCGCCAAGTTCGATGTCTGCCTGCGATGGCCCCACCAGCACCGGCGGCGGGGCCGTGCCCGGGTCATCGACGACGGCCAGCCACGCGCGGCCTTCGCGTTTCATCGCCACAGCGAAAGCACCTTGTTCGTCGGTGCGTGCCAATGCGCTGCCGGTGTAGTCCACGCCATCGCTCTTCACGTGGCGCCCCGGGGCCGGCTGGCCGTCTGCGGTGCGCAGGCAGCCGCGCACCACCACCGTCTGCATCGGCTGGTCGGCGTTCCACCATGAGAAGTGCGCCACCGTTGCTTCGTACCACTGGCGGTCGGCGTCGCCGGCCAGTGCTGCGGCGCCTTCGGGCAGCCAGCGGCCAGTCGCCTCGTCCAGCGCATACAGGCCCACGCTCGCGGGCCGCAGGGCCGCGCGGGTGGACAGCGGGATGCGCAGCGCGGCGCTGCGCCCCGGCGCCAGGTTCAGCGGCGTGCCGTTGGCGTCGACGACCTCGACCGCGACGGCACCGAAGCTTTCGAGCCGACCGCCATCGGCCGTGCTGTAGTCCCCCGGCATGCGGGTGGGGTCGATGGCCGGGGCTATCGAGGTCAGCCGCACACGAACCAGGCCGCTGGCGGCGCTGCCATCGGCACGCTGCAGGGCCCCCGCGGGCAGCACAACACGCGCGCCCGTGACGGCGTCGTCCACCACGCCGCCCGCCGCGGCGTCCACCTGCACCTCGACGCCCACCGGCTGCAGCACGAAGTCGGCCGTGACCTGGCCATGCGCAGGCAATGCCAGCACGCGCAGCGCCGGCAGGAACCCGCTGGCCTGGGCGCGCACCAGCACCCGTTCGCCGATGGCCACCTCGGCCGCGCGGTAGCGGCCCTGGGCGTCCGCCTGCACGCCGACCAATGAACCGACGTCCACCAGCGCCGCCAGTGGTTCACCGGTGGTGGCACTCCGCACGCGGCCTTCCACCTGGGCTGTTGCGGGTGTGGGCTGCTCCGGTGGGGCCGTTTCTGGGTCAGAACCCGAGCCGCATGCCACGACGCCGATGGCCACGGCCAAGGCTGCCAGGTGCGGGCGCCTGCGGCTCAGCGCCGCCAGCAGCGCACCGCCACCCAGCCACAGCGCCAGGCTGCCGGGTTCGGGCACCAGTGCCACGGTGCCCGGAAACAGCCCGGAGCCCGAGGCCATCGTCCAGTCGAAGTCGCTGTGCGGCTGCAATTCGATCTGCAGCCGCAGGCCACCGCCGTCCAGCGCGCCGGACCAGGCCACGTTGGCGCGCAGATTGCGTGCGTAGTCGAACGCCGGCCCCTGGCTGCCGGCGCGGTAGATGTCCAGCACCAGCCCGAACGCCCAGTGCACACCCGGCGCGCTGTTGGACACCACGCCGCTCAAGCTCAGGTCGAAGCGGCCGGTGCTGGCGTCGTCCCACTGCCACGGGCGGTCAGGCACGCCGCGGGCCACGAAGCTGTCCGACATCGTGGCGATGGAGGTCCCGGTCGATGACAGCCGGTCCGAGGCCGTGGCCACCGACGCGCGGCTGTAGCCTGCCAGGCGCGCGGTCGACAGGTCCGCCAGCGCCCAGGATTCGGCCGACTGCCCCTGCACCATGCCACCGGCGTTGACCGCGTGCGCAAACGACCGCTGCGTGGCGAAGCTGCCATCGCCGTCGCGCACGTTCTCGGTCCACGGCTGCACCGTGGTGAAGCTGCGCCAGTCGGAGACGACGGCCGAAGCCAGCGCGTCCGCGTCGTAGGCCGCTGCCGCCCCATGGGCCAGGCCCACGCACAGCGCCAGGGCCCAGGCCCTTGTCGTTGATCCCATCGCATTCCTCCATCGTGGTCGGTGCGGGCCCAGGGCCCGTCGCCGGCACGGTAGAGGGGCGGCGTTAGCCGTGCGTTACCTCCTCCCACGGACGCGGAAGAAGCTGTTCACCGGGTTGTTCGCCAGGAAAGAGGTCTTGAATGGTGACGGCACGTGCGCGGCGGCCACCTGGGCGATCCACGCGCCCGCGTGCGCCGCCAGCGCATCGGCCGCCTGCATGCGTCCGGCGCCATCCCAGGCCCGCACCTGCGCGCGCCACAACTCGGGCAGGTAGAAGTTCACGGCCGCAGTGCCGCCATCCGCCTGCAGTTCGGGCTGCAGCTCGGCGGCCAGTTCGTCAGCCAGTGTGGCTGCGCGCTCGGCGTCGCCCTCGTCCAACCGGCCTTCGATCTCCAGCAGCCCGGCCAGGCGCTCCAGTGCCAGGTGTTCGTGCCGCCGCGCCCAGGTGCGGCAGGCCTCGGCGCTTGTGGCGCGCGCACCGGCAGGGCTCCAGCGTGCCACCTCCAGTTCCATGCGCCAGCGCAGGTGGCCAGGGCCCAGCACACCTTCGGCCTCCAGCGTGTCGAAGGCACGGCGCGCCAGCGGCAGCGCGGGTTCGCCGCGCAGCCCGGCCAGGCGGGCGCGGTGCATCTGCCGTACCGCGCGCATCCAGGGCGGTGCCTCAGGCGACGAGGTGCGCAGCAGCTTGAAGGCCAGGTCGAAGCGGCCCAGCGTCTCAAAGATGGCGGCCAGCAGGTGCTCGGTGTTCATCGTGTGCACGGCGTAGCCGTCGCGACGAAGCGCGGCGAGTGCCGATTCCGCGCGTGCGATGGCCGCGCCGAATTCGCCCAGGTCGGCCAGGTGCCCCGCCATCGAGGCCTCGTCCACCGCCACCAGGCCGGCGTCGTTCTGCGCGCGCGTGCTGCAGTCGATGGCCACCTGCAGCGCCTGCACCGCCTCGCGCGGCCGGCACAGGTGCGCCCAGTGCACCGACAGCGTGCTGGACGTGCTGGCCGCACGCGGCCAATCGTGTTGCCGCAGCGCGTCGTCGTGCAGTTGCAGGAGCCGGCCGACCGCTTCGCGCCGCCGCCCGGCGGCGGCCAGCGCCGAGGCCAGCGTGTCCTCGGCTTCGAGCCGGTCGTCCGCCTCCAGCGGCCCGCCGGCCAGCAGCGGCTGCAACACGGCGATGGCGCCGGCCGCGTCGCCGGCCACCTGCCGGGCCAGGCCTTCCCGCAGGCG
>CAYTWU010000250.1:0-5678 GCA_964442175.1 uncultured Rubrivivax sp.
TGGGCTCTGCGGCAACATCGCAGCAGGAATGAAGTGGTCCGGGAACAGCTGGCTCACGCGGTAGCAGAGCTCGTTGCAGATCGCGGCCCAGGTGCTGGAGACCTGGAAGTCGCCGATGTGGTGCGCCATGAAGCTGGCACGCGGGCTGAAGATGGTCAGGTCCGAGCCGCGCTGCTGCATCAGCTTGAGCTGGTTGCTGACGATGGTCTCGCGCAGCTCGTCGTCGCTGATCTTCAGGTCGGCGGCGCGCGGCATCTTGCTGGGGTCGGCGATGCCGGCGATCTGCGCGTCGCGCCAGGCGCCCAGCGCGGCCGGCGCGGTGGTGTAGTGGCCGTGGATGTCGATGATCATGGGGTCCTCGTTGTTCTGTGGGTTTTGGGCAGGCGGTTCAGGCGGCTTCCATGCCGTGGCGGCGCTTGACCTCGGTGGCCTCGGGCGAACTCAGGAAGCGCAGCAGCGCCTGCACGGCCTCCGCCTGGCCGCCGGCCACGCACAGGCCGGCGGAGAAGGTGGTGATGAAGTCGGTGCCCGCCGGCAGCGTGCCCAGCACGTGAATGCCGTCCAGGTGCATCAGCTCGCTCAGCTGCTGGAAGCCGAGCGCGATGTCGCCCTGCGCCACCAGCTGGCCCACGGGCACGCCTGGCGGGGGGGTGACGATGCGGCCCTGCAGATCGGCCGTGACGCCCCAGCGCTCGAACAACCGGGCCAGGTGGGTGCCGCTGGGGCCGGTGGAATACCCCACCGTGGGCGCGGCCAGCACGGCCTGCTTCAGCGCGGCTTCGCTGCCGATGTCGGGGTGCGGCGCGCCCGCACGCACGGCCACGGCCACCGGCGAGCGCACCAGGTCCACACGGCTGCCGGGCCGCACATGGCCGCTGGCGACCAGCCGGTCCAGCGCGTCGGAGGCCAGGATCACCACATCGAAGGCCTCGCCGGCCTGCACCCGCCTGGCGGCGTCCACGCCGCCGACGGCTTCCAGCACCACCTCGACGCCACTGCGCCGTTGGTAGGCCGCCGCCAGCTCACCCAGCACCTGGCGGGTGGCCATCGACGAGATGCCGGTGATTTTCAGGCCCATGCTGTCTCCGGAATTCTGGTTTGGCGCGATTCTTGGGCGGCGTGCGTCATGCATCAACGCGATTTCCCGTCTATCTGTCAGGCCGAAACGGCATGACAATGGTGCGGTGGACCTGAAGCAACTCGAATACTTCGTGCACGTGGCCGAGCTGGGCAGCTTCACCCGGGCCTCCGGCTTCCTGCGCGTGGCGCAGCCGGCGCTGAGCCGGCAGATCCGCAGCCTGGAGGTGGAGCTGCGGCAGACGCTGTTCGAGCGCAACGGCCGCGGCGTGGTGCTCACCGAGCCGGGCAAGCGCCTGCTGGCGCACGGCCGCGGCATCCTGCAGCAGGTGGAGCGCGCCCGCCAGGACATGGAAGACGAGCGCGGCGCCGCCAGCGGCCACCTGGCCGTGGGCATGCCGCCCAGCGTCAGCCGCACGCTGACGGCGCCGCTGGTCGCGGCCTTCCGCCAGAGTTTCCCCAAGGCCACGCTGACGGTGGTGGAGGGCCTGTCGGCCTACATGCTGGAGTGGCTGCAGATGGGCCGCATCGACTGCGCCGTGGTCTACAACGTCACCCCGTCGGCGGCCATCGACCTGATGCCGGTGCTGGACGAAGCGCTCTACCTCGTCTCCGCGCGGGCGCCCGGGCAGCCGCTGGTCGGCCCGCCGGTGCCGCTGACGGCCTTGTCCGGCCTGCCGCTGGTGATGCCGAGCCGGCCCCATTCGATCCGCATGCTGCTGGAGACGGCGCTGATCGCCGAGGGCCGGCGCCCGCAGGTGGGCATCGAGATCGAAAGTGTGCCCGCCATCCTGGAGCTGGTGCAGGGCCAGGGCCTGCATGGCGTGCTGACACTCAATGGCGTGCGCAGCCACGGCCCCGAGGCGGCCTTCCACGTGCGCCCCATCGAGCCGGAGAAGGGCGCGCCCCGGCTGGTGACGACGCAGTGGATCGCCACCTCGGCCCAGCGCCCGCGCGGGCCCTTGATCGAACAGTCCACCGCCTTGCTGCGCGAGCTGATGCTGCAGCACTGGTCGCTGCCCGTGCCCGCGGCGCCCGCAGCCTGAGCGCCGGCTATGCTCGCGCCATGTACGCCGCGCTGTTCGGCCTGAGCCAGGAACCGTTTTCGATCGCCCCGGACCCGCACTTCCTCTACATGAGCGAGCGCCACCGGGAGGCGCTGGCGCACCTGCTCTATGGGGTGCAGGGCGGTGGCGGCTTCGTGCTGCTGACCGGTGCGGTGGGCGCCGGCAAGACCACGGTGTGCCGGTGTTTTGTGGAGCAGCTGCCGCCCAGCTGCCAGCTGGCTTACATCTTCAACCCCAAGCTCAGCGTGCCCGAGCTGCTGGCCACGGTGTGCGAGGAATTTGGCCTGCCCGCCCCGGCCGGCGGCACGGTGAAGGACTACGTCGACCCGCTGAACGACTTCCTGCTCAGCAGCCATGCCGAGGGCAAGAGCAGCGTGCTGGTCATCGACGAGGCGCAGAACCTGTCGGCCGATGTGCTGGAGCAGTTGCGCCTGTTGACCAACCTGGAGACCGACACCCGCAAGCTGCTGCAGATCATCCTGATCGGCCAGCCCGAGCTGCGCGACCGACTGGCCCAGCCCGACATGGCCCAGCTGGCGCAGCGGGTGATCGCGCGCTACCACCTGGAGGCGCTGGGCGAGGCGGAAACCGCGCAATACGTTCGGCACCGGCTCGCGGTGGCGGGGCTGAAGGGCGTGCTGCCCTTTGACGCCCGGGCCCTGCGGCGCATCCATCAGCTGGCCCATGGCGTGCCGCGCCGCATCAACCTGCTGTGCGACCGCGCCTTGCTGGGGGCTTATGCGCAAAGCCGGGCCACGGTGGACGCTGCGATGGTGAACCAGGCCGCGCGCGAAGCCTTTGGCGAAGAAGAGACGCCGCAACGCCGGTCCCGCGCGGCGTGGACGGCGCTTGCGGCGATGCTGCTGTTGTTGCTGGGTGGGGCGGTCGGCTGGTGGTCCGGCGGCGGGCGGGCGCTGCTGCCGTCGGCAGGGCCGCGGGCCGCGTCTGCTGCGGTGCCCGCGGCGTCAACCCCGGCCTCTGCGGTGGTGTCTGCCGATGTTCAGCCGGTGTCCACGCCGGCATCGGCGGCTGACGCGTCGGCAGAGCCGTTGCTGGACGCCGCCGCCTTGGCGGCCTCGGCACCCTGGCCCGACGAAGCCGCCGCCTGGCGGGCGTTGGCGGCGCGCTGGGCGCTGGCCCCGGCCGGCCCCGACCCGTGCGAGACCCTGGCGTCGGCCGCGCTGGCCTGCCACCGCGGGGCGGCCACGCTGGCCCTGATCCGGCAGTTGGACCGGCCGGGCTGGCTGCCGCTGAGCCAGCCCGTCGGCCCGGACTTGCCCGTGTTGTTGATCGGCCTGGGTGAGCGCCACGCCCTGTTGCTGCTGCCGGGCGGCCCGGTGCGCGTGTCCCTGGCCACCTTGGCCAGCCGGTGGACGGGGGACTTTGCGACCTTGTGGCGGCCGCCTCCGAGCGACGGGACCGCGGCCTGGATCGCCGACCGTTTGGCCCGCGAACAGGCCGGTACCTTGCCGGAAGGCACACCGCTGCGCAGCCGTGTCGAGGCCTTCCAGCGCGCCCAGGGCCTGGCGGTCGATGGCCGGGTTGGGCCGCTGACGCTGATGCAACTCAACCGCGCGGCGGCCGTGGCCGAGCCGCGCCTGACCGGGGAGCGCTGACCGATGTCCTACGTGCTCGATGCCCTGCGTCGCGCTGAATCGGAGCGTCAGCGCGGCAGTGTGCCCAGCCTGCACGCCCAAAGCCATGCCGCGCCGGATCGGCGCGAAACCACACCCGCGTCGACGCCCGGGCACTGGGCTGTTGTCGGCGTGGGCGGTCTGCTGCTGGCGGCTGCGGCCGCCTGGTGGTGGTGGCCGACGTCGCGCGTTCCACCGCCGCCATTGCCGGTGGTCGCGGCGCCCGAGGCTGCGCCGCCGCTGCGGCCCTTGCCGGCGCCACCGCCTGCGGCACGGCCGATGGCTGCAGTGCCGCGGACGCCTCCGCCGGTGACTTTGGCGTCGGCGCCGGCGCCGACGCCCCCCGCTGCGGCCGCCCTCCCGGGCCGGGTGTCGCGCCTGCAGGACCTGCCGGAGTCGCTGCGCCGGCAGGTTCCTGCCCTGGTGTTCGGCGGCGCGACCGACTCACCCGAGCCGTCGGCGCGCATGCTCATCATCAACGGTCAGGTCTGGCGCGAGGGTGACGAGCTGGCCACTGGCCTGACGCTGGAGCGCATCGCCTTGCGCGGCGCCGTGTTCCGCTTTCGGGACCAGCGCTTCGAGGTGGCCTACTGACGCCGGCTCACTCCACCGTCACACTCTTGGCGAGATTGCGGGGTTTGTCGACGTCGGTGCCCCGCGCACAGGCCGTGTGGTACGCCAGCAGTTGCAGCGGCACCACGTGCAGGATGGGGCTGAGCGCCCCGTAGTGCTCCGGCATGCGGATCACGTGGATGCCGGGCTCGCTGTCGATGCGGGTGTCGCCGTCGGCAAACACATACAGTTGGCCGCCACGCGCCCGCACCTCCTGCATGTTGCTCTTGAGTTTTTCCAGCAGCGTGTCGTTCGGCGCGATGGTCACCACCGGCATCTGCTCGGTCACCAGCGCCAGCGGGCCGTGCTTGAGTTCGCCGGCCGGGTAGGCCTCGGCGTGGATGTAGCTGATCTCTTTCAGCTTCAGCGCCCCTTCCAGCGCGATCGGGTAGTGGAGGCCACGGCCCAGGAAGAGGGCGTTTTCCTTGCGCGCGAACTCTTCGGACCAGGCGATGACCTGCGGTTCCAGCGCCAGCACGGCCTGCAGGGCCAGTGGCAGGTGGCGCAGCGCCTTCAGCTCGGCGGCTTCCTGTTCATCGCTCAGGCGCCCGCGCACCTGGGCCAGGGCCAAGGTCAGCAGGTACAGGCCCACCAGCTGCGTGGTGAAGGCCTTGGTCGAGGCCACGCCGATCTCGACACCCGCGCGCGTGATGAAGGCCAGCGCACATTCACGCACCATCGCGCTGGTGCCCACGTTGCAGATGGTGAGCGTGTGTGCCATGCCCAGCGAGCGCGCATGTTTCAGCGCTGCCAGCGTGTCGGCCGTCTCGCCGCTCTGCGTGATGGTGACGACCAGCGTGCGCGGGTTGGGCACACTGCTGCGGTAGCGGTATTCGCTGGCGATTTCCACCGCGGTCGGGATGCCGGCGATGGATTCCAGCCAGTACTTGGCGGCCGAGCCGGCGTAGTAGCTGGTGCCACAAGCCAGGATCAGGACCTGGTCGATGTCCTTGAAGATGCGGTAGGCGTTGTCGCCGAACAGCTCCGGGCTGATTCCGCCGACGCCGTCCAGCGTGTCGGCGATGGCACGCGGTTGCTCGAAAATCTCCTTCTGCATGTAATGCCGGTAGGGGCCCAGCTCGGCCGCGCCGCTGTGGGCCTGCACCACCTTCACGGGCCGCTCGACGGTGCGCCACTGGCCGCCGGGCTGCAGTGCACTCACCCAGGCGCGGCCCATCTGCAGGTCGACCACGTCGCCTTCTTCCAGGTAGACGATGCGGTCCGTCACGCCGGCCAGCGCCATCGCATCCGAGGCCAGGAAGTGTTCCTGGTCGCCGACACCCAGCAC
>CAYTWU010000251.1:0-5555 GCA_964442175.1 uncultured Rubrivivax sp.
TCACCACATTCACCGCCGGGCAGCAGACCACGCTGCCGATCTGGATGCTGCAGGAGCTGATCCGCCCGCGCCAGCGGCCGGTGACCAACGTGGTGGCGGTGTTCATCATCGCGCTCACCTTCGTGCCCATCCTGCTGGCCTACCTGTTGACCCGCGCCGACGAAACGACGCAACGCTGAAGGAGCTCTCTATGGACCTGACCCTGCCCACCGAACTGTTCATCGACGGCGCCTTCGTGGCCGGTGAAGGCGAGCCCGAGCGTGTGCTGAACCCCGCCACCGGCGCGCTGCTGGTGGAGGTGCCCGAGGCCTCCACCGAGCAGGTGCACAAGGCCGTCTCGGCGGCCCACCGCGCCTTCGACGCCTGGCGCGACACGACGCCGTCGGACCGCGCGCGCATGTTGCTCAAACTCGCCGACGCCATCGAAGCCCAGGCCGAGACCTTCGCCCGCCTGGAGAGCCTGAACTGCGGCAAGCCCTATGCCCGTGCGCTGGGCGACGAGATCCCGGCCGTGGCCGACTGCTTCCGGTTCTTTGCCGGCGCCTGCCGCACGCTGACCGGCCCGCTGGCGGGTGAGTACCTGGCCGGCCACACCAGCTTCATCCGCCGCGACCCGGTCGGTGTGGTCGGCTCCATCGCGCCCTGGAACTACCCGCTGATGATGGCGGCCTGGAAAACCGCGCCGGCCCTGGCCGCGGGCAACACCGTGGTCATCAAACCCAGCGAGCAGACGCCGCTCTCGACGCTGTGGTTGGCCAAGGTGGCGGCCGAGATCTTTCCCAAAGGTGTGTTCAACGTGATCGCCGGGCGCGGTGCCACCGTGGGCCAGCCGCTGGTGGAGCACCCCAAGGTGGCGATGGTCAGCCTGACGGGCGATGTCTCCACCGGCCGCAAGATCCTGCAGGCCGCGAGCAACTCGCTCAAGCGCACACACCTGGAGCTGGGCGGCAAGGCGCCGGTGATCGTGTTCGACGATGCCGACCTGGCGGCCGTGGTCGAGGGCCTGCGCACCTTCGGCTACTACAACGCCGGCCAGGACTGCACCGCCGCCTGCCGCATCTACGCGGGTGCCAAGATCCACGACAAGCTGGTGGCCGACCTCTCGGCCGCGGTGAAGAGCATCAAGGTCGGCACGCAAGACGAGCCGGATGTCGAGATCGGCCCGCTGATCAGCGACCGCCAGCGCAACCGCGTGGCCAGCTTCGTCGAACGCGCGCAGATGACGGGCCACATGGAGATCACGGCCGGCGGCAAACAGCCCACCGGCAGCGGCTTCTTCTACGAACCCACGGTGATCGCCGGCGCGCGCCAGGACGACGAGATCGTGCGCCGCGAGGTTTTCGGCCCGGTGGTCAGCGTCACGCGTTTTTCAGACGCCGAGCAAGCCGTGGCCTGGGCCAACGACAGCGACTACGGCCTGGCCTCGTCGGTCTGGACACAGGACGTGGGCCGCGCAATGCAGGTGGCGCGCAAGCTGCAATACGGCTGCACCTGGATCAACACGCACTTCATGCTCGTCAACGAGATGCCGCACGGCGGGCTGAAGAGCAGCGGCTACGGCAAGGACCTGAGCCTGTACGCGCTGGAGGACTACACCGTGCCGCGGCACGTGATGCTCAAGCTGTGAGAGCTTGTGCGACTCTCGATCTTGCCCGCCGCAGCGTGACGAGCTTCTTGCTTCGACGCGTGAGCACCGACAAGGACTTGGCGACGGCTGCGCTGCCGCGCAGGGCTCCATGGAGACCAGATGGCCGCGAAGCCGCGATTCGTCGGTACCGGCATCTGGCCAGGAACTGACGTTCGCCTCTGGTGGTGGTCGCGAGCGCTTGGAATGCCCTGCTGCGCTCATGTCCCCCCGCCCCAACTTGCTGCGCAAGCTGGGGCTCCTCCTTTACTTCGCTCAGCAGGGCACCCCAATCGCTCGGTCTGGCAGTGGCAGTGGCGTGCCAAGTGCAGGCACGCCGCCCTGGGCCCGCTCCGAACCTTGACTGCGAACGACCGCAACGGGTCGAGCTCCCACTGACCAGCGGAGTCAGGTGGCCGGAAAGCTGTCATCGACGGCCCGCGTCCGGCCAGCTGAGCAAGCAGAGCTTGCATCGCCGGTACGACGTCGCACTCGGTCGTAGCCAAGCGCGCCAACCCATCTGACATCTCGCTCATGCCAAGGCCCGTCGCAACAACCAGGGCGCTCTCGTCGGAGAACTGTGGCGCGAGTCGCCGCCAACATGGCGCCCTGCGCCCGAGAGGCTTTCAAGCTCTGAGTGACCCGCGCGGTGAACGGGCGCGCGACTGCTCGCGCGCGACCTCGATGAACTCCAGCGCCGCCGGCTTGAGCGCCAGGCCGCGGCGCCAGACCAGGCCCACGTCCACCGTGGGCAGCTCGTCGCGCAGCGCGCGCACGTCCACGTGTTCGGCGTCCAGCGTCCAGGGCCGGTACAAGAAGTCCGGCAGCACCGCGATGCCGGCGCCGGCGCCGACCAGCGAGCGCACCGCTTCCAGCGACGAGGTTTTCAGCAACGTGCGCGCTTTCAGCTGCTGGCGCGCCCAGGCGGCGCGCATCAGCTCGCCGATGCGGTCGGCCTCCAGCACGACCTGGTCGTAGCCGGCGCAGTCGGCCAGCGTCACCTCCTGCTGCTGCGACAGCGGGTGGTCCGACGCCAGCCAGACCCGGTTCGGGCTGCGGGTCAACGTCTCGGCCACCAGGGCCTGCGGCTCGCCCAGCACGTTGCTGACCATGATGGCCACGTCCAGCTCGCCGTTGATCAGCAGGTGTTCCAGGAAGGGCGGGGTCTCTTCCGTCACCTGCACGCTCACCGCCGGGCAGTTGCGCCGGTAGCGCTGCAGCAGCTCGCTGAGGTAATAACCCGCCACCAGGCTGGTGACACCCACGTTCAGCGTGCCGCGCAGGCCGGGCGAATCATCGGCCTGGTGCAGGCGTGACGCTTCGGCCACCGCGCCGATCACCTTGCGTGCACTGGCCAGGAAACGGTGGCCCTGCGGCGTGAGTGTCATGCCGCGTGAGCTGCGGCCGAACAGCGGCTGGCCGAGTTCGTCCTCCAGCTCCAGCAGGCTCTTGGTGACGGCGCTCTGCGCGATGTTCAACATGCGCGAGGCCGCGGCCACCGAGCCGCTCTCGGCCACCGCGATGAAGTAGCGGAACTGGCGCAGCGTGATGTGCGAGGACATCGCGTTGTTCGCCCGTCGTCAGGTGTCGGTCAGACCCAGTTTCTGCAGCAGGCCGTTCAGCTCGTCCAGCGAGTCGAAGCGGATCGCGATCTCGCCCTGTTCACCACGCGACGTGCGCTTCTTGACGTGGATTTCCACGCCGGCCGTCAGGTGGTCGGCCAGCTGCTGTTCCAGCCGGGCGATGTCGCGCGGTTTTTCGCCCTTCACGCGCAGCAGCGGTGCCTGCCGGCCGGCGCTGGCCGATTGGCGCGCGACCAGCTTTTCGGCGTCGCGCACGCTGAGTTTCTTGGCGCTGATCTCGTGCGCGCTGGTCACCTGCGCGGCGCCGCTCAAGCCCAGCAGCGCGCGGGCGTGGCCCATGTCCAGGTCGCCGGCCATCAGCATCTGCTGCACCGGCTCGGCCAGGTTCAGCAGGCGCAGCAGGTTGCTGGCGGCGCTGCGCGAGCGGCCCACCGATTGCGCCGCCTGCTCGTGCGTGAGGCCGAATTCGTCGACCAGGCGTTTCAGGCCCTGGGCCTCTTCCAGCGGGTTCAGGTCCTCGCGCTGGATGTTTTCGATCAGCGCCATCACGGCCGCCGCTTCGTCGGCCACCTCCTTCACCAGCACCGGCACTTCGGCCAGGCCCGCCAGCCTGGCGGCGCGGAAGCGGCGTTCGCCGGCGATGATCTCGTAGCGGCCCTCGCCCGCGGCCCCGACCGGCCGCACCAGCACCGGCTGCATCACGCCCTGGCTGCGGATGCTCTCGGCCAGCTCGTAGAGCGAACCTTCGTCCATGCGCGTGCGCGGCTGGTACTTGCCGGCCTGCAGGCGGTCCAGCGGCAACACCGTGGGTTGGCCGGCGGGCGCCGGGCTGTCGTTCACCTTGGGCCCGAGCAGGGCCTCCAGGCCGAGGCCGAGGCCCTTGGGTTTTTTGCTTGCCATGCGGAGATTGTCGCGGGGAATGTTCAGTGCCCGGCCTGCTGGCGCCGGGCGCGGCGGTGCGGGTCGATGATGTCGCGCTGGATGAAGAGGCGGAAGCTGTTGCGGCGCGTGTCCATCGCGGCGGGGGAGCGGTCCAGGTAGTCGGCCAGCGCCTGGTCGCGCACGTACCACTGGCCGGGGCGCGGCTGCAGGTGATCGGCCGGGCCCAGGCGGCGGGCGAAACGTTCTTCAGGTGAGGTGTCGCCCAGCAGGCGCTGCACCGGCGCGGCGCGCAGCCAGCGGGCGTCCGGCGTCTCGATCACCTCCAGCGACACCCCGGCGTGGGCGTAGTGCCTGCCCTCCAGCGGCTGCAGCGACGCCCGGCGCACGCCGCGCACGCTGGCGCTGGCCAGGTCGATCAGCGGGCGGGCCAGCGCCAGGCCCAGCAGCGCCAGCGACAAGACGCCGGCCGCCGGGCCCAGCGCCCACCAGGCCAGCGCGGCCAAGCCCAGGCACAGGCCGATGCGGACGATGAACGTGAGCGCCAGCTTCACGCCAAACCGTTCAACCATGTGCGAGCCTCGGGCCAGTCGCCCAGACCGGACTCGGCGTTCAGGTGGCCCTTGGGCCCGGCGTCGATGGTCCGCGAGCCCCAACCGCTGGCGATGCCGCGCATGCGCCCGGCCTCGCCGTAGGGGTCGTCGCTGCTGATCACGGCCACGCTGGCAAAGGGCAGCGGGCCGCGCGGGATGGGCCGCCAGCCGGCCAGCTGTGGCGGGAAGTCATCTCGTTCGGTGTCCGGCGGCGCCACCAGCAGCGCGCCGGCCACGCGCGCCGTGTGCCGGCTGTGCGCCGCCCAGGCCGCCACCAGCAGGCAGCCCAGGCTGTGCGCGGCCAGCAGCGCAGGGGTCTGCAGCAAACGGTCATCGGCCAGCAACACCTCGTCCAGGCGCGCCATCCAGTCGCCGCGGCGCGGCCAGAGCCAGTCGTCCTGCACGACGCGGGTGTCGCCGTGTTGTTGTTCCCACCGGCTTTGCCAGTGGCCGGGGCCGGAATCCTGCCAGCCGGGCAGGAGGTAGACAGGGGGCATCGCGTATCCTTTGCGTCCGGATTTTGATTGCAAGGAAGCACCATGGCGCACCGCGTGTTTGTCGACGGCTCCGAGGGCACGACCGGCCTGCGCATCCACGAGGTGCTGGCCGGCCGGCCCGACATCGAACTGCTGCAGATCGAGCCCGAGCGCCGCAAGGACCCGGCCGAACGGGCGCGCCTGCTGAACGCCGCCGACGTGGCCTTCCTGTGCCTGCCCGATGCGGCGGCGCGCGAAGCGGCGTTCATGATGACCAGCACGAACACTTGCCTGATCGACGCCAGCACCGCGCACCGCACGCAGGCCGGTTGGGCCTATGGCCTGCCCGAGTTGGCGCCCGGCCAGCGCGCCGCGCTGCGCTTGTCCAAGCGCATCGCCA
>CAYTWU010000252.1:0-5540 GCA_964442175.1 uncultured Rubrivivax sp.
CGCTGGGTGGCCGGCGCCGATGCGCGCCGGCACGACCGGGCCCAGGCCGACTGGGCGGCCGGCCGCAGCGATGTGTCGCACCTGCGGTTCGATCTGCAGCTCAACCGCGGCGTGATGGCCGAAGACGGTTTTCATCCCGGGGCCCCGGCCTACCGACAATGTGCGACGATGCTGGCCCGGCACATCGCACAGACCGTTTGGCCGGCAGTGAATGCCAGGAGTGGAGGAGAAAGGGCATGAGCACGCGCACGCTGCACGGCAGGACACTCTTCATCACCGGTGCCAGCCGTGGCATCGGCCAGGCCATCGCGGTGCGGGCCGCGGCCGACGGTGCCAATGTGGTGCTGGTCGCCAAGACCACCGAGCCCAACCCCAAGTTGCCCGGCACGTTGTACAGCGCGGCCGAGGCGGTGGAGGCCGCTGGCGGCCAGGCCCTGCCCATCCCCACCGACATCCGCGATGAAGCCGCCGTCGCCGCCGCCGTGCAGGCCGCGGTGGAACGCTTTGGCGGCATCGACATCCTGGTCAACAACGCCAGCGCGATCCAGCTCACGCCCACGCCGCTGACGCCGATGAAGCGCTTCGACCTGATGTTCGGCGTCAACGTGCGCGGCACCTACTGCTGCACGCAGGCCTGCCTGCCCGCACTCACCGCCAGCGCGCAGGCTGGGCGCAACCCGCAGGTGCTGAACATGTCGCCGCCGCTGAGCATGAAGGCGCACTGGTTCAAGAGCCACACCGCGTACACCATGGCCAAGTACGGCATGAGCATGTGCACGCTGGGCCATGCGGCCGAGTTCAAGGGCCTGGGCATCGCCGTCAACAGCCTGTGGCCGCGCACTGCGATCGCCACTGCGGCGCTGCAGATGATCCCGGGTGTGGACACCGCGCTGTGCCGCACGCCCGAGATCCTGGCCGACGCCGCGCACCTGATCCTGACCCAGGACAGCAGCGAAACCGGCCATTTCTACATCGACGACACGCTGCTCGCCGAACACGGCGTGACGGACTTCGACCGTTACGCCGTCGTGCCGGGCACGACGAACTTCATCCCGGACTTCTTCGTCGACTGAGCGCCATGCGCTGGCTCGCCGCGCTGACGGTCGGCCTGGCGGTGGCCTGCTCGGCTGCCTTCGCCCAGCCCCGCTTCGATTTCCGCCAGACCCCGGGCCTGCTGAGCAAGGACGTGGTGCCGCGCCACTACGCGCTGCAGTTCGCGCTCGACCCGGCCGCGCCGCAGTTCGAGGGCGAGGCCACCATCACGCTGGACCTGGCCCGCCCGCAGACCCGGCTGACGCTGCACGCCCGCCAACTCACCGCGACATCCGCGCAGGTCACCGGCCCCGACGGCCGGACCCACACGCTGCGCGTGGAGCCCGATGCGCAGGCGCCGCTGTGGCACCTGCACGCCACGCTGCCGCTGGCCGCCGGCAAGCACACGCTGCAACTGCAGTGGACGGGGCAGGTCAACACCACGGGCCAGGGCCTGTTCCGCGCCGGCAGCCCCCCGATGCTGGCCACACAGCTGCAGGCGGTCGAGGCGCGCACGTTGTTCCCGGCCTTCGACGAGCCGGTGTTCCGCGCCGTGTTCGAGATCGCCGTGCGCGCACCGCGCGGCCAGGTGGTGCTGTCCAACATGCCGGTGCAGAGCGAAACCCCGGCGGGCGAGCAACACACGCTGCACCGTTTTGTGCCCACGCCGGCCATGGCGAGTTACCTGGTGGCGTTGGCCGTGGGTCCGCTGGAATGGCTGGAAGGCGCCGCCGGCGCGCTGCCGCTGCGCATCGTCACGCCGCCTGGCAAGCGGGCGCTGGGGGCCTACGCGCTGGGCGCCAGCCAGCAGCTGATGCCCTGGTTCACCGACTATTTCGGCCAGCCCTACCACCTGCCCAAGCTGGACCAGCTGGCCGTGCCCGGCGTGCGCGAAGGTGCGATGGAAGACTGGGGCCTGGTGTCCTACGAAGAATCGGCGCTGCTGTTCGACCCGGCACGCGCCGGTGCCAGCGAGCAGCGCTGGATCTTCAGCATCGTGGCGCACGAGCTGGCCCACCAGTGGTTCGGCAACCTCGTCACCGCCGCCAGCTGGAACGAGATCTGGCTCAACGAGGCCTTTGCCACCTGGCTGGCGGAGAAGGCCACCGCCCACTTCAACCCGGGCTGGCAGATCCCGCTGATCCGCCGGCTGGAGCTGGAAGCGGTGCTGCAGCGCGATGCCGGGGACGCCACACGCGCCATCCGCGGCGGCGTGGTGGACGAGCGGCGTGTGTTCGAGGTCTTCGACAGCATCACCTACGACAAGGGCGGGGCCGTGCTCACGATGCTGGAGCATTGGCTGGGCCCCGAGGTCTTCCGCCGCGGGCTGGCGGCCTACATGGCCGAGCGGCGGCTCTCCAGCGCCACCGCGGGCGACCTGTGGTTCCACCTGGGCACGGCCGCCGGCCTGGACGTGCGCAAGATGGCCCGCCGCTGGACCGACCAGGCCGGCTACCCGCTGCTGGACGCCAGCACCCGCTGCGAGGCCGGCCGGCTGCAACTGACATTGCGCCAGCAGCGCTTCCGGCTCGACGGTGCGCCGCCGCGTGCTGGCGAGCCGCCCTGGACGGTGCCCGTGGTCGTGGCACGCGGCGCCGAGCGCCAGACCCTGCTGCTGGACCGCCCGGACCGCAGCTTTGCGCTCGGCGCCTGCGACGGCGCCGCGCCGGTGGTCAACGCCGGTGGCGCGGGCTTCTTCCGCGTGCGCAACGCCCCGACGCTGCAGCGCCAGGTGCTGCAGCAGTTCAGCGCGCTGGACCCGCCGGACAAGCTGGCGCTGTTCAGCGACGCGCTGGCCCTGGTGGCCGCCGGGCACCGGCCGGTGGCCGAGTGGGTGGCCCTGCTGCCGCTGCTGCCCCAGGTGCAGGATGCCGCACGGCCAGCGCTGTACCAGCACGCCATCGACGCCCTGCTGGCGATGTCGCGCACCATCCCGGTGGGCCCGGTGAGAGACGCCATCGACCAACGCGCCCGCGTGCTGCTGGCGCCGGAGCTGGCGCGCCTCGGCTGGGTGCCGGTGGCCGGCGAGCCCGCACCCGTGAATGCACTGCGGGCCGACCTGATCCGCTCGCTCGGCCATTTCGGCGACGCCGACGTCATCCAGCGCGCCGGCGTGCTGGTGGATGCCGAACTGGCCGGTGGCGAGGTGGTGCCCGGTGCCACACGGGGCGCGGTGTTCAGCGCCGCGGCGCGCAACGCCGGCCGCGGCCGTTTTGAGGCGATGGTGGCGCGCTGGTTGGGCACCGATTCGCAATCCGAGCGCTGGGTGCTGCTGAACGCGCTCACCCGCGTGGGTGATGCCGCGTTGGCGCAGGAGCTGCTGGCGCTGTCGGTCGCCGGCCGCCTGCCCACCGACATGGCGGTGCGCATCCCGGGCGAGCTGGCGCAGGGCTCGCCGCATGGCGCGCTGGCCTACCGTTTCGTGCTGGCGCGCTGGGCCGATTTTGAGCGGCTCTCGGGCGATTCGGTGTTCGGCAGCCGCGCCTGGCTGCTGCCCAACGCGGCCCAGGGCTTTCACCGCCCGGAAGAGGCGGCACGGCTGCAGGCCGACCAGGCCCGGCTGGTGGGCGAAACCGGCGCCCAGCCGGCGCGGGAGACGGCGGAGCTGATCCGCCAGCGCGCCGCCTGGCGGGCGCGTGAAGAGCTGATGCTGCTGGCGGCGCTGCGCTGAACCTCAGGCCGTGGGCAGCGCCCGCGGTTGGCCCTGGCCGTCGATGGCCACGTAGGTCAGCGTGGCCTCGGTCACCTTCACCACCTGCCAGGCGGTCGGGTTGCGTTCGGCCCAGACCTCGACGTTCACCGTCACCGAGGTGCGGCCCACGCGGGTGATGCGGGCGTAGAAGCTCAGCAGGTCGCCCACCGACACCGGCTGCTTGAACACGAACTCGTTGACGGCCACGGTGGCGATGCGGCCCTGCGCCACGCGCACCGGCAGCACGGCGCCGGCCAGGTCCACCTGCGCCATGACCCAGCCGCCGAAGATGTCGCCATTGGCGTTGCTGTCGCCCGGCATCGGGATCACGCGCAGCACCAGCTCGGCGTCCTCGTGCACACTCGCGGGCCGGCGCAGCAGGCCCTTGCTCGGGCTTGAATCGGCGTCCATGGTCATCAACTCCCTGTATCCGTTGCGAACCATTCTTCCATGAGACCTTCGGTGGCGATGCCGCCCGCCCCCGCCGAGACGGCCGCCCGCGCACCGCGCTCGGACCTCGCCACGCTCCAGCGCCTGCTGCCGTACCTGTGGCAGTACCGCGTGCGCGTGCTGCTGGCATTGGCCTTCATGGTGGCGGCCAAGGGCGCCAACGTGTCGGTGCCCATCCTGCTCAAGCACATCGTCGATGCCTTGACGATCCAGCCGGGCGACCCGGCCGCGCTGCTGGTGGTGCCGGTGGGCCTGCTGGTGGCCTACGGCGCGCTGCGGTTGTCCACCACGCTGTTCACCGAGCTGCGCGAGCTGGTCTTCGCCAAGGCCACCGAAGGCGCGGCGCGCAGCATCAGCCTGCAGGTCTTCCGCCACTTGCACGCGCTGAGCCTGCGCTTCCACCTCGAGCGCCAGACGGGCGGCATGACGCGCGACATCGAGCGCGGCACGCGCGCCGTGCACTCGCTGATCTCGTACTCGCTCTACAGCATCGTGCCGACGATGATCGAGCTGGCGCTGGTGCTCACCATCCTCGCGGTGCAGTTCGACGCCAGCTTCGCGTGGATCACCGCGGCGGCGCTGGTGGTCTACATCACGTTCACGATCACGGTCACCGAGTGGCGCACCAAGTTCCGGCGCCAGATGAACGAGTTCGATTCGACGGCCCACACCAAGGCCATCGACGCCTTGATCAACTACGAGACCGTCAAGTACTTCAACAACGAGGAGTTCGAGGCGAAGCGCTACGACGAGAGCCTGGAGAAACTGCGCCGCGCCGCGCTGAAGAGCCAGAGCACGCTGTCGATGCTGAACACCGGGCAGCAGCTGGTGATCGCCGTGGCGCTGATCGCGATGCTGTGGCGCGCCACCCAGGGCGTGGCCAGCGGCGCGCTGACGCTGGGTGACCTGGTGATGATCAACGCCTTCATGATCCAGCTCTACATCCCGCTCAACTTCCTGGGTGTGCTGTACCGCGAGATCAAGCAGAGCCTGACCGACCTGGACAAGATGTTCGGCCTGCTGGACCGCGACCGCGAGATCGCCGACGCACCCGGTGCACCGGCACTGCAGGTGCGCGCCGGCACGGTGCGCTTCGAGGCCGTGGGTTTTGCCTACGACCCGGCGCGGCCCATCCTGCACGACATCAGCTTCGAGATCCCGGCCGGCCAGACGGTGGCCGTGGTGGGATCTTCAGGCGCGGGCAAATCGACGCTGGCGCGGCTGCTGTACCGCTTCTACGACGTGGGCAGCGGCCGCATCACCGTCGACGGACAGGACATCCGCCAGGTGCAGCAGGCCAGCCTGCGGCGCGCCATCGGCATCGTGCCGCAGGACACGGTGCTGTTCAACGACACGGTGGAATACA
>CAYTWU010000253.1:0-5518 GCA_964442175.1 uncultured Rubrivivax sp.
GGTGCCGCCGGCCGGGATGGTGCCGAACGGAAAACCGAGCGCCGTGCCGCGCAGCCAGGCCGGCCAGGAACGCCGCCACTCGCTGCGTGTCATGTGCGCACCACCGTCCATGCGGTTGGCCACCTGGGTGCTGCGGCCTTCGTACAGCGCCGTGTACAGGCACTCGCCCACCGCAAACAGGCCCACGGCCACCAGCACCACCTCGATGCCGTCCACCAGCTCCGGCACGTTGGCGGTGTAGCGCGCCTGGCCCGTGATCTGGTCCAGCCCCACCAGGCCGATGCCCAGGCCGATGAACAGCGCCGTCAGCCCGCGCAGCTTGCTGGTGCCCAGCACCGCACTCACGGTCAGGAAGGCCAGCAGCATCAGCAGCGCGTATTCGGGCGGCCCCAGCAGCACGGCGTACTCGGCCACGATGGGCGCAAACAGCGTCACCAGCACCGTGGCGATGCTGCCCGCCACGAACGAGCCGATGGCCGCACTGGCCAGCGCCGCACCGGCGCGCCCGCTCTTGGCCATCTTGAAACCTTCGAGCGCGGTCACCATGGTGCCGGTTTCGCCCGGGGTGTTGAGCAGGATGGACGTGGTGGAGCCGCCGTACATCGCACCGTAGTAGATGCCGGCAAAGAAGATCATGCTGGCCGTGGGCTCCACCTGCGCCGTGATCGGCAGCAGCATCGCCACCGTCACGGCCGGGCCCAGGCCGGGCAACACGCCGATGGCGGTGCCGACGGCACAGCCGATGAAGGCCCACATCAGGTTGATGGGGGTGCCGGCGGTCGCGAAGCCGCCCAGCAGCAGGTTCCAGGTTTCAGCCATGGTGGGTCCTGCGCTCGCTCAGATCCAGCCGGTGGCCGTCAGGCCCGGCAGGTTGATGGCCAGCACCTTGGTGAACAGCCAGAAGGCCGGCCCGGCGATCAGGAAGCCGGTGACGAAATCGACCACCACCTGGCGCACACCGCCCGCGCCCTGCCCCTCGGACTGCCGCAGGCCCCGCACCGCGAGCATGTAACACACGGTGCACGACAGGATGAAGCCGATGGTGGTGATCAGCGCTGCGTTGGCCAGCACGCCGGCGGACACCCACAGCAGCGGCGGCCAATCGCCCTGCGCGGCGCCCGACGGCTCTTCGCGGCGGCGGAACCCGCCGCTGAAGGCCTCCAGCAGCAGGCCGGCGCCACACAGCGCCAGCGCGATGCTCACCACCCAGGGCAGGAAGTTCGGGCCCACGCCGGCGTAGCCGGCTTCGCTGGGGATCTGTGACGCCCCAAAGGCCATCACGCCGGCCAGGGCCAGCGCAACGATGCCGATGGCGCGCTGCGGGCCCAGGCCCGCCGCCGCCTGCGTTGCCATGCCGTTCAGACCAGGCCGGACTTGACCATGGTCGCGCGCAGCGAGGCAAAGTCGTTGTCGACAAAGTCCTCGAAGGCCTTGCCCGACAGGAAGGCCGGGGTCCAGTTGTTCTTTTCCAGCGCTTCGGCCCAGGCCTTGGTCTTGGTGGCCTTGGTGATCATGTCGACCAGGGTCTTCTTCTGCGCATCGGTGATGCCGGCGGCGCCGTACACACCGCGCCAGTTGCCGATCTCGACGTTGATGCCCTGCTCCTTCAGCGTCGGCACCTCGATGCCCTTGACGCGCGCGCCCGAGGTCATCGCGATGGGCTTCATCTTGCCGCTCTCGATGTAGGGCTGGAACTCGCTGTAGCCGCTGCCGCCCACCGTGACGTTGCCGCCGATGATGGCCGCCACCGCCTCACCACCGCCCCGGAAGGGCACGTAGTTGATCTTGGTCGGGTCGATGCCGACATCACGCGCGATCATCGCGATGGCGATGTGCTCGGTGGAACCGGCAGAGCCGCCACCCCACTTGATGGAACCCGGGTCCTTCTTCATCTGCGCCACGACCTCGGCCATCGACTTGTAGGGCGAGTTGGCCGGCAGCACGAACACGTTGTACTCGGTGGTCAGGCGCGCCAGCGGCGTCACCTGCGTCACCGACACCGGGGGTTTGTTGCGGATGATGGCGCCCAGCATCACGGCGCCCATCACCATCACCGCGTTGCCATCGCCCTTGCTGGCGTTGAAGAACTGCGCCAGGCCGATGGCGCCGCCGGCGCCGCCCTTGTTCTCGAAGGTGACGGCCGAGGCCACGCCGGCCTCCTGCAGCGCCTTGCCCAGCGCGCGGCCGGTGCCGTCCCAGCCACCGCCGGGGTTGGCGGGAATCATCATCTTCAGGTTGGCCGAGGCCTGGGCGCTCAGCGGCAGGCTGCCGGTGGCGGCCAGGGCGGCCAGGGACTTCAGGAAGGTGTCGCGACGCATGGGAGGTCTCCTTGTTGGACGGGCTGCCGGCATCTTGCGCGGGGTGGCTGTCAATCGGCTGTCCGCCGGATCAGGAGAAACCCCTGCCGCCCGATAATCCGGGCCGGATGAAGCTGCTGCTGGTCGAAGACAACCCCGCGATGCAGACCACGCTGCAGCGCAGTTTCGAGCGCCGCGGGATGCAGGTGGTGCTCTGCGGCGACGGTGCCCGGGCGCTGGACCGCTGGCGCGCCAGCGTGCCGGACGTGGTGCTGCTGGACCTCAGCCTGCCCGGCCTGGATGGCCTGCAGGTGCTGGCCCAGGCACGCGCCGAAGGGCTGCGCACGCCGGTGCTGATCCTCACCGCCCGCGGCACCGTGGGCGACCGCATCCTGGGTCTGAACACCGGGGCTGACGATTACCTGGCCAAACCCTTCGACCTGGACGAGCTGGAAGCGCGGGTGCGTGCGCTGGCCCGCCGCGCCGGCGGTGGCGAGGCCCCGGCGCCGGCCTTCGGCGGTTTGCAGCTGGACGCCGACTCCGGCGCCGTGCTGCGCGATGGCCAGCCGATGGAGCTGACCCAGCGCGAAACCGCGCTGCTGCGCGCGCTGCTGGCACGGCCCGGGCAGGCCGTGGCCAAGGAGAAGCTGCTGGAGCTGGTCTTCCCGGGCGACACCGAGGTGCAGCCCGAGGCGGTGGAGGTGGTGGCCTATCGCCTGCGCAAGAAGCTGGCCGGCTGCCCGGTGCAGCTGGTCACGCTGCGCGGCCTGGGTTACCTGCTGAAGGCCGAGGCCTGATGGCGGTGCGCGCCTCGCTGCGACGGCAGTTGCTGGTGGGCATCCTGGTGCCGGTGATCGCCGTCGTCGCCCTCAACACCGTGGTGCTCTACCGCCAGGCCCTGCAGGCCGCCGACACGGCCTATGACCGCACCTTGCTGGCCACCGCCAAGTCCATCGGCGAGCTGCTGGAGGTGGTGGGCAGCGGCGCCGAGGCCGAGGTGCGTGCCACGGTGCCGTACTCGGCACTGGAGGCCTTCGAGGCCGACAGCCGCAGCCGCATGTACTACCGCGTCACCGGCTTCCAGGACCAGAACGTCTCCGGCTTCCACGACATGCCGGCGCCGCGGCGCGAACTGCCGGCGCGCACGGTGTACGCGGCACTCGTCCACTTCTACGACGACCAGTACCGCGGCGACCCGGTGCGCATGGCCGTGCTGCTGCAGCCGGTGGCCGGCAGCAATGGCCGTGGCATGGCCACGGTGCAGGTGGCCGAGACGCTGGAGCTGCGGCGCACGCTGGCCCGGCAGATCCTGGTGGACACGCTGTGGCGGCAGGCCGCGCTGGTGAGCCTGATCGCCATCGTCGTGGTGCTGGTGGTGCAGCGCGCCACCCGGCCGGTGCGCGAGCTCAGCGACACCATCAACGCCCGGCCGGCGGGCGACCTGACGCCGATCGCCACCACCAGCGCGCCGCGCGAGCTGCTGCCGCTGGTGGACGCCACCAACCAGGTGATGCAACGGCTGGCGCGCCTGCTGGCGCACCAGAAGCGCTTCGTGCGCGACGCCTCGCACCAGCTGCGCACCCCGCTGGCGGTGCTGAAGACCCAGGTGCAATCAGCACGGCGGGGCGATGTGGCGCCGGCCCAGGCGCTGGCCGAGATCGCGCACACGGTGGACCGCGCCACCGAGCTGGCCAACCAGATGCTGGCGCTGGCCAAGGTGGAGCAGCTGCGCCAGCAAGGCGATGCGCCGGTGATGGACTGGGAGACCGTGGCCCGCGCGGTGGCGCTGGACCTGTCGCCGCTGATCGCCGAACGCACGCTGGACTTCGAGGTGCACACCGTGCCCGCCCTGGTGCGTGCCCACGAATGGGCCTTGCGCGAGCTGGTGCGCAACCTGCTGCACAACGCGGTCAAGCAGGCGCCACCCGGCACCGGGCTGGCGCTGCGGCTGGTCAGCGACGGCCGGCACGCGGCGCTGACGATTGCCGACCACGGCCCCGGCATCGACGCCGCGCAGCGGGAGCGCCTGTTCCAGCCGTTTTCCGCCAGCCCCCCGCGGGCCGACCTGCGCGGCGGCTCCGGCCTGGGACTGGCCATCTGCCACGAGATCGTCGATTCACTGGGCGGCACGCTGGTGCTGGAAAATCGCGAGGTCCAGGGCCGGGTGGCGGGGCTGGACGCCATCGTCCGCCTGCCCGTCGCCACCGCCTGATCCATGGACCAACTGCCGCTGATCGACCGCCTGCGCCTGGACAAGTGGCTCTGGGCCGCCCGCTTCTACAAGACCCGGGGCCTGGCCGCCGACGAGGTGGACAAGGGCCGCGTGCGTGTGAACGGCCAGCCGGCCAAGCCCGCGCGCGAGCTGAAGGCGGGTGACACGGTGGAGATCCGGCAGGACGCCGTCTGGCGCGTGCTGCAGGTGCAGGCCTTGTCGCTGATCCGCGGCCCGGCCGCGTTGGCCCAGACGCTGTACAGCGAGACGGCCGACAGCATCGCCGCGCGCCAGAAGATGGCCGAAACCCGGCGCCAGGGCGTGGAGCCGGCGCTGACGCTGGAACAGGGCCGGCCCACCAAGCGCGACCGCCGCGAGTGGCAGCGCTGGAGCGCGTCCATCGACGACGACGACGCCTGAACTTTTTCCCAAAGACCCTCTTGAAGTTGCGGGATGTGGCCTAAGGTCCCGTCTGAATTTCCGCGACCCGCCCCCCCACATGAACCCGAACGAACAAGACACGCCCCCGGCCGCCCCCGAGTCCGAAGCTGCAAGCCCGACCGCCGCCCCGGCCACCGAGCCCGACCTGGCGGCCGAACTCGCCGCGCTGCAAGCCAAGAACACCGAGTTGTCCGACGCCTACCTGCGCGCCAAGGCCGAGGCCGAGAACACCCGCCGCCGCGCCGAAGAAGAGATGAGCAAGGCGCGCAAGTTCGCCGTCGAGTCCTTTGCCGAGAGCCTGCTGCCGGTGACCGACAGCCTGACGGCCGCGATCAGCCTCCCCAACGCGACGCCGGAGCAGTTGCTGGAAGGTGTGCACGCCACGCTGCGCCAGCTGACCCAGGCGCTGGAGCGGCACAAGGTGGTGCAGATCGCACCGCCGGCCGGCACCAAGTTCGACCCCCACCACCACCAGGCCATCAGCATGGTGCCGGCCGATCAGGAGGCCAACACCGTGGTGGCCGTGCTGCAGAAGGGTTACCTGATTGCCGAGCGTGTGCTGCGGCCG
>CAYTWU010000254.1:0-5516 GCA_964442175.1 uncultured Rubrivivax sp.
CGTCGGCGCCGCGCTGCAGCGCCGGGAACAGGTGGTCGTCGTCGGAGTACAGCGTGGTGACGATCTTGGTGGCGGGGTAGTGCGTCAGCTCGGCGAGCAGCTCCATGCCGTTGCCGTCGGGCAGTTCGAGGTCGACGAGGATGAGCTTGAAGGGGTCGACGCCGTGCAGGCCACGGTCGCCGCCGGTGAGGTTGATGTGGCGGCGGGCGGTCTCCAGGTCGCCGGCTTCGGTGATCACGTTGGCGTCGCTGAAACTCTCGCGCACCACACGGCACAGGAAGCTGCGCGCCACCGGGTTGTCTTCCAGGATCAGGACCTTGACGGGCATGCCGCCTCCTCGTTTTTTGAACCTCGGCCAGGAAGCCCGCAATGCTAGCGCAGCACCTTGTGGGCGCTGCCTCGCTCCATTGGGGGAACGTCAGTCGTTGACCATCAGCACCTTGCCCTGCACCTCGCGGGACGCCATCCTGGCGTAAGCGGCCGGCAACTCGCTCATCGGCAGGCGGCGGTCGATGGCGGGTTTGACCCGGCCCTGGGCGTACCACTGGGCCAGCTGCGCGATGCCGGCGGCGCTCTGGCGCGGCTCGCGTGCGACGAAGTCGCCCCAGAACACACCGACGATCGACGCGCCCTTCAGCAGCGCCAGGTTCAAGGGCAGACTCGGGATGCTGCCATCGGCAAAACCCACCACCAGGTAGCGGCCACGCCATGCGATCGCGCGAAAGGCCGACTCGGCCAGCGCGCCACCCACCGGGTCGTAGACCACGTCGGGGCCTTTGCCGCCGGTCAGTGCCTTCAGTGTGGTCCGCAGGTCGTCGCGGCTGTAGTTCAGCACCTCGTCGGCGCCCAGGCTGCGGCAGAAGCTGCACTTGGCATCGGTGGACGCGGCAGCGATCACCTTGGCGCCCGCAGCCTTGGCGATCTGGATCGCGGCGCTGCCGACGCCCCCGGCAGCGCCCAGCACCAGCACGGTCTCGCCGGCCTGCAACGCGGCGCGGTCCATCAAGGCGTGGTGCGAGGTGCCGTAGGTGAAGGCAAAGGCGGCGCCGTCCTCGACCGCAAAGCCCGGTGGCAAGGGCAGGGCGCGTGCTGCATCGACCACGGCATGGGTGCCGAAGCCGCCGCTGTTGCCGATGGCCGCCACGGCGTCACCGACCTTCAGGTGCGTGACCCCGCTGCCCACGGCCTGCACATGGCCCGCGAACTCCGAGCCGGGCACAAACGGCAGCGGCGGCTTGAACTGGTACTTGCCCTGCACCGTGAGCAGATCGGGAAAGTTCAGGCTGGCGGCGCGCACCGCCACCAGCACCTGGCCCGGCCCGGGCTCGGGGGTCGGCGCCTCGCGCCACTGCAGCGCAGCCACGCCCTCCAGACGGTCACACCACCACGCTTGCATGCATGTCTCCTTGTTCGTCGCCGTGCCGGCTGCGTGGCGTGGATGATAGGACCGGGGCCCGGGCCCTCTCCCTACAATGCGCCGATGCACATCCTGATCGCCAACGATGACGGTTACCTCGCACCCGGCATCGCCGCCCTGGTGCGCGCCTGCGAGGGCCTGGGCAGCATCGACGTGGTGGCGCCGGAGCAGAATGCCAGCGGCACCTCGAATGCCCTCACGCTGAGCCGGCCGCTGTCGGTCTTCGAGGGCTCCAACGGCTTCAAGGTGGTCAACGGCACGCCGTCCGACTGTGTGCACCTGGCGCTCACCGGCCTGTTGCCGCGCCGGCCCGACCTGGTGATCTCCGGCATCAACAACGGCGCCAACATGGGCGACGACACCTTGTATTCCGGCACCGTCGCGGCCGCGATGGAGGGTTATCTGTTCGGCATCCCGGCCATCGCCTTTTCGCAGGTGAACAAGGGCTGGGGCGAACTGGCCGCGGCGGCGCAGGCCGCGCGGGCCGTGATCGACCAGGTGCTGGCCGGCGGCCTGCAAGGCGCGCCTTTCCTGCTGAATGTCAACATCCCCAACCACCCCGATGCCGTTGCGCTGCCGCGCCGCATCACCCGTCTGGGCCGGCGCCATGCCAGCGAGCCGGTGATCCGGCAGGACAGCCCGCGGGGCGACGTGCTGTACTGGATCGGCCCGGCAGGTGATGCCAAGGAGGCCGGCGAGGGCACGGATTTCCACGCCGCGGCGAACGACCAGGTCTCGATCACGCCGCTGCAGGTGGACCTGACCGAACACACCGGCCTGGCGCGTTGGGCCAGCCGGCTGGGCGTGCCACGCGCATGAACGCCCCGCCGTCCGGCCGCCGACCGCGGTTCCCGCTGGGTCTGGCCCAGGTGGGGCAGCCCGCAGGGCCGAAGCCGGCGGTGATGGCGCGGCCCCAGCGGCCGTTGCAGCAGGCCGTCGACGATGCCGCACGCCTGAGCCGGCCCGCCGCCGGCCTGGGCATGGATTCCGATGCCGTGCGTGCCCGCATGGTGCAGCGCCTGCGGGCCGACGGCATCCGCGACGAAGCCGTGCTGGCCGCCTTCGGCCGCGTGCTGCGCCACCGCTTTGTCGACAGTGCGCTGGCCACCCAGGCCTATGAAGACACCAGCCTGCCGATCGGGCTGGAGCAGACCATCTCCAAGCCGTCGGTGGTGGCCCGCATGCTGGCCTTGCTGGGCGACACCGAGGCCGTGCGCGCACGGGGCTCGCTCGGCCGGGTGCTGGAGGTCGGCACCGGTTGTGGCTACCAGACCGCGCTGCTGGCCGAGCTGGCGCGCCATGTCGTGTCCATCGAGCGCCTGAAGCCGCTGCATGACAAGGCCCGCGTGCACCTGGACGATGGCCGGGGCCACCACCGCATCCGCCTGGTCTGGGGCGATGGCCGCGTTGGCCATGGCCCGCAGGCACCCTATGACAGCATCATCGCTGCCGCGGGCGGCGAAGACCTGCCCGCCGCCTGGCTGGAGCAGCTGGCCGATGGCGGCCGGCTCGTCGCGCCCCTGCAGGAGCCCGGCAGCCGCCGTCAATCCCTGCTGGTGGTGGACCGTCAAGGCGATCGTTACCTGCGGCAACGGCACGAGGTCGTGCTGTTCGTCCCCCTAAAATCCGGCGTCGAATGAAGCACACCACCCTCCTGCTGCTGGCTGCCGCGCTGATCATCGCGGGCTGCACCTCGCCCCGGCACCGCGCGCCGGTCGAAGAACGTGGCGCCTCGTCGCGTCCGCCCGTGGTCGCCGCGCCGCCCAGCAGCGTGCCTGCGGCCGCCGCCGAGCCGCGCAACGCGGCCACCAGCACGACCGACGCCGCGGTCAAGCCCGGCACTTACGTGGTCAAACCCGGTGACACGCTGATCCGCATCGGGCTGGAGACGGGCCAGAACTGGCGCGACATCGCACGCTGGAGCGGGCTGGAGAACCCGAACGTGATCGAGGTGGGCCAGTTGCTCCGGGTGGCGCCGCCCACCCCCGAGCCGGGCGCAGCCGTCACCCAGCCGGTGGCGCCGCAGGCCCGTCCCGAGCTCAAGCCGCTGCCAGCCACAGGCAACGCCGCGTCGGCGGCCTCTGCGCCCGTCACCGCGCCGGCACCGCCGGTCGCACCCGCTGCGCCCAAGGACCCGGACGAAGACCTCAACTGGCTCTGGCCAGCCGCTGGCCCCGTGCTCACCGGCTTTGACGACGCCAAGAGCAAGGGCCTCGCCATCGGCGGCAAGGCCGGTGATGCCGTGCTGTCCGCCGCCGATGGCCGTGTGGTTTATGCCGGGTCAGGCCTGCGCGGTTATGGCAATCTTGTGATCGTGAAGCACAACAACACCTTCCTGACCGCCTACGCGCACAACCAGACGCTGCTGGTGAAGGAAGACCAGGTCGTGCGCCGTGGCCAGAAGATCGCCGAGATGGGCTCCAGCGACGCCGACCGTGTGCAGCTGCACTTCGAGATCCGGCGCCAGGGCAAGCCGGTCGATCCGGCGCGCTTCCTGCCGGCCCGGTAGCGACGCGGTGGCCACGCAGGTGAGGGCGACATGCACACAGACCCGCTGGATGCCGCCGACCTGCCCGATGCCAACCCGGAGCTTGCCGCTGCCACCAGCGCGTTCCTGCGCACCGAGGCCGAACCCGAAGCGGGCAGCACGCTGCAGAGCTACCTGCGCGACATCCGCCGTGCGCCGCTGCTGAGCGTCGAAGAAGAGCAGCAGACAGCGCGTCTGGCCCGCGCCGGCGACTTCCCCGCCCGCCAGCGCATGATCGAGCGCAACCTGCGGCTGGTGGTCAGCATCGCCAAACACTACCTGGGCCGCGGCCTGCCCATGGGCGACCTCATCGAAGAGGGCAACCTTGGCCTGATGCACGCCACGCTCAAGTTCGAGCCCGAGCGCGGCTTTCGTTTTTCCACCTATGCGTCGTGGTGGATCCGGCAGAGCATCGAGCGCGCCATCATGCACCAGGCCCGGCTGATCCGGCTGCCGGTGCACGTGGTGCGCGACCTGAACCAGGTCTTGAAGGCCCGGCGTGTGCTGGAGTCCGTGGGTGCACGTGTGGCGAGCGGTGATCGACCGGTGAGCGACGACGAGATCGCCGCCCACCTGGGCCGTCCGGTGCGCGAGGTGAGCGAACTGCTGCGGCTGGCGGAGCAGCCGTCGTCGCTGGATGCGCCACAGGCGCAGGATGGCACCGCCACGGTCGTGGACACAGTGGCCGACGACGACGGCATCGACCCGCTGGGGCTGACCTTGAGCCACGAAGCTGCCCTGCTGCTGGAAGACGGCCTGGCGGCCCTGAACGACCGCGAGCGCGAGGTGCTGGCCGGGCGCTTCGGCCTCGCCGACCGCGAGCCGGAAACGCTGGAGTGCCTGGCCGAGCGCCTGGGCCTCACACGCGAGCGCATCCGGCAGATCCAGCAGGAGGCGCTGCTGAAGCTGAAGAAGCGCATGGCGCGGCGCGGCGTGGACCGCGACGCCTTGTTCTGACGGCCCCTGTCACCTGCGCGTCAGCGTTTCCCTGAAGTGCCCCGGCCCGACCCGCGGGCTAGCATGCGCCGGCCTCGTGTGTGACAGGGAGACCGTTTGCAACTGATCCAGCTCATCATCGGCGGAGTCGCGCAGGGCTGCATCTATGGCCTGATCGCGCTGGGCTTCGTGCTCATCTACAAGGCCACCGAAACCGTCAGTTTCGCCCAGGGCGAGTTGATGATGCTCGGCGCCTTCTGCGGGCTGGCGCTGATGACGTTTCTCGGCTGGCCCTTCTGGTTGTCGGTGCTCTCGTCCATCGCCGCGATGGCGCTGTTCGGCATGCTGGCCGAGCGCGCGGTGATCCGCCCCATCCTCGGGCAGCCGGCGTTTTCCATCGTGATGCTGACCATCGGCATCGGCTACATCGCGCGCGGTCTGATCACGATGATCCCCGGCATCGGCACCGAAACCCATGTGCTGCCCGTGCCCTACAAGGACGAGATCTGGCGCGTCGGCGGCGTGGTGCTGAACGTCGAGCAGATGGTGGTCATCGTCGTCACCGCGCTGCTGTGTGGCGTGCTGTTCGCGCTGTTCCGCTACAGCCGCATCGGCATCGCGATGCAGGCCTCCTCG
>CAYTWU010000255.1:0-5511 GCA_964442175.1 uncultured Rubrivivax sp.
ATCAGCGGATGCTATTCCTGGCCGCGCTGTTTTTCGCCGACGAAGGAAATCGACCAGGCCGGCACCAGGCGGCCGATGGTCTGGGCGTTGATCTGCTTCAGCGGTGAATAACGCTGGCCTTGCTGGCCGATGCCCCCGGACAGCACGTCGCCGGTGGTCTTGGCAGCGGCGTCGATCATCTTGTCGGTGACGGCCGCTTGCGCGGTCTGGGCGGCCATGGACGCCGCCGCGGCGGCGATCAAGAGGCTGGGCAATCGGGTGCGCATGGGGTGGTCTCCTGTGTCCTGTGCTGGGCTGCGGCGGGAGGAATTCCCGTCTCCTTCGAACGGGGCGAAAGGTACCGCTGCAGCCAAAACACCGAACGAGAGGGCTAACCCTGTGGCATTGCTCCAGGCTTGAACGCCGGCCGGTGACAGTCTGTTGCGGCCAGCACCGCCACCAGGGCCTGCAGGCTGTCCAGGTTGTGCACCGGCAGGAACTGGTCCACGTGCGGCAGCATGGCCTTGATGCCGCCGGCACGCGGCTGGAACTGCTCGAAGCGCAGCAGCGGGTTCAGCCAGATCAGGCGCCGGCAGCTCTTGTGCAGGCGCTCCATCTCGAAGGCCAGCGCGTCGGTGTCGCCATGTTCCAGGCCGTCGGACACCAGCAGCAGCGTGGCGTTGCCGGGCAGCACACGGCGCGCCCAGCGGTGGTTGAACTGCTGCAGGCACTCGGTGATGCGCGTGCCACCCGACCAGTCCTGCACGCTGCGCACCACCTCGGCCACGGCCAGGTCGGGGTCGCGGCTTTTCAGCTGGCGGGTGGTGCGCGTCAGGCGTGTGCCGAAGACAAAACTTTCCACGCGGGCATCGGCATGGCCCAGCGCGTGGGCAAAGTGCAGCAGCATGCGCGAGTAGCGGCTCATCGAGCCGGAGATGTCGGCCAGCAGCACCAGCGGCGCCGGCTGCGTGCGGCGGGTGCGCCAGCGCAGGTCCCACAGCTCGCCGCCGTGGCGCGCCATGCTGGCCAGCGTGCCGCGCCAGTCCACGCGGCCGGGCCGGGTGGCGCTGTGTGTGCGTCGGCTGGGCAGCGGCTCGAAGACCAGCTTCATCTGCGCCAGCAGGCGCTGGGCCTGGCGCCACTCTTCGGGTGTCATGGTCTCGAAGTCGGCCTTCTGCAGCAGCTCGCGCTGGTTCCAGCTGAGCGTGGCTTCGAGTTCCAGTTCTTCCTGCGCCGGTTCTTCGGGCGGGCGCTGCGGCGGGTTGGGGAACAGCGCCGCGGCCAGGCGCCGGTTCTCCGGCACCGGCGGCGTGCCGTCCTTGGCCTGCACCTTGGGCAGCAGCAGCGCGCGCATGCGGCCCTGCAGATCAGGGTCGCGCCAGAAGAGCTCGAAGGCCTGGTCGAACAGCGCCCGGTGTTCGGCCCGGTCCAGCAGGCAGGCGCACAACACGGCGTGGAAGTCGGTGCGGGAGGCGAGGCCGGCGACCTGCAGCGCCTGCAGCGCCACGGCCACACGGTCGGTGCCGACCGGCATGCCCGCATGCCGCAGCACGCGGGCGAAGTGCATCACGTTCTCCGCCAGGTGGCCGGGGCCGGCGGCGAAGGGGAGTGCACTCACACCGGTGCGGTGCGCAGCCCTGCGAGCAGCCGCGCCGCCTCGCCGCCCTGCATGCGGGCGATGTCGTCCTGGTACTTCAGCAGCACGCCCAGCGTGTCGGCCACCACCTGGGGATCGAGCACGATGGCGTCCAGCTGCATCAGCGCACGCGTCCACTCGATGGTCTCGGCGATGCCGGGCAGCTTGTAGAGCTCGGCCCCCCGCAGCGCCTGCACAAAGGCCACGATCTGGGCCGCGAGCGCATCGCCCACGCCCGGCACGCGCTGCGCCAGGATCTGGCGCTCGCGTTCGGCATCGGGGAAGCCCACCCAGTGGTACAGGCAGCGGCGCTTGACGGCGTCGTGCACCTCGCGTGTGCGGTTGCTGGTGAGGATGACGATGGGCGGGTGCGCCGCCTTCACCGTGCCCAGCTCGGGGATGGTGATCTGGTAATCGGCCAGCACTTCCAGCAGAAAAGCCTCGAAGGGTTCGTCGGCGCGGTCGAGTTCGTCGATCAGCAGCACGGGGGCCACATGCCGCTTGGGGTCGATGGCCTGCAGCAGCGCACGCGCGGTCAGGAACTTGTCGCTGAACAGCTCCGACGCCAGCGCCTCGCGCGACATGTTGTCGCGCTCGGCGAGCCGGATCTCCATCATCTGGCGGCCGTAGTTCCACTCGTAGGCGGCCCCGGCCAGGTCCAGGCCTTCGTAACACTGCAGCCGGATCAGCGGCCGGCCGAGCATGGCCGCCAGCGTGCGCGCGATCTCGGTCTTGCCGGTGCCGGGCTCGCCTTCCAGCAGCAGCGGGCGCTGCAGCTTCAGCGCCAGGTAGACGACGGTGGCGAGCTGGCGGTCGCTGACATAGCCCTGTGTCAGCAGCCCCGCCAGCGTGGCATCGATGGAGCCCGGCAGGTCAGCCTGTTCAGCCACCAACGGCACGCCCCGCCAGCACCGGGATCAGCGCCGCGCGGTAGGCGGCCGAGCCGTGCAGGTCGCTGTTCAAGTCGTCGGCCGAGACCGTCACGCCGGCACAGGCGGCGGCCGACCAGTTGCTGGCCAGAGCCGCTTCCAGCGCACCGACGCGGAACACACCGCCCGCGCCCGCACCGGTGACGGCCACCCGCGTGCCCTGCGGCCCCTGGCTGACAAACACACCGACCAGCGAAAAACGCGAGGCCGGTTGTTTGAACTTCTGCCAGCCGGCCTTGGCCGGGATGGGGAAGCTCACTGCGGTGATCAGCTCACCCTCGTTCAGCGCCGTGGTGTACAGGCCGAGGAAGAAGTCGTCCGCGGCAATGCTGCGCTGGTTGGTGTGCACCGTGGCGCCCAGGCCCAGCACGGCGGCGGGGTAACAGGCGGCCGGGTCGTTGTTGGCCAGGCTGCCGCCGATGGTGCCGCGGTTGCGCACCTGGCGGTCGCCGATGTGGCCGGCCAGGTCGGCCAGGGCCGGGATGGCCTTCTGCACGTCGGCGCTGGCGGCCACGGCGGCGTGCGTGGTCATCGCGCCGATCTTCACGACACCACCGGCAACGGTGATGCCCTGCAACTCGGGCAGCGACGAGAGGTCGATCAGCGCGTCGGGCGCCGCAAGGCCCAGGCGCATCGACGGCAACAGCGACTGGCCGCCGGCGATGATCTTGGCGTTGTCCACAGCGGCGGCGCTGGCGGCAGCGGCCACGGAAGCGGGCTTGGAGTAGGCAAAAGTCTGCATGGTGTTGTTCTCTCCAGCGGGTTCAGGCTGCCGCGCGCGCGGCTTGCCAGACAGTGTAGGGCGTGGCCGGCATCGGCACGTCCTTCACGCCCAGGGCATCGCAGATGGCGTTGATCACGGCCGGCGGCGAGCCGATGGCCCCCGCTTCGCCGCAGCCCTTCACGCCCAGCGGGTTGTGTGTGCAGGGCGTGCCGGCCACCGTCTTCACGGTGAAGCTGGGCACGTCGTCGGCGCGCGGCATCGCGTAGTCCATGTAGCTGCCCGAGAGCAGCTGGCCGGACTGCGTGTCGTACACGCCGTGTTCCAGCAGCGCCTGCCCGATGCCTTGCGCCAGGCCGCCGTGCACCTGGCCCTCGACGATCATCGGGTTGATGACGTTGCCGAAGTCGTCGCAGGCCGTCATGCGGTCGATGCGCGTGACGCCGGTGGCCGGGTCGATCTCGACCTCGCAGATGTAGGTGCCGGCCGGGTAGGTGAAGTTGCTGGGGTCGTAGAACGCGTTTTCGTTCAGCCCCGGCTCCAGCTTGTCGTGCGGGAAGTTGTGCGGCACATAGGCCGTCAGCGACACCTGGGCAAACGGGATGGCCTTGTCGGTGCCGGCCACCTTGAACTGGCCGCCTTCGAAGACGATGTCGGTGTCGGCCGCTTCCAGCAGGTGGGCCGCGATCTTCTTGCCCTTGGCGACGATCTTGTCCACCGCCTTCATGATGGCCGTGCCACCCACCGCCAGCGAGCGGCTGCCGTAGGTGCCCATGCCGAACAGCACCTTGCCGGTGTCGCCGTGTTCGATGGAGATGTCCTCCATCGGGATGCCCAGCCGGTCGGCCACGACCTGCGCAAACGTGGTCTCGTGGCCCTGGCCGTGGCTGTGGCTGCCGGTGAAGACCGTCACCTTGCCGGTGGGGTGCACACGCACCTCACCCGCCTCGAACAGGCCGGCGCGTGCGCCCAGCGCGCCCGCGATGCTGCTGGGTGCGATGCCGCAGGCCTCGATGTAGGCGCTGTAGCCCAGGCCGCGCTTGAGGCCCTTGGCTTCTGAGGCTGCCCTGCGGGCCGGGAAGCCGGCCACGTCCGCCAGTGCGATGGCCTGCGCCATCGTGGCCTCGTAGTCGCCGGTGTCGTAGGTCAGGCCCACGGGTGTGGCGTAGGGGAACGTGGTGATGAAGTTGCGGCGGCGGATCTCGGCCGGGTCCAGGCCCATCTCCTTGGCTGCGGTCTCGACCATGCGCTCGACCACGTAGGTGGCCTCGGGCCGGCCGGCGCCGCGGTAGGCGTCCACCGGCGCGGTGTTGGTGAACACCGCGTTGACGGTGGCGCAGATCTTGGGCGTGTTGTACTGGCCGGCCAGCAGCGTGGCGTACAGGATGGTGGGCACCGCCGACGAGAAGGTGGACAGGTAGGCGCCCAGGTTGGCCGTGGTGTGGACCTGCAGCGCCAGGAACTTGCCGTCCTTGTCCATCGCCAGGTTCGCGGTGGTCAGGTGGTCGCGGCCGTGGGCGTCGGACAGGAAAGCCTCGCTGCGGTCGGCGGTCCACTTGATGGGCCGGCCGATGTGTTTGCTGGCGAACACCAGCGCCGTCTCTTCGCCGTACAGGAAGATCTTGGAGCCGAAGCCACCGCCGACATCGGGCGCGATCACGCGCATCTTGTGCTCGGGGATGCCCAGCACGAAGGCGCACATCAGCAGCCGCTCGACGTGCGGGTTCTGGTTGGCCACGTACAGCGTGTATTCCTCGCTGTCACGGTTGTAGCTGGCGTTGGCGGCGCGCGGCTCCATCGCGTTCGGGATCAGCCGGTTGTTGCGGAAGCTCAGCGTCGTCACGTGCGCCGCGCCCTTGATCGCGTCGGCCACGCCTGCCACGTCGCCGATGGACCAGGTGTAGCAGCTGTTGTCGGGGGCTTCGTCGTGCACGCTGGCGCCGGCGCCGCCGACGTTGGCGATGTCCATCACCGGCGTCAGCACCTCGTAGCCCACCCCGACCAGCATCGCGGCAGCCTGCGCCTGCTCCAGCGTATCGGCCACGACCAGGGCCACGCGGTCGCCCACGTAGCGCACCTTGCCGTCGGCCAGCACCGGGTGCTTGGGCTCCTTCATCGGCGTGCCGTCCAGGCTGTTGATGAGCCAGCCGCAGGGCAGGCCGCCTACGGCCTTGAAGTGCTCGCCGGTGAAGACACCCAGCACACCCTCGGCCTTTTCCGCCGCGCTCACGTCCAGCGAGGTGATG
>CAYTWU010000256.1:0-5507 GCA_964442175.1 uncultured Rubrivivax sp.
TGAGCTGCAGGCTCTTCTTGGACAGGCGGTCGATCTCGTCGGAGATGTCGACCGCGGATTCGTTCTGCACGTAACGCAGTTCATCGATCTTGGACTCCAGCTCGGCGATCGGCTGCTCGAAATCCAGGAAATGTCGTTTGCTCATCAGTAGTCCACGGGTAGCGGATCCAGGCTGCGCCAAAGATACCATGTTGCCACCGAGCGAAAAGGGGCCCAGCCCTCCCCCACTTCGCGGGCCTCGGCGCGTGACACCGGCTCGCCGCTGAAGTAGTTGACGCTGATGCCCTTGAGCAGGCCCAGGTCGTCCAGCGGCAGCACATCGGGGCGCATCAGGTGAAAGATCAGGAACATCTCGGCCGTCCAGCGGCCGATGCCGCGGATGGCGACCAGTTCGTCGATGATGGCCTCGTCGTCCATGCCCTTCCATTGGGCGACGTGCACCAGGCCGGCGTCGAAGTGGCGCGCCAGGTCCTGCAGGTACTCGGCCTTGCGGGCCGACAGGCCGGCCTCGCGCAGGCGGGGCACGGGCAGCTTCAGCACGTCCGGGGGCGCCAGACGCGTCGGCGGGCCGCCCACGGTGGCGGCAAAGCGGTCCCAGACCGACTGCGCGGCCTTGACCGAGATCTGCTGGCCCACGATGGAGCGCGCCAGCGTCGTGAAGGCATCACCACGGCTCTGCAACCGCGCCTCGCCGAACTGCGGGATCAGCTTCTTCAGCACACGGTCCCGGCGGGCCAGGTGGCGGCAGGCTTCGTCCCAATATGCGGGCGTGGCCTCGGCGGCCGCAGGGGGGCGCGACGGCATCAGGGGCGCGCGCCTGCGGTGGTGGTCCAGGTCGTGCCCTGGGGAGAATCCTGCAGCTCGATGCCCTGGGCCAGCAGTTCGGCCCGGATGCGGTCGGCCGCTGCGAAGTCACGCGCCTTCTTGGCGGCGGCGCGTGCGTCGATCCGGGCCTGGATGGCGGCTTCGTCCAGGCCGGCGCCCGTCTGCAGGAAGGCGCGCGGCACCTGCTGCAGGATGCCCAGCACCGCGCCCAAGCGCTTCAGCAGCGTGGCGGCGGCGACGTCACCGCTGCGGTTGACCTCGGCCGCCAGTTCGAACAGCACCGCCAGCGCCTCAGGTGTGCGGAAGTCTTCGTCCATCGCCGCGCGGAAGGCAGCCGCGCCGGGCGCGGCCCAATCCACGGCACCCTCCGGCACGGCCATGCCATCCAGCGCCGTGTAGAGCCGGCGCAGCGCGCCACAGGCATCGTCGAGGTTGGCGTCGCTGAAGTTGATCGGGCTGCGGTAATGCGTGCGCAGCATGAAGAAGCGCAGCGTCTCGCCGTCGTAGCGCTTCAGCACATCGGCGATGGTGAAGAAGTTGCCCAGCGATTTGGACATCTTCTCGTTGTCGACGTTCAGGAAGCCGTTGTGCATCCACAGCCGCGCAAAACCCGGGCCGTTGGCGCCCTCGCTCTGCGCGATCTCGTTTTCGTGGTGGGGGAACTGCAGGTCCAGCCCACCACCGTGGATGTCGAAGGTCTCGCCCAGCACGGCGCAGGCCATGGCCGAGCACTCGATGTGCCAGCCAGGGCGGCCAGGGCCGAAGGGGCTGTCCCACTTGGCGTCGGCCGGCTCTTCGGGCTTGGCGGCCTTCCAGAGCACGAAGTCCAGCGGGTCATCCTTGCCCTCCAGCACGGCCACGCGCTCGCCGGCACGCAACTCGTCCAGCGACTTGCCGGAAAGCTTGCCGTAGCCGGGCAGCTTGCGCACCGCGAAGTTCATGTCGCCGCTGCTGCCCTGGTAGGCGAGGCCGCGCGTTTGCAGCCGGCCGATCATGTCCAGCATCTGCGGCACATACTCGGTGGCACGCGGCTCCACGGTCGGGCGCAGCACGCCCAGCGCGCCGATGTCGCGGTGCATGGCCTCGACCATCTGGTCGGTCAACGCCCGGATGCCCATGCCACGCTCCAGCGCACGGCGGATGATCTTGTCGTCGATGTCGGTGATGTTCTGGACGTAGGTCACCTGGTAGCCACTGGCCTGCAGCCAGCGGAAGACCACGTCGAAAGCCATCATCATCCGCGCATGGCCCACATGGCACAGGTCGTAGACCGTGATGCCGCAGACGTACATGCCGACCTGGCCCGGCACAAGCGGGCGGAAGTCTTCCAGGCGGCGGGTCAGGCTGTTGTGGATGCGCAGGGACATGGGCAGAACAGGGGCCACTGGCAGGGCCACTCGAGGGCGCTTCAGTATAGCGGCGGCGCCCGGCTAGACTTGTGGGCTGATCTGCTGACGCCGGAGCCTGCATGCCCACCTTTCCTGCCCTGTCCCCCTGGCTGGCCGCACTGTGCCTGACCGCTGCGCTGCCGGTGGCCGCACAACAGGTGAAACTCAGCACCAGCGCGGGCGACATCGTGATCGAACTCGATGCCGCCAAGGCTCCTAAGACGGTGGAAAACTTCCTGGGCTATGTGAAGGCCGGCCACTACAACGGCACCATCTTCCACCGCGTGATCCCCGACTTCATGGTGCAGGGTGGCGGTTTCGAGACCGGCATGAAAGAGAAGCCCACCCGCGCGCCGATCCCGCTGGAGGCCCGCAACGGCCTGTCCAACCAGCGCGGCACGGTGGCCATGGCGCGCACCATGGTGCCCGACTCGGCCACCGCGCAGTTTTTCATCAACCTGAAGGACAACGCCTTCCTCGACGCGGCCAATGCACGCGACGGCCACGGTTACGCCGTGTTCGGGCGCGTGGTCGCCGGCATGGACGTGGTGGACAAGATCCGCGCCGTGCCCACCGGCCACAGCGGCCCGCACCAGAACGTGCCCCTGCAACCCATCCTGATCAAACAAGCCACCCTGGAGAAATGACATGAACCCCATCGTCGAACTCGACACCAGCGCGGGCACGATCCGCATCGAACTCGACGCCGCGAAGGCGCCGCTGTCGGCGCAGAACTTCGTCGACTACGTGAAGGCCGGCCACTACGACAACACCGTGTTCCACCGCGTGATCCCGGGCTTCATGGTCCAGGGCGGCGGCTTCGAGCCCGGCATGAAACAAAAGTCCACCGCCGCGCCCATCACCAACGAGGCCGACAACGGCCTGAAGAACGACAAGTACACGCTGGCGATGGCGCGCACCTCCGACCCGCACTCCGCCACGGCGCAGTTTTTCATCAACGCCACGAACAACGACTTCCTGAACTTCAAGGCCAAGTCGGCCCAGGGCTGGGGTTATGCGGTGTTCGGCCGCGTGGTCGCCGGCACCGAGGTGGTGGACGCGATCGAACGCGTGAAGACCGGCCGCAAGGGCTTCCACGACGACGTGCCGCTGGAAGACGTGGTGATCCGCCGCGCCAGCCTCGTCGGCTGAACATGACGCAACCGGGCCGCGCACTGCCGGCCCTGCCGCCGCTGTACCAATGGTCGGCGCCGGCCAGTTGGCGGCGCATCGACTTCATCTCCGACCTGCACCTGTCGCCCGCCCTGCCGCGCACCTTCGCGGCCTGGGCGGCACACCTGCTGCACACGCCGGCCGACGCCGTGCTGATCCTGGGTGACCTGTTCGAGGTCTGGGTCGGGGACGACCAGCGGCACCGCCCTTTCGAGCGACAGTGCGCCGAGGTGATGGCCGAGGCGGCCAGCCGCCGCAGCATCGGCTTCATGCCTGGCAACCGCGATTTCCTGCTGGGCCAGGCCATGCGCAGCGCTTGTGGCCTGCTGGCCCTGGCCGACCCCAGCGCGCTGGACGCCTGGGGCCAGCGCTTGCTGCTGACACATGGCGATGCCCTGTGCCTGGACGATGAGCCCTACCAGCGGTTCCGCGCCGAGGCCCGCAGCGCCGCCTGGCAGCGCGACTTCCTCGCCCAGCCCCTGGATGAACGTTTGCGCCAGGCGGGCGAGGCACGCGCCGCCAGCCAGGCGCGCAAGCAGGCCACCGGCTTCGACCCAGAACTCTGGGCCGATGTGGATGCCGCGGCCGCCGTGGCCTGGATGCACGGCGCGGGCTGCACCGCGCTGGTACACGGGCACACGCACCGGCCGGGGCAGGAAACCCTGGCGCCGGGGATGCATCGCCACGTGCTGAGCGACTGGGACCTGGACCAGGGCAGCCGCGCCGAGGTGCTGCGCCTGACCCGCGACGGTCTGGCACGCGTCGCACCCGCCACCGCGCCGTGATCGGCCGCCTGTGGCAGGCCTGGCGCCAGCGGGCAGAAGCCCGTGCGGTGGCCAGGCGCCCGATCCCGGGCGATCTGTGGAAGCGCACGCTGGTGCGCTACCCCTTCCTGAAGCAGCGCGACCCGGCGGACCAGGCCGAGTTGCGCCGGCTCACCAGCCTGTTCCTGGACCGCAAGGAGTTCAGCGCCGCTGGGGGCCTGCGCATGACCAACGACGTGGTCGTCGCCATTGCCGCGCAGGCCGTGCTGCCGGTGCTGAAGCTGGGGCTGGACCGCTACGACGGTTTTGTCGGCATCGTGGTGCACCCGCACGCGGTGCGTGTCCGCCGCCAGCACCTGGACGAAGACGGTGTGCAACACGAGTACGACGACGAACTGGCCGGCGAGGCCATGGAGGGCGGCCCCGTGATGCTGTCGTGGACCGACGTGCGCAGCGCCGGCCGGCGTCCGGGTCCGGCCTACAACGTGGTGATCCACGAATTTGCGCATGTGCTGGACCTGGCCGACGGCACATCGGACGGTGTGCCGCTGTTGCCCGCCGGGCTGCCGCGCAGCGAGTGGACGCAGGTGCTGCGGGAGACCTACGAGGATTTCGCAGGGCGTACCGAGGCCGGTGACGACACGGCGCTGGACCCGTACGGCGCGGCGGGCGAGGACGAGTTCTTCTGCGTGGCCAGCGAGGCGTTTTTCGTGACGCCCGCGGCCATGAAAGCAGAACACCCCGCGTTGTACGGGGTGTTCACCAGGTTCTACCGCCAGGACCCGCTGGCGAACGCCCAACCCTGATCTCAGGCCGGTGTGGCCTCGGCCTTGGGCTTGTCGCTCTTCTTGGGCGGCTGGATGTCCAGCACGACCTCGTCCTTGTCGTCCAGGCTCACCGTGAGGCGCCCACCATCGACCAGGCGGCCAAAGAGCAGTTCGTCGGCCAGCGCACGGCGGATCATGTCCTGGATCAGGCGCTGCATCGGGCGGGCGCCCATCAGGGGGTCGAAGCCCTTCTTGCCCAGGTGCTTGCGCAGCTCGTCGCTGAAGGTGACCTCGACCTTCTTCTCCGACAGCTGACCTTCCAGCTGCAGCAGGAACTTGTCGACCACACGCAGGATGATCTCTTCGTCCAGCGCGCGGAAGGACACCGTGGCGTCCAGCCGGTTGCGGAATTCGGGCGTGAAGAGGCGCTTCAGGTCGGCCATCTCGTCACCCTGCTCACGTTTGTTCGTGAAGCCGATGGTGGCCTTGTTCATGGTCTCGGCGCCAGCGTTGGTGGTCATCACGATGATCACGGTGCGGAAGTCGGCCTTGCGCCCGTTGTTGTCGGTCAGCGTGCCGTGGTCCATGAC
>CAYTWU010000257.1:0-5501 GCA_964442175.1 uncultured Rubrivivax sp.
TGAAGTTGCCCAGCATCTCGAAGAAGGTGTGGTGGCGCGCGGTGTAGCCGACGTTGTCCAGGTCGTTGTGCTTGCCGCCGGCGCGGATGCACTTCTGGCTGGTGGTGGCGCGGCTGTAGGGGCGCTTGTCGAAGCCCAGGAACACGTCCTTGAACTGGTTCATGCCCGCGTTGGTGAACAGCAGCGTCGGGTCGTCGCCCGGCACGACCGGGCTGGAGGCCACGATCTGGTGCCCTTTGGAGGCGAAAAAGTTCAAGAAGGTGGAGCGGATGTCGGCAGCTTTCATGGGGCGGATTCTATGCAGCCGACGCGATAGAGTCGTGGGCTCAGAACGCGAAGGACGGCCCCATGGACATGAAAACCTCCCCGCTGGCGACGCTGAACGACGCCGGCCTGCTGAAGACCGATGCGCTGATCGGCGGTGAATGGGTGGCGGGCAGCAGCCGCTTCGACGTCACCGACCCCGCCACCGGCCTGAAGCTGGCCGATGTGGCCAACCTGGGCGCGGCAGAGACAGCAGCGGCCATCGCCGCCGCCGACCGCGCCTGGCCGCTGTGGCGCGCCAAGACCGCCAAGGAGCGCGCCGCGGTGATGATGAAGTGGTTCGCGCTGCTGCACCAGCACGCCGACGACCTGGCCCGCATCATGACGGCCGAACAAGGCAAACCGCTGGCCGAAGCGCGTGGCGAGGTGGTCTACGGTGCCAGCTTCATCGAGTGGTTCGCCGAAGAAGCGCGCCGCATCTACGGCGAGACCATCCCGACCACGGACAACAACAAGCGTTACCTGGTCATCAAGCAGCCGATCGGCGTCTGCGCGGCGATCACGCCCTGGAACTTCCCGATCGCGATGATCACGCGCAAGGTGGCGCCGGCGCTGGCGGCCGGCTGCACCGTGGTGATCAAACCGGCCGAAGCCACGCCGCTGTCGGCCTTGGCCGTGGCCGAACTGGCGCAGCGTGCCGGCATGCCGGCCGGGGTGCTGAACATCCTGACGGCCGATGGTGAACAGTCCATCGCGGTCGGCCAGGTGCTGTGCAGCAGCGACACGGTGCGCCACCTGTCCTTCACCGGCAGCACCGAGGTGGGCCGCATCCTGGCCGCGCAGTGCGCGCCGACGATCAAGAAGCTGAGCCTGGAACTGGGTGGCAACGCACCTTTCATCGTCTTCGACGACGCCGACCTCGACAGTGCGGTCGATGGCGCCATGGTCAGCAAGTACCGCAACGCCGGCCAGACCTGCGTGTGCGCCAACCGCTTCTATGTGCAGGCCGGGGTCTACGACCGCTTCGTCGACAAACTCGCGGCCAAGGCCGGCGCCATCACGGTGGGCAACGGCTTCGAGACCGGTGTGCAACAGGGCCCGCTGATCGACGACCAGGCCATCGCCAAGGTGGAGGCGCATGTGGCCGACGCCACCGCCAAGGGCGCCAAGGTCGTGATCGGCGGCACGCGTGTGGGCGAACGTTTTTACACGCCGACGGTGCTGTCCGGCGTCACCAGCGAGATGCTGTGCGCACGCGAAGAGACTTTCGGCCCGGTGGCACCGGTGTTCAAGTTCGAAACCGAAGCCGAGGCGATCCAGCTGGCCAACAACACCGAATTCGGCCTGGCGAGCTACTTCTACAGCCGCGACGTGGGCCGCATCTTCCGCGTGGGCGAAGCGCTGGAGTACGGCATGGTGGGCATCAACACCGGCTTGATCTCGACGGCCGAGGTGCCGTTCGGCGGCGTCAAACAATCGGGCCTCGGGCGCGAAGGCGCGCGCCAGGGCGTGGACGATTACGTCGAGCTGAAGTACCTCTGCCTGGGCGACATCAACCGCTGAATCAGTCGTCGTTGGCCGCAGCGGCGGGGCCGCGTTCCACACGGTTGGCAAAACCTTCGCGGCCCATCGCCGCCACCGATGCGGCCTGGCCGACGGCCCGGCGCATCAACGCATCGGCGTCGCGGCCATGTTCAGGGTAGGCCGCCAGGCCCAGGCTGACGGCCACAGCGCGGTCGGTGCCGGCCACCTTGAAGGGCTGCTGCACCTGCTGCGCGAGTTTGGCCGCCACCTGGGGCGCATCGCCCGCCGCGTCGATCCAGGCCAGCAGCACGGCAAAGGCATCGGCGCCCAGCGAGGCCACCACGTCGCTGGCGCGCAGGCCGGAGCGGATGCGCACCGCCACCTTGCGACGCAGCACGTTGGCGGCCTCCGCGCCCAGCGCCGCCTCGGTGCTGGCCAGGCCTTCGATGCGCAGCACGATCAGCGCCATCGGCGCCGGTTCGCGTTCGCGCAGCGCCAGCAGGTGGGTCATGTGCTCCAGCAACTGGGCGTGGTTGGGCAGGCCGGTGGCCAGGTCGGTGGCGTAGGCCTTGCGTGCCGCCTGCTCCAGGCGCTTGCGCTCCACCGCCAGGCGCAAGGCGCGGGCGAGCGCATCGGGCACCAGGCCCTGCGTGTTCAGCACATCTTGCGCGCCGCGTTGCAGCAGCTTCAGTGCGGCACCGGGTTGCGGCTCGGGCACCACGGCCACCAGCGCAGCATCCATCACCACCTGGGTCAGGGCCGGCCAGTGCAACAACTCGTCCAACGCCGCGTCGCCGTGCGCCAGACGCAGCACGGCGTCCATCGGCCCCTGGCGCAGCACGGCCGCCGCCTCGTCCAGGGTGGCGCAGGCACGCACGGCAAACGGGCCCCAGGCCGACAGGCCCAGGTCGGGCTCTGGCCCGCCGATGCAGAGGATTTGCAGGGGATCACGCATACTCGGTCGAGATGATGACGGACGCGACGCCTGGCGACCAGCGGCGCAAACACCGATGTGGCGGGCTCAGAATCGAGGCGACCGCAGCATCCCGCCCCGCACCATGCGCACCTCAAGCTGTTTGGCAGCAACCGGCCTGCTGGCACTGGCACTGCCCCCATCGGCCCAGGCGGGCGATGACGGCGTGCGAAACGTGCGCGGACATCGGCTAGTCGTGCAGATCGATTGGCCCAGCGGCAAAGGCCGCTTTCAGGCCGTGGTGCTGGCGCCCGGCCAGGGGTACCACATGGGCGTGCCGGCAATGGAGGCCCTGAGCTGCGCGGGGCGCTGTTGCTCACGCCCGCCTGCAGCCGCGTGCCCGAAGGCGAGACCCAGCCCCGGGACGAAACAGGCGAGAACTACCCACAGTTCGCCCAGGACGGCGCGGTGACGGTGCTGGTCGGCAGGTACGCCCCGGGGATGGAGCGGGCGCACCACTCAGCTTCTGTTCATTGACGTTAGATCTGTAGTTATGTACAGTATTGACGTCACGTGTACTGTCACCTGAAAGCGTGGAGTGCAAATAGGTTCCGAACATTCCGCTTGTGGTATGTTCGCGCCACTTTTCTTGGGCGAAGCTAACGGAGGAAGACGATGAGCGATCTCAAGTCGTTGTCTGTGGCCCAGTACATCCTCGATCAGTGCAAAGCCGGTTCCGATCCGGCGCTGACGCCGATGCAGCTCATCAAGCTTGTGTACGTGGCACACGGCTACATGCTCGGGCTTCATGGGCAGCCGCTTCTGTCCGAGCGCGTTCAGGCTTGGCAATATGGGCCGGTGATTCCGTCTGTGTATCACGCAGTCAAGAAGTACCAGAGCCTCCCCGTGGAAATGGTCCCAGGTGCACAGTCTGACTATCGCTTCACGGATGCAGAGCGAGAGGTGATGTCGTCGGTTGCGCAGACGTACTGCAAGTACAGCGGCATCGTCTTGTCTTCAGCTACGCACCGGCCGGGTACACCTTGGCAGCGGACCTGGGACGCGGCAGGGAAAAACGCGTCAATCTCGAATGATCTGATTGAAGCGTTCTACAGCGACATCCTGAAGCAACCGAAGCACTCGGCTCTGTGATCGGTCTGGATTCTCCGCCCCCTTCGCCCCCAGGCTCAGTGTTTGAGCCTGGTGAGTCGAAGGGCGGAGACGAATTGGCTACGACTGAAGCCATCCGTCTTGACTCCGGTTTGGACCTTGAGAAGGACGGCAGGACTCAGGAGCACAGACGCCATCAGCAGTTTCGTAACCATGCGAACTGGGCGACGTTGGCGCTCTTCTGGATCATCGTTGCCTGCATCGCGATGGGTGTCGTGGCTTACGTCTATCACCTACTCACGCCGGAGTGCTGGCACTGGCTAAGCCAGGATGCCCTCGACAAGCTGCAAACGCTGCTAGGCGCTGCGATCCTCTCTAGCGCGCTCACCCAGTACGTGAGCAAGCGCATGGAGTGACGTCAGCAGCAACGACCGCTCTACTCCTCAGAACGCTTAGTTTGGTTTTTAGTAGGGTAGAAACGCAAAACGGGCCGAAATGGCCCGCTCCTACGGTGTCTCTGGAGCGGGCGATGGGAATCGAACCCACGTCATGAGCTTGGGAAGCTCAGGTCCTGCCATTGAACGACGCCCGCAGAACGGGCAGATTCTAGCCGTCCGGGGCGCTACCATCGCTCCCCGATGAACCCGACCGATTTCCCCCGGCGCCCGGTGCGCAGTTTTGTCACCCGCGCCGGCCGCATGGGCAGCGGGCAGGTGCGTGCCCTGGCCGAGCTGGGGCCGCGCTTCGTGCTGCCCTACCAGCCCGCACCGCTGGACCTGGCCGCCACCTTCGGCCGCACGGCGCCGGTGATCCTGGAGATCGGTTTCGGCATGGGCGGCGCCACCGCGCAGGTGGCGGCTGCGATGCCGGAGCACGATTTCCTGGGCGTGGAGGTGCACGAACCCGGCGTGGGCGCGCTGCTCAAGTTGATCGGCAGCCAGAACCTCGGCAACCTGCGCCTGCTGCAGCACGACGCGGTGGAGGTGCTGCAGCACATGCTGCCGGCCGCATCGCTGGCCGGCGTGCACATCTGGTTCCCGGACCCCTGGCACAAGAATCGCCACCACAAGCGCCGGCTGATCCAGGCTGAGTTCGTCGAGCTGCTGCGCACGCGGCTGTCGCCGGGCGGCTACCTGCACTGCGCCACCGATTGGCAGCCCTATGCCGAGCACATGCTGGCCGTGCTGGGCGCGGCGCCCGGCTACAGCAACACCGCCGAGGGCTACGCCCCGCGGCCGGCCTGGCGGCCCGACACCAAGTTCGAAGCCCGTGGCCTGAAGCTGGGCCACGGCGTCTGGGACCTCGTCTTCAAACGCTCCAGCTGACCATGCCGGTGTAGGCCGTCAGCAGCACCAGGCCGCCGAACACGATGCGGTACCAGGCGAAGATGGTGAAGTCGTGGCTGGACACGTAGCGGATCAGCCAGCGGATGCACAGCAGCGCGCTGAAAAACGCCACCACGGTGCCCACCGCGAACATCGGCACATCGGCCCAGGACAGCAGCTCGCGTTGTTTCCAGACCGAGTAAGCGCCCGCGCCCATCAGCGTGGGGATGCCCAGGTAGAAGCTGAACTCGGTGGCCGCCTTGCGCGAAAAACCCAGCACCAGCGCACCCATGATGGTGGCGCCCGAGCGGCTGGTGCCCGGGATCAGCGCCAGGCACTGCAGCAGGCCCACCTTCAGCGCATCG
>CAYTWU010000258.1:0-5481 GCA_964442175.1 uncultured Rubrivivax sp.
CGCGTCCGCGGGGCGCTCAGCGCGCCCGAACCCCCTGGCGCGACCAGCGGCCCACGGCCAGCAGGCCAGCGGCCATCAGCGCCCAGGTGCCGGGCTCGGGCACGGCCAGCGTGAGCGTGAACTGCAGGTCGTAGTCGTCCATGCTGGTCGCACCGTCCAGCGGGTTCAGCGGGAACAGGTCTTCGATGCGCACGCGCAAGCTGGTGGGCGAGAGCTGCTCGACGAAGCTGTACCACTGCGTGGGCTGTTCGTTGAAGGCGCTGGCGCTGCCGGTGAACACCTGACTGCCCAGGTTGCCCGGCTCACCCAGGCGGACCGACTCGACGTTGGTGATGCGCAGCACGATCTCCTGCCCGGCGCCAAAGCTGCCCAGCGCCACGCTGTCGCCCAGTGCGGCCGGCACCAGGCCCAGCACGTCGGGGCTGGGGTCGGAGAGCGCCGTCAGCGCCATCAGCACGTCGCCCAGCGGGCCGGGCGTGGCGGCCAGCTCCAGCACATGGTCGAAGCCACCTTCGGCGTAGTCCAGCGTCAGCGTCACGGTGCCGGCCTGGTCAAAGCTGATGGGCGCGTTGAAGCCGGCCTGGGCCGGCGCGGTGGCCGCCAGCAGCAGGGCGGCGGCGGTGCTGAGCAGGGTTCGGGTCATGCGGCACTCCTGAAACGGTGGGATGGCTGCACTGTGGCGGGCCGCCGTTAGGGCCCCGTTAGCCCGGCACCTTGGCCGCCCCCCACGAACATGGGGCGGCCGCAGCGCTACATTCGCGCACACACCCCACGGAGACCCGAGATGCGATTCACCCACCACCTGGCCGTGGCCAGCCTGCTGCTCGGCAGCCTGCCGGCCCTGGCCGCCGAAACCACCTGGATCACCGTCGGCGACACCGCCTGGCGGCTGCTGGCCGAGCGCGCCAGCGACGCGCGTGTGCTGTCCACCCGCGACGTGGTGGTGAACGTGCCGCGCGAACGTGGCCCCAACGCCACCCTGGTGCGCGCCAGCGAAAAGGTGCACGCGGTGCAGCTGGACGCCGACTGGCTGCCGCAACTCTCGCACGAGGTGCACGAGCAGCTGCACCGCTGCGGCGGCTATGTGCGCCACGATTCGCTGGCGGAGGCACTGGCCGTGCTGCACCGCCTGCAGGGCACCGCCACGCCCGCGCTGGCGCCCAGCTACAGCATCGACGACCAGGCCGAGGTGAACGCGGCGCTGCCGCTGCTGCAGGACAGCCGCATCCTGTCGACCATCCAGTCGCTGTCGGACTTCCAGAACCGGCTCTACAACTCCAGCCACGGCGTGGCCGCATCGGATTGGCTGGCGGCCCAATGGCGCCAGCTGGCCGCGGGCAAGTCGTGGATGCGGGTGAGCCAGGTGCGGCACGCCGACTGGCCGCAGAAATCGGTGAAGCTGCGCATCGCCGGCAGTGGCAACGCCACCGAGACCGTGGTGCTGGGGGCCCACCTGGATTCCATCGCCGGCAATGCCAACGCCAACGTGCGCGCGCCGGGCGCCGACGACGACGCCAGCGGCGTGGCCGCGCTGACCGAGATCATCCGTGTGCTGGCCGACCGCAACTACCGGCCGCGGCGCTCGATCGAGTTCATCGCCTACGCGGCCGAGGAGGTGGGCCTGCGCGGCTCGCAGCAGATCGCCACCCAGTACCAGCGCCTGGGCAAGGCCGTGGTGGGGGTGCTGCAGCTGGACATGACGGCCTTCCAGGGTGACCTGACCGACCTGTGGATCTACACCGACTTCACGAACGCCGCGCAGAACCAGTTCGTGGCCGACCTGGCCGCGGCCTACTTGCCGCAGCTGAGCGTGGGTTACGACCGCTGCGGTTATGCCTGCTCCGACCACGCCTCCTGGACCGGTCGCGGCTTCGCGGCATCGTTCCCGTTCGAGGCCGGGTTCAACACCTACAACCGCGCCATCCACACCGACCGCGACACCACGGCCACCTTCGGCAACCAGGCACTGCACGCGCTGAAGTTCACGCAGCTGGGCCTGGCCTACGCGGTGGAGCTGGGCAGCGATTGACGCCGTTCAGCCGGCGCCGCCCAGCGCCAGCCGCACGGCTTCGGGCAGGCTGAGCGCGGCGCCTTCGGCCAGCAGTGCAGCGGCGCGCTCGGCACCCAGCTGGGCAGCGACCAGCCGCTGCACCCGGCGCCGGTCGTGCCGGTCGGCGGCCGAGAGCGGGCCGAAGCGTTCGGCCCAGAACCGGGCCGCAAAACCCATCAGGCGGCCCGCGGCGGCCGGCTCGCGGCGGTGCGCCAATGCGCCGGGCAGGTTCCACAGGCAGTAGGCCAGGGGCAGCAGCTCCAGTGCATCGTCGGCCACGGCGATGCCTTCCCGGTAAGCGGCCACGGCCTCGTCCCAGCGGCGCAGCCACGACAGGATCTCGCCGCGCTGGTTGCAGGCCGATGCCAGCTGGCCCCAGTCTTGCGCCGCGCGTGTATCGGCCTGCACCTGCGTGATTTCCTGCAGCGCCTGCGTGCGCAGCGCGGGCTGTGCCGTCAGCGCCAGTGCCAGGTTGTAGCGGCCGGTGTTGACGCCATGGGCATCGCCCGCCGCGCGCCAGGCGGCGATGGCCTGGCGCTGCAACGCGGCGGCAGCGGCCGGGTCCTGCAGGCGCTGGATCGCGCCCTGCACCGACCACACGCTGGCTTGCAGCGCCCATGCATCTTCGCGCTCTGCGATGGCGGCGGCCTCCTCCAGCCACGCGGCCACGGCAGGGTCGCGCTGCAGGCGCCAGCGGATGTGTGCCACCCGCGCGAGCACCACCGCCCGCGCCAGGCCCTGGGCCGGCAGCCCGGCCATCGCGTCGGCGGCCAGGGCCTGGGCCGAGGCGGCATCCCCGGCGCGCATGGCGGCCCGCGCCAGCGTGGCCTGGGCGGCGGCGCGCGCCGGGCCGGCCGACAGGGCCTGCAGGCTGGTCGCCAGCGCCGCCCGCGCGGCCGGCGGCAGCGAGATGTCGGACAGCGCCCGCTGCAGCGCCTCCCACAGGGCCAGCGCATCGGCGGGTGCACCATCGGCCGCGGCGCTGACCAGAGCGGCGGCGATGTTGCGCAGCTCGCGCCGCACCGCTGGCAGCGGCGGGCTGGTCGGCAGGCCCTGGGCCCAGTGCACCACCCACTGGCGTAGCCGGCTGCGCAGCCGGGCACGCTGTTCGGCCGGGAGGTCGAGCAGCGCGGCCTCGCGCACCACCTCGTACAGCGCGTAACGCCCGGCCGCGGGCTCGGCCCGCACCAGGGCGTGCTGCACCCCTTCGTCCAGGCCCAGCGCAGCGTCGGTGGCCGTGAGGTCCCCGGCCACGGCCTGCGCCGCGGCCAGCGAAAAACCGCCTTCGAACACCGCCACCGCCGCCAGCAGGGCCTGCGCGGGTGGGCTCAGCAGCGACCAACTCCAGCGCACCACCTTCAGCATGGACGCGTGGCGTTCGTCGTGCCCGCTGCGGGGGCCGCTGCGCGCCAGCAGAGCCAGCGCCGGCTCGCCATGGGCCTGCAGCAGGCCCAGCAACGCCTCGGGCGCCAGGCTGCGCAGGCGTGTGGCCGCCAGCTCGATGGCCAGCGGCAGACCATCGAGCGCCCGCACCAGCGCCACCAGCGCAGCGGCATTGCCCGGGTGCAGTCGCAGACCCGGTGCCACGGCGCGGGCGCGGTCCAGCAGCAGCGCCACGGCCGGGTTGCGCGCGAGCGTGTCGATGCCGGCCCGGGCCGGCGGCATGGGCAGCGTGGGCAGGGCCAGCTCCTGTTCGCCGTCCAGCCCCAGCACACGCCGCGAGGTGATCAGCCAATGGGCCTGCGGCAGCCGCGCGGCGAGTGCGGCGATCAGCGGGGCGCCGGCCTCGACCAGCTGCTCGCAGTTGTCCAGCAGCAGCAGCACACGGCGGCCGATCAAGGCCTGCACCAGCGTGCTCAGGGGGTCGGCAGCCCCGCCGGGCAGGCCCAGCGCCACGAGCAGCGCATCGGCCATTCCGGCCGCCGTGGTGCAGGCCGCCAGTGGCACGAAGTCGATGCGCTGGAAGGGCTGCCCGGCGTCCTGCAGCGCCTGTGCCACCTCCACCGCCAGGCGGGTCTTGCCACCGCCGCCGGGCCCCACCAGCGTGACCAGCCGGTGCGCGCACACCGCGGCCTGCAACTGTGCGGCCGTGGCCTCGGTGCCGAGCAGGCGCGTCAGGTAACGCGGCAGGCCGGCGCGGGGGGCGGGCGCCGCGACCTCCGGCCGCTCGGCCAGCGCCGCGAGGCGGCGGCGCTCGTCCTGCACCCAGTCTCCATAGAAGCCCGGCAGCAGCTCGCCGGCGTACAGGGCCGCGGCCTCCGCCGGCTGCGTGCGCACCGCCGCTTCGAAGTCGCTGACATCGCAGGCCAGCAGGCCCTCGGCCAGGCGCAGGGAATGCCGGTCGGCCAGCAGCAGCTCGTGCGGCAGCAGGCCGCGCAGCACGGACAGCAGCTGCCGCAACCGGTTGCGCGCGACGGCCGGTGACACGCCGGGCCACAGCAGCTCGACCAGTTCCTCCCGCGCATGGGCGCGTTGGGGCGGCAAGGCCAGGCGCGCCAGCAGCAGCGTGGCCACGGGGCCGGGCAGGCGCAGCGGCTGGCCTGCGGGGTCGCGCAGTTCCACGCGGCCCAGCAGGTGCAGCCGCCAACGCCGGCCCGCATCGGGGCCAGGGGCAGGGTCGGGACCGGCAGCAGCGCGGGGCATCCAGCGGGATTCTAGGAAGCCAGCCCGCTATCGAATCCCCTGATGCTGGGGGCGCCGGCCACCGGTCAGAATGCCCCGCGAGAGGTTGGGGTCCGCAGAACATGAACAAACCGTGGCTGAAGCACTACCCGGCAGGCGTGCCGGCGGAGGTCGCCACCGATCTCTACCCGTCGCTGCTGGCGCTGTTCGATGACAGCTTCAAGAAACACGCGGCGCTGCCGGCCTACCGCTTCATGGGCCAGGTGATCACGTTTGCCCAGCTGGATGCGTTTTCGCGTGCGCTGGCTGCGTGGCTGCAGGCGCAGCCGCTGGTGCGCGGCGACCGTGTCGCGCTGATGATGCCCAACGTGCCGCAGTACCCCATCGCGGTGGCGGCGGTGCTGCGTGCGGGTTTTGTGGTCGTCAACGTGAACCCGCTGTACACACCGCGTGAGCTGGAGCACCAGCTCAAGGATTCTGGCGCCAAGGCCATCGTGGTGCTGGAAAACTTTGCCGCCGTGCTGCAGCAGGTGCTGCCCGGCGTGCCCACCAAGACCGTGCTGGTGGCCGCGATGGGCGACATGCTGGGCCTGCTGAAGGGCACCGTCGTCAACCACGTGGTGCGCAAGGTGCGCAAGCTGGTGCCGGCCTGGCGCATCCCGGGGGCGGTGCGCTTCAAGGACGCGCTCGCGCAGGGCCAGAAGCTCCCCCTGAAGCCCGTGGCCCTGGGGCCGGACGACATCGCGGTGCTGCAGTACACCGGCGGCACCACCGGCGTCAGCAAGGGCGCGGTGCTGCTGCACCGCAAC
>CAYTWU010000259.1:0-5468 GCA_964442175.1 uncultured Rubrivivax sp.
ACCTCGGCCAGCGGCGTGGTGCGCGCCAGCAGGATCATCAGGTCGCTGTGCTGGATGCGGCTGATCCAGACCTTCTGGCCATTGACCACCCAGCGGTCGCCTTGTCGGATGGCCGTGGTCTTGATCTTGGTGGTGTCGGTGCCCGTGCTGGGCTCGGTGACGCCCATGCTCTGCAGCCGCAGCTCGCCGCGGGCGATCGGCGGCAGCCAGCGTTGTTTCTGCTCGGCCGAGCCATGGCGCAGCAGCGTGCCCATGTTGTACATCTGGCCATGGCAGGCGCCCGCGTTGCCGCCGCTGCGGTTGATCTCTTCCATGATCACGCTGGCTTCGGCAAGGCCCATGCCCGAGCCGCCGTAGTCCTGCGGGATCAGTGCCGCCAGCCAGCCGGCCTGCGTGAGTGCGTCGACAAAGGCCTCGGGGTATCCGCGCTCGGCATCGATCTGGCGGTGGTACTCGGCGGGGAACTGTGCGCACAGCGCGCGCACGCCGTCGCGGATGTCGGGGTACAGCACATCGCTCATCGTGGTCGGGGTGCTCATTCGGTTCGGGCCTCGGCCTGCATCGCCAGCTTGCCTTCATGGTCGCGCGCCCACAGCGCGAAGGTGGCGTGGCCGTTGTCGCGGCCGCAGACCTGGAAATGGCGGATGTCGAAGACGGGCCGCAACGCCGTGAAGGCAAAACGCTTCAACCGTGCCTGCGGGCGCTCGCGGCGCAGCAGGTCCACCAGCAGCGTGGCGATCAGCGGGCCGTGCACGATGAGGCCGGGGTAGCCCTCGACCTCGGTGACGTAGCTTCGGTCGTAGTGGATGCGGTGGCCGTTGAAGGTGAGCGCGCTGTAGCGGAACAGCAGCACCGGGTCGGGCGCGATCTCGCGCGAGAAACTGGCATCTGGTGGCGCAGGCAGCGGCGCGGGCGAAGGCGCGCCGGGTGCGGGCGCCTCGCGGTAGACGATGTCGTGTTCTTCGGCCAGCGCCACGCCGCGGGCGTTGCTGATCTCGTGCCGCACCGTCACGAAGACCAGTGGGCCGCTGCGGCCCTGTTTGGCATCCACCTGCACGATGCGCGAAACACGGGTGATCTCGTCGCCCACCTGCAGCGGGTGGTGGAAGTCCAGCCGCCCGCCGGCCCACATGCGGCGCGGCAGCGGCACCGGCGGCAGGAAGCCGCCGCGCTGCGGATGGCCGTCCGGCCCGATGTCGCGCGCCAGCGCCGCGGGCAGGAAGTACAGCCAGTGCGCCAGCGGCGGGATGTCGGCGCCGGGCGGCGGCTCGGCGTCATCGTGGTCCAGCGTGGCGGCCAGCGCGTGCAGCGGCGCGGCGGTGACCAGATCGACACGCTGTTCGCTGCGGCCGATCCACATGCGCCAGTGCTGCAACTGTTCGGCGAAGGAAGGCATGCTCATCGTGGGCGGCAGCTTGCCCCCATCCGCGGCCCGCGGCAATTCGGCTTTCGGGAAGCTTGCCTTTCATGTTGTCGAAGCCGGCGCAGGGCACGCGTCCTAGACTTGCCGCAACAAGACCTCGACAGGAGATGCTGCGATGAAGATCCGCGCCGCCGTGCTGCAGACCATGGGCCTGCCGGCCCCGTACGCCCAGAGCCAGCCGCTGAAGATCCTGGAACTGGAGCTCGACCCGCCCGGCCCGGGCGAGGTGCGCGTGCGCGTGCTGGCCGCGGGGCTGTGCCATTCGGACCTGTCGGTGATCAACGGCGACCGGCCGCGCCCGCTGCCGATGGTGATCGGCCACGAGTCGGCCGGCGAGGTGCTGGAATGTGGCCCCGGCGTCACCGACCTCGCCCCCGGCGACCGCGTGGTGATGGTCTTCATGCCCAGCTGCGGCGGTTGCCTGCCCTGCGCCGAGGGCCGGCCCGCGCTGTGCGAACCCGGCGCTGCGGCCAATGGCGCAGGCGTGCTGCTGGGCCACCAGCGCCGGCTGCGGCTGGACGGCGAATACGTGAACCACCACGTGGGTGTCTCGTGTTTTGCCGAACAGTGTGTGGTGTCGCGGCGCTCCTGTGTGAAGGTGAATGCCGACCTGACACCGGCCGAGGCCGCGCTCTTCGGCTGCGCCGTGCTCACCGGCGTGGGCGCGGTCATCAACACCGCCCAGGTGGGCGCCGGCAGCACGGTGGCGGTGCTGGGGCTGGGTGGCGTGGGCTTTTCAGCGCTGCTGGCCGCCGCGGCCAGTGGGGCGCGCGAGCTGGTGGCCATCGACCTCAGCGACAGCAAACTCGCGCTGGCGCGCGAACTCGGCGCCACGGCCACCGTCAACGCCGCCAGCCCCGACGCCGCCGCACAGGTGCGTGCCCTCACAAAAGGCGGTGTGGACTACGCCTTCGAGATGGCCGGCGCCATCCCCGCGCTGGAGCTGGCCTGGCAGGTCACGCGCCGCGGCGGCAGCACCGTCACCGCCGGCCTGCCGCACCCCGATAGACGTTTTGCACTGCCACCGGTGCAGATGGTGGCCGAGGAGCGCACGCTGCGTGGCAGCTACATCGGCTCGGCCGTGCCGGCGCGCGACATCCCACGTTACATCGACCTCTACCGGCGCGGCCGGCTGCCAGTGGACCGGCTGATGGGCGAGCGCCTGGCGCTGGACGACATCAACCGCGGCCTGGACCGCCTTGCCGCGGGGCAGGCGATGCGCGACGTCGTGCTCTTCTGAGGGACTAGGGACCGGGCAAACCCACGCTTTCACGAAAACGAACACCTGGCCGCGGCAGACGGCCGATCATGCGGCCGCACCGACGGGCGCCGGCGCCATCAACCAGAGGAGACAAGCCCGTCGGGTGCCTGTGCTGCGCCGGCCCTCGCCTGTGAGGAGACCCCCATGAACTTCCCGATCCGCTGGCCACAGCTGCTGAGCGCATTGGCCTGCACCACCGTGCTGGCCGGCGCCGCCCATGCGCAGAACGACTGGTGCAAGAGCAAGTACGGCCCCAACGATCAGATCGGCGCCGCCAACCTGCTGACACCCGAACTCGCCCTGGCCGCTGCCAAGCTGGTGAAAACCGGCAAGGTCTACCGCCTGGGCGTGGAAACCAACGCGAAGACCCCTGCCTTCGGCCCGCGCAGCTGGGCGCTGGTGATCAACCAGCCGGGCCAGGTGGGCGGCGGCGGCCTGGGCCCCACCAAGACCAACTACAACGACGACATCTACATGGGTTATGTCGGCACCGGCTCGCAGATCGACGGCCTGGGCCACATCGGCGTGGACAACCTCTACTACAACTGCAACAAGAATGCCGACTTCGTGCAGGCCAACGGCCTGACCAAGCTGGGCATCCAGAACCTGCCGGGCATCGTGACGCGGGGTGTGGTGCTGGACATGGCGTCCTACTTCGGCAAGAACCCGCTGCCCGAGGGCACGGTGTTCAACCGCAAGGAGATCGACGAGCAGGCCAAAAAGCAGGGCATCGAGATCCGCAAGGGCGATGTCGTTCTCTTCTACACCGGCTGGCAGGCGCTGGTGGGCCAGGACGACAAACGGTTCATCAGCGGCGAACCGGGCCTGGGCAAGGACGGCGCGTTGTACCTGGCCAGCAAGGACGTGGTGGCCGTGGGCGCCGACACCTGGGGGCTGGACGCGATCCCGTTCGAAGCCGGCGTGGGTGTGTTCGAGGTGCACCAGATCCTGATCGCCAAAAACGGCATCTACATCCTGGAGAACATCGACACCACCGAGCTGGTGAAGGACAAGGCCTGGGAGTTCATGTTCACGCTCGGCGCCTCGCGTTTCACCGGTGGTGTGCAGGCCATCATCAACCCGGTGGCGATCCGCTGATGCCACGCCGCGCCGCTGTCGCGCTGCTGCTGGCCGTGGCCGGCGGCGCCGCAGCGCACCCGCATGGCCGGCTGGCCTGCCAGGTGCAGCTGGGGCTGGACGGCGGCCAGCTGGCCTGGGTGGCGCAGCGGCTCACGCTGGACGCAGCCTCTTCGGCTGCGCTGGCGGAGCGGCTGCAGATCGGCGCTGCCGAGCCGGTGCCCCAGCCAGTGCTGCTGTTCCGCGACCTGGTGCTGGGCCTGTTCCGCCACTCGGGCTGGATGCTGGACCTGCGGCCCGAGGGCAGCCGTGACGCCGTGGCGCTGGACGACACCGCCGCGGCCTGGCACCGGCTGGACGACGGCCGGCTCGTGCTGTCGCTCCGGCTGGCGCCGAAGACACCCGTGCCCGCCGCCACGTCATGGGCCATTGCCTGCCGCGACCCGGTCTGGTACTGGGTGGCCGAGTACACCGGCCCGGATGCCGTGTCGGCAATCGGCGCTTCCTGCACCGTCACGCTCGATGGCCCGCGCGATGCGGTGGCCGAAGCCGCAGCGCTCAGCGCGGCGGCGCGCGCGGCTGGCGCAATGGGGGCGGAACAGGTGGCCGCATCGGCCACGGCCGCCGCACAGCTGGGCGCTGGCCGCGCCGAGCTGCGCTGCTGAAGCTCAGACCGTGCGGCCCCCGTCCACCGGGAACTCGACGCCGGTGATGAACTCGGCGTCGTCGCTGGCCAGGTAGAGCGCCGCACGGGCGATGTCCAGCGGCGTGGACAAACGCCCGAGCGGGATCGTGGCCAGGAACTTCTGGCGGTTCTGCGGCGTGTCGGGCATGCCCATGAACTGCTCCAGCAGGCCGGTCACACCCATCACCGGGCAGATCGCGTTGACGCGGATGTTGTCCGGGCCCAGCTCCACCGCGAGCGACTTGCTCATCAGGTTTACCGCGCCCTTGGAGCTGTTGTACCAGGTCAGGCCCGGCCGCGGCCGGATGCCGGCGGTGCTGCCCACGTTCAGGATCACGCCGCCCTTCTGCTGCCGCATCAGCGGCACCACGGCGTGCACCATGTGGAAGATGCTCTTCACGTTGATGTCGTAGACCTTGTCGAAGGTGGCTTCATCCACGTCGAGCAGCGGCTGGTTCTTGTGTGTCCAGCCGGCGTTGTTGACGACGATGTCAATGCGGCCACCAAAGGCTTCACACGTGGTCTTCACGAGGTCGTCGATGTGGGCGCGCTGCGTCACGTCGCACAACACGCCGATGGCGTTGGCGCCGATCGCCGCGGCGACCTTGCGGGCACCCTCGCCGTTGATGTCGGCGACGACGACCTTCGCGCCTTCGGCCGCGTAGAGCTGCGCAATGCCTTCGCCGAAGCCGCTGGCGGCGCCGGTGACGATGGCGATCTTGTCCTTGAGTCTCATGGGGGTCTCCTGAATCACTGCCCGTGGTACTGCACGACGGTCTTCACGGTGCAGAACTCTTCCAGCGCCATGAAGCCCTTTTCGCGGCCATGGCCGCTGCGTTTGACGCCGCCGAACGGCAGCTCCACGCCGCCCCCCGCACCGTAGGCGTTGATGTAGACCTGCCCGCACTTCATCGCCTTGGCCACACGTGTCTGGCGCCCGCCATCGCGGGTCCACACCGCGGCGATCAGGCCGAAGTCGGTGGCGTTGGCGAGCTGGATCGCATCGGCCTCGTCGTCGAAGG
>CAYTWU010000260.1:0-5388 GCA_964442175.1 uncultured Rubrivivax sp.
GCCCCACCACCGCCACGCGCATGGACAAGTTCACCGAGATGATGCTGGCGCAGACCGGGCTGATCAGCATGATCGGCAAGGCCGAGCGTGGCCCGGCCGCCATCGAGGCCATCAAGCAACACGGCAGCGCCTACCTGATGGCGGTGGGCGGCGCGGCCTACCTGGTGGCCAAGGCCATCCGCGGTGCGCAGGTGGTGGGTTTTGCCGACCTGGGCATGGAAGCCATCTACGAGTTCGATGTGCAGGACATGCCGGTCACGGTGGCGGTGGATGCCAGCGGCACCAGCGTGCACAACACCGGCCCGCGTGAGTGGCAGGCCAGGATCGGCAAGATCCCGGTGGCAGTGGCCTGACCCGCGGTCAGGTCAACACCGGCACGGCGAGTTCAAACCCCTGCGCCAGACGCGCAGGGATCTGCGCACCGGCCATGGGCCGGGCGTAGCGGTAGCCCTGCAGCTCGTCGCAGCCCAGCGCCAGCAATCGCTCTTCCTGCAGCGCGGTTTCCACGCCCTCGGCCACCACATGTTGGCCCAGGGCATGGGCCAGGCTGATGATGGCCCGCACCACGGCGTCGGCGGATGCCCGCTGGCCCAGCGCGGCCACGAAGCTGCGGTCGATCTTGAGCACATCCACCGGCAGGTCCTGCAGAGCCGACAGCGACGAGTAGCCGGTGCCGAAGTCGTCCAGCGCCACCTGCACGCCCTGCCGGCGCAGCGGCTCCAGGGCACGGGTCACCACACCGGCGTCGCCGGCGAACAGGCTCTCGGTGATCTCGACCTCCAGGTCCTGCGGCTGCAGCCCGTGGTGACGCAGGCGCGCCAGCACCTGCGTTGCAAACTGGGGGTCCTGCAGCTGGCGTGCGGACACGTTGACGGCCATCCGGCCGACCGGCAGCCCGGCGTCGCGCCAGCGCCGCAACTGGGCGAGCGCCGCGTCCATCACGAAGGCACCGAGCCGCTCGATCAGGCCGGTCTCCTCGGCCACGGGCACAAAGCGCGCGGGGGACACCATGCCCTGCGTCGGGTGCGGCCACCGCACCAGCGCTTCGGTGGAGGCCACCTGGGCGTCCGCCACACGCACGCGCGGCTGGAAGTGCAGCAGCATGCCGCCGGCGTCGAGCGCGCTGCGCAGGTCCCGCACGATCCACGCGCGTTCGTTGGCCTGTGCGTCCAGCGCATGTTCAAACCGCCGCCAGCGGCCACGCCCTTCACCCTTGGCGGCGTACATGGCCAGGTCGGCGCGGCGCAACAACTCGTCCCGGTCCTGCCCATCCGCGGGGCTGGAGACCAAGCCGATGCTGGCGCCGATGTGCAGCAGCTGGCCCCGCAGCGCCACGGGCTGTGCCAGCACCCGGCACAAGGCTTCTGCCAGCGCCTCGGGGGGCGCCTGGGCCCCCGCCTCATCCGGCAGCAGCAGCACAAACTCGTCACCCCCGGGGCGCGCCAGGGCGGCCAGCGGCGGGGCCGCAACACGGACACGTTGGGCGACCTGGCGCAGCAGGTCGTCACCCGCGGTGTGGCCCAGGGCGTCGTTCACTTCCTTGAAGCCGTCCAGGTCCAGGTAGAGCAGGCTGAAGGCCTGCCCTTGCGCCAGCAGCAGGTCGCAGGCGTCGTGCAGGCCATGCCGGTTGAGCAGCCCGGTCAAGGGGTCGCGCACGGCCCGCTCGCGCAGCCGGCGTTCACGCTGGGCCGCGGCCAGGGTCACCGCCGTGCGGTCACGCAGATCGGACAGTTCCTGTTGCGTGGGGCCGTCGAGTGCCGCCTGCGGCGCGACCACCAGCAAGGCCAGCCGTTCGTGGTGCCAGCTGGCGCACCAGGCGCGCACCGTGGCCGGCAAGGCCGGCTGGCCCAGCGCGGCATGGGCCCACGGGCCGGCCGGCAGTGCGCGCCCGTTCAGCGGCCCACCGCCGAGGTCAGAGACATCGTTCAGGTCCAGCCGCAGCGGGCGCGGCGCGGCGCCGCTGCCGTCATAGGCCCACCACGCGCTCGTGGCGGCATCACGCCCCGGGTCGCACAGCGTGTCATGCACCTCGTCCCGGAACACATCACGCACCAGCACCGCCGCAGGGGTGCCCGGCAGCACCGCCTGCAGGCGCTGCGCCACACGCTGGATGGCCCGGCCCGTGTCCAGGCCGCCCAGGATCTCGCGGTCGATCTCGGCCTGCACCTCCAGCGTCTGCACCTGGCGGCCGATGCGCTGGGCCATTGCGTTGAAGGACGCCGCCAGCTGACCAAACTCGTCCGGGCGGCCTGCCGGCACCCGGGCTTGCCACTCGCCCGCAGCCAGCCGCCGGGTGCCTGTGGTCAGCTGTTCCAGGGGCACCAGGGTGCGGCGCACCATCACCAGGGCCAGGGCGACGATGGTCAACAGCGTGGCCACCGCGCCCAACACCAGCGGCTGGCCCAAGGCCACCGGTGCGGCGGCGGCGTCCAACGGCGGATCGCCGCGCACCGTCCAGTCGGGGCTGCCGAAGCCGGCGTCCAGGAACAGCGGCCAGCCGGCCGAGCCGGCGCCCGCGCCCGGCGCGCAACGCAGCGCAGCGCCCCGGTCATCGGCCACGCACAAGGTGGCGGCAGCGCCATCGGCGACAAAGTCCGCCCACAGGAACTCCGGCTGCACCTCGGCGATCCACCAGCGCTGACGCCCCAGGTCGCGGTGCGACAACACCACCTGGGCCGGCTGGCCGGGGCCGGCCGGCAACCACCACAGCACCCGCTGCGCCGCGCGCGGCGAGCCACGCCCGGCGCCGGTGGCCTGGCGCTGCCGCTCGGCACGCCAGAGTTCCGCCAGGGCCGGATCGCCGGTGACCGAGCCGTCCACGCCGGACACGGTCGCCACCCGCGCCAGCAGGGCCTGCACGGCCGGATCGGCCGGCGCCGGCAGATCGACCGATGCACTGGCCGCGTGGGCCGCCAGGGTGGCGCGGGCCGCCACCAGCTTGTCGAAGGCCCGCAAACCCACCTGCTTGCGGTGCTCGTTGCCCACCCAGCGTTGCTGCTGCGCCTGGTGGGCCGCCCAGGCCTGGGCGGCCAGCCCGGCAAACACGCCCAGCGGCAGCAAAGCCGCGAGCAGCAGCACCCAGAACACGCGGCGCGCGACTTGGCTGTGCAGGAACAGGCCGCGGATGTGCATGGGGCCGCTTCAGTACTGCGATGCCGGGCCGACGAAGCGGCCGTTGTTGGCCCGCAGGATGTCGTCGCGGCTGGACTTGGCCGTCAGCGGCGTGGCCGACGCACCATCCGGCCCTTTGCTGTAGAGGTCGTAGTCGCTGTTCAGCGGCACCAGCGACTTGTCCTTGCGGGCCTTGCCGTTGCCCTTGGTGGTCATCAGGTTCACATAGACGTAGGCCCGGCCCCAGGGATCACGCTGACCGGCCTTGCCGATATCCGCCAGGCTGCCGGGCAATTGGCCCGTGTCGGCGAAGAAGTCGTCGATCAGCAGCGACAGCTCGATGATGTCGGCCTGCGCCGTCTGCGTCCTGGCCTTGTCCTGCCAACCCTGGTACATCTGCAGCCCGATCAACGCCAGCACCGCGACGATGCCCAAGGTGAGGATCAGCTCGACGGCGGTGAGGCCGCGTGAACGGCAAGGGCTGCAACGGGGACGCGGAACCATGACCATGGGCTCATCGGCCCGTCACGGCCCAACTTGAGCCCGCCGGACCTCAGCTGCTGCGCACCACCCGCTGCGGGAACGGGATCTCCACCCCGCGCTGGTTGAGCAGGCGCAGGATGGCCAGGTTCACGTCGGAGCGCACGTTGCCGCCGCCGTTTTCCGGGTCGGCGATCCAGAAGAAGACCGTCAGCTCCAGGCCATCGGCCGCGAAGTTGGACAGCCGCACGCCCACGGCCGGATCGCTGAGCACACGCGGCACCGCCTCCACGGCGCGTGCCAGGTCGGCCATCAAGGGCTCCAGGTCGGTGCCGTAGGCCACCTGCACGATGGTGTTCAGCAGCACCTTGGGATCGGCCAGCGAGGAGTTTTCCACCCGCTGCGTGATCAGCATCTCGTTGGGCACGATGGACTCCTTGCCCGAGAGCGCGCGGATCACCGTGTAGCGCGTGTTGATGTCGGTGATGCGGCCCTCGAAACCGTCCACCGCCACCATGTCGCCGATGCGCACGCTGCGCTCGGCCAGGATGACGAAGCCGCTGACGTAGTTGGCCGCCAGCTTCTGCAGGCCCAGGCCGATGCCCACGCCCACCGCGCCGCCCAGCACGCCCAGCGCCGTCAGGTCGATGCCGGCGGCGGTGGCGGCAAACATCAGGCCGACGAAGATCAGCAGCGCCCGCAGTGCATTGGCCGCCATCTTGCGCAGCGACAGGTTGCCGCCCGCGCCACGCAGCAGCCGGGCCTCCAGCGCCGCGGCGATCCACAGCACCACGACCATCACGACGACAGCGGACACCACGCCCTCGATCAGGTTGCGCACCGAGACCGTGGCGCCGCCCATCTTCCACTGGATCTGGTCCAGCTCCTCCAGCAGCACCGGCGCGACGCCGGTGACCCACAGCACCATGCCGATCCAGGCGACCCAGGACACGCTGCGTTCGACCACACGCATCAGCTGAGACTCCGGGAAGGCCGCGCGCAGCACCCGCACGGTGAGCCGGATCACCACCAGCGACACGAGGATGGGCACGACCAGCCGGAACACGGCCAGCGGCACCGCGTCCTGCAGCAACCGGCGCGCCACCAGCGCCAGCACCAGGGCCAGCACCGGGAACAGCACGCCGTCGACGATGCTGCGGCCGAACCAGATGGAGCCACGCTCGGCCGCCGGCCCGCGCAACAGGCGCACCACCGCCCAGGCCAGGCCCAGGCAAGCGACAAAGACCGCCAATTCCGTCAGTGCGGTGGGCGTGAGCAGCGACTGGCCGAGCTGGGCGAGTTCAGCGCCCGTCAGTGGTTTGGACAACGCTCAGACCCCTGCCAGCACACGCACATGCGCGGCCACGCTGCGCGCCAGCGCCGACAAGGCATAGCCGCCCTCCAGGCACGACACGATGCGGCCCTGCGCGTGTTCCTGCGCCACGTCCATCAGCCGCTGCGTGATCCACTCGTAATCGGCCTCCACCAGCCCCATCTGGCCAAGTTCGTCTTCGCGGTGGGCGTCGAAGCCGGCAGAAATGAACACCATCTGCGGCTTGAAGGCCTGCAGCGCCGGCATCCACATGGCCTCGATGGTCTCGCGCACCGCCGGCCCGCGCGTGTAGGGCGCCACCGGCACGTTGACCATGTTCGTGCCCTTGGGCACGGCGCCGCTGTAGGGGTACAGCGGGTGCTGGAAGAAGCTGCACATCAGGATGCGCTCGTCGCCGGCGACGATGTCCTCGGTGCCGTTGCCGTGGTGCACGTCGAAATCGACGATCGCCACGCGCTGCAGAC
>CAYTWU010000261.1:0-5355 GCA_964442175.1 uncultured Rubrivivax sp.
GGCCGATCTGGCCGTCGTAGGCGGCCACGCTGGCGGTGCTGATCAGCACGCCGCGTTCACCCGTGGGCTCTGGCGTGTTTTTGCTCATGGCCTCGGCCGCGAGCCGGATCATGTTGAAGCTGCCCACCAGGTTGACCATGATCACCTTGGTGTAGGCGGCCAGCGGGTGTGCGCCGTCCTTGCCCACGGTCTTGATGGCCGGCGCGATGCCGGCGCAGTTGACCAGGCCCATCAGCTTGCCCAGGCCGGTGGCGGCGGCCACGGCGGCTTGGCCGTCGGCCTCCTGGCTGACGTCGCACTTGACGAACACTCCACCGAGTTCCTGGGCGATGGCTTCGCCGCGCTCCACCTGCAGGTCGGCAATCACGACCTGGCCGCCGTGCGCGGCGAGCATGCGCGCCGTGCCTTCGCCCAGGCCCGAGGCGCCGCCGGTGACGATGAAGACCTTGCCTGCGATGTCCATGCGCGTGCTCCTCAGGCCAGCGCCGCAAACGCGCGGGCGGTGATCTCGTCGACGCTGCCGGTGCCGCTGATCTTGCGGTAGCGCGGCGCGTCGGTGCTGCCGTTGGCGGCCCAGGCGGAGTAGTAGTCCACCAGCGGACGGGTCTGGTCCTGGTAGACCTGCAGGCGCTTGCGCACCGTGGCTTCCTTGTCGTCGTCGCGCTGGATCAGCGGCTCGCCGGTCACGTCGTCCATGCCAGCCACCTTGGGCGGGTTGAACTTGACGTGGTAGCTGCGGCCGGAGGCGATGTGGAACAGCCGGCCGCTCATGCGCTCGATGATGGCTTCGTCGGGCACGTCGATCTCGAGCACCACGTCGAGCTTGACGCCAGCGTTTTTCATCGCGTCGGCCTGCGGGATGGTGCGCGGGAACCCGTCGAACAAAAAGCCACCGGCGCAGTCGGGCTGCTGGATGCGTTCTTTGACCAGGCCGATGATGATGTCGTCGCTCACCAGGCCACCGGCGTCCATCACCTGCTTGGCGGCCAGGCCCAGCGGGGTGCCGGCCTTCACGGCCGCGCGCAGCATGTCGCCGGTGGAAATCTGCGGAATGCCGTAGTGCTTGCAGATCATGGCCGCCTGCGTGCCCTTGCCGGCACCAGGGGCGCCCAACAGGATCAGTCTCATCTCGCTCCTCGGGTTGTGCTTGTCGTGGCCACGCAACTCGCGCAACCTCATCTCCGCCGAAAAGAATAGCACGCGCATTCCTGCGCCAGCCTGACGCCGCCGGTGTTCAGTCCCAGCGCAGCGCGCGCACGCGGGCCAGGTCGCCGGGCGTGTCCACCCCGGGGCCGGGCGCGTCGGGCGTGACCCACACGGCGATGCGTTCACCGTGCCAGAGCACGCGCAACTGCTCCAACGCTTCCAACTGCTCCATCGGGGCCGGCGCCAGCGCCGGGAAGCGCCGCAGGAAGCCGGCGCGGTAGCTGTACAGGCCGATGTGGCGCAGCGGCGCCGGGTCGGGCAGTGCGCCGACGCTGCCGTCGCGCCAGCAGGGGATGGGTGCGCGGCTGAAGTACAGGGCGCGGCCGGCGGCGTCACAGACCACTTTGACCACGTTGGGGTTGGCGTACTCGGTGGTGTCCTGGAGGGGGTGGGCCGCGGTGCCCACGGCACAGTCCGGATGGGCCGGCAGCAGCTTCGCACAGCGGGCCACCAGGGCGGGCGCGATCAAGGGCTCGTCCCCTTGCACGTTGACGACGATGTCGTCGCCCGCCAGGCCCAGCTGTTCGCAGGCTTCGGCCAGGCGGTCGCTGCCGCTGGCGTGGTCTGTCCGTGTCAGCAGCGCGCGCACGCCGTGCGCCGTGCAGGCCTCGACGATGCGGGCGTCGTCGGCCGCCACCACCACCTGCGTGGCACCGGCCAGCGCCGCGCGTTGCGCGACGCGCACGACCATGGGTTTGCCTGCGATGTCGGCCAGTGGCTTGTTCGGCAGCCGGGTGGACGCCAGCCGGGCCGGGATCAGCACATGGAACTTCAAGCCTTGGGTTCCAGCGCGCGGGCCTCGTGTTCCAGCATCACCGGGATGCCGTCGCGCAGCGGGAAGGCCAGGTGGTCGGCCGGGCAGGCCAGCTCGACCGGGCGTTGCTGCTCGTCGCGCAACACCTCCAGCGGGCCCTTGCAGACGGGGCAGACAAGCAGGTGCAGCAGGCGGTGGTCGAGCGTCATGGTGCGGCGGCGGGCCTGGTGCCGCGCAGGCGGCGCGCCAGGTCGGCAATGAGTTCAGGAGGCAGGCGGAAGTCTAGCCCCACCACCCAGACCCGGGTCGTGCCGCAGGCGGCCGGGTCCAGCTTGGCAGCGTCCTTCTCGGTGCACAGCACCGTGGGTGTGCCGGCGGGCCAGGGCGGGGTGGCGAAGTGCGCGTGGTCTGGCAACGGCAGCGTGGCGGGGGCCAGGCCTTCGGCGCGCAGCATGGCGAAAAAGCGCTCCGGTGAAGCAATGCCGGCCAGCGCCAGCAGCGGCTGGCCCCGCAACGCCGCCAGCGCCGCGGGCTGCATGGGCGCACCCTGGTGCCAGTCGGCCAGCGGCACCGCGCCGGCCAGCGCACGCAGCGCCAGCACGCCCGGCAGCGCGGTGGTGGGTCGCGGCGCGTTGTAAAGCACCCGCACGTGGGCCGGCACCGTGGCCGGCAGCGGCTGGCGCAGCGGGCCGGCGGGCAGCAGGGCGCCGTTGCCCGCGCCGCGTTCGTCAAAGACCCACAGCTCAACATCGCGGGCCAGGGCGGTGTGTTGCAGGCCATCGTCGGCGATCAGCAGGTCCACCGCCGGATGGGCGTGCAACAGCGCCCGGGCCGCTTCGGCACGCCGTGCCGCCACGGCGACCGGCGCGCCGCTGCGGCGCGCGATCAGCCAGGGCTCGTCGCCCAGGGCATCGGCCGCCACACCCGGGGCGGCCAGCACCACACCCTGGCTGCGCCGGCCATGGCCGCGCGAGACCACGCCCGGCCGCCAGCCCTGGGCCTGCAAGGCCTGCACGAGTGCGATCACCGTGGGGGTCTTGCCCGCGCCGCCGGCGACCAGGTTGCCCACCACCAGCACCGGGCAGGGCGCCCGCCAGGGTTGGCGCCAGCCCCAGGCCCAGGGGCGGGTGTTCAGCCACGCCAGGCTGGCGTACAGCCCGGCCAGCGGGCGCAGCCACCAGATGGGCGACGGGCCGTACCAGCGCGCCACCAGCGCACGCTCGAGCCTGGCGCGCACCGGGGAGGCGTCAGCGTGGTGCCGCGCCGCCTGGGGCGCCGGCCTGCGCCGCGAACGTCAGCCGCACCAGACCGGCCCGGCGCGCGGCATCGAGCACGTTCACGACCGATTGGTGGGCGGCCAGGGCGTCGGCAGAGATGATGACCATGGTTTCCGGCCGCCCGGCCGCGGCGGCCGCGAGTGCCGCGCTGAGCTGTTCCACGCTGCGGCCCTCGACCAGCTGGCCACGCACGCTGTAGCGGCCGTCTGCGGCCACGGCGACGATGAGCTCGGGCGTGCGGTCCTTCAGCGTCTCGGCATTCGCCGTGGGCAGCGCCACCTGCAGCTCGGTGAAACGCGAGTAGGTGGTCGACAGCATCAGGAAGATCAGGATCACCAGCAGCACGTCGATGAACGGGATCAGGTTGATCTCCGGTTCGTCGGGTTTGCGGCGGCTGAAGTTCATGTGGCGGCCGGGCTGCGCACCGCGAAGCGCATCAGGTGCGGCACCAGCCGCGCGGCGGCGATTTCCATGCTGAGCTGGAAGCTGTCGACCTGGCCGCGGAAGTAGCGGTAGAACATCAGCGACGGGATCGCGACGATCAGGCCGAAAGCGGTGTTGTAGAGCGCGATGGAAATGCCATGGGCCAGCTGCTGCGGGTTGCCCGCGCCGCCCGGCTCCTGCGAGCCGAAGATCTCGATCATGCCGATGATGGTGCCGAACAGGCCGAGCAGCGGCGCCGCTGAAGCGATGGTGCCCAGCGTGTTGAGGTAGCGCTCGGTCTGGTGCACGGCCTGGCGGCCGGCGTTTTCCAGGGCCTGGCGCAGCGCATCTTCCGTGATGCGTGGTTCGGCGATCACGCTGCGCAAACCGGCGGCCAGCACGCTGCCCAGCACCGAGTTCTCGGCCAGCTTGTTGACCACATCGGCGGACGGCAGGCTGCTGCGCGTGACGCCCAGCACCTCGTCGAGCAGCGTGGCCGGCGCCACACGTGCGCTGCGCAGCTGGTAGAGCCGTTCCAGGATCAGCGTGAGGGCGGCGACGGAGCAGGCGATCAGCAGCCAGATGGGCCAGCCGGCGGCTTGTATGATGGAAAACAAGAGCGGTTCCGAGGGGGATGCGCGCGACGGCGCTGATTGTGCATGATGCCCGACAGGCGCCGAACGAGCGGCAGCTGCCGCCACCGCGCTGACCCCTCTCCGGCTGTCCACAGATTGTGTGGACAACTTTGTGGACAACACCTGGCCGGCCCGCGCCGGCGGCGGCCGGCGGCCACCGCCGGCGATCCTGCGCGCCCCCAGACACCTGAATTTTCCTTGCCCGACATGCACTTGTGTCTCTGTGACAAGGCCGTGACAGCCTGTACCCCCGGCAAAGCCAGCATTGGCGCGGCTGTGGAGTACTCGACCCGCATGGATGCTGGGCCCGCGCATGGTTGAGCCGGTTGCAGGCGGCACCGTTCGTGCGCCCTGGGGGGTCGCGGCCCTGTTGCTGGCGGCCGGCGATGCACTGGCCGCACGTTTTGGGGCCGTCGCCGTCCGGGGCGAACTCTCCGGTTTCACGCGCGCCGCCAGCGGCCACTGCTACTTTTCGTTGAAGGACGCCGACGGCGCGACGGCCACGCTGCGCTGCGCGATGTTCCGCCGCGCGGCCGGCCTGCTCGACTTCGCCCCGGCCGACGGCCAGCGGGTCGACCTGCGGGGCCGGCTCGCCGTGTATGAACCCCGCGGCGAACTGCAGTTCGTCGTCGAGGCCATGCAGCGGGTGGGCGCCGGCAGCCTGTACGAGGAGTTCCTGCGCCTGCGCGCGCGCCTGCAGGCCGAGGGCCTGTTCGATGCGGCCCGCAAGCGGCCGCTGCCCCCGCACCCGCGTGCCGTGGGCATCGTCACGTCGCTGCAGGCCGCGGCCCTGCACGACGTGCTGACCAGTTTTGCACGCCGTGCGCCCCACCTGCGCCTGGTGGTCTACCCGGCGCCGGTGCAGGGCCCGGAAGCGCCGCCAGCCCTGGTGCGGGCCTTGGCGCTGGCCGGCCAGCGGCAAGAAGTGGACCTGGTGCTGCTGGTGCGCGGCGGTGGCGCGCTGGAAGACCTCTGGTCCTTCAACGACGAGCGGGTGGTGCGTGCCGTGGCCGCGTGCCCGCTGCCGGTGGTCTGCGGTGTGGGCCATGAAACCGACACC
>CAYTWU010000262.1:0-5339 GCA_964442175.1 uncultured Rubrivivax sp.
TGACCGCCTTCCAGTCATCCGGCGTCATCTTCAGGAACATGCGGTCGCGCGTGATGCCGGCGTTGTTGACCAGCACGTCGATAGCGCCGTGCTGCTGCTTGGCGGCGGTGAAGGCCTCGACCGTGCTGTTCCAGTCGGCCACGTTGCCGACCGACGCGAAGAAGCTGTAGCCCAGGGCCTTCTGCTCGTCCAGCCACTTGCCGTAGTCGCGCGTGGGGCCGCAGCCGGCGATGACGGTGAAGCCGTCCTTGGCCAGGCGCTGACAGATCGCGGTGCCGATGCCGCCCATGCCGCCGGTGACGTAGGCCACTTTTTTGCTCATTGCTCTCTCTCCTGGTGGTGTCTGAATGCCGTGTCTCGAATTTAGCGCTCTACGGTCAGCGCGACCCCCATGCCTCCCCCAATGCACAAGCTGGCAATGCCGCGCTTGGCACCGCGCTTCTGCATCTCGTGCAGCAGCGTGACGAGGATGCGGCAGCCGCTGGCGCCGATGGGGTGGCCGATGGCGATGGCACCGCCGTTGACGTTGACCTTGCTGGTGTCCCAGCCCATTTCCTGGTGCACGGCGCAGGCCTGGGCAGCGAAGGCCTCGTTGATCTCCAGCAGGTCCAGGTCGGCGGGTTTCCAGCCGGCGCGCTCGAGCGCCTTGCGCGCCGCGGGCACCGGGCCCATGCCCATGAAGGCCGGGTCCAGGCCGGCGCTGGCGTAGCTGGCGATGCGGGCCAGCGGGGTCAGGCCCAGGGCCTGCGCCTTCTGCGCGCTCATCACCACCACGCCGGCGGCACCGTCGTTCAGGCCGCTGGCGTTGCCGGCGGTCACACTGCCGGCCTTGTCGAAGGCCGGGCGCAGGCCGGCCAGGGCATCGGCGCTGGTCTTGCGGTTCAGGAACTCATCGGCGGCGAAGACGATGGGATCACCCTTCTTCTGCGCGATGCTGAAGGGCACGATCTCGTCCTTGAACTTGCCGGCGTCCTGCGCCGCCGCCGCCTTCTGCTGGCTGGCCAGGGCCAGCGCGTCCTGCTGCTCGCGGGTGACGCCATACTTCCTGGCAACGTTTTCCGCGGTGATGCCCATGTGGTACTGGTTGTACACATCCCACAGGCCGTCGGTGATCATGCTGTCGATCATCTTCCAGTCGCCCATGCGCTGGCCGTCGCGGCTGCCCTGCAGCACGTGCGGGCTCAGGCTCATGCTCTCCTGGCCACCGGCGATGACGATCTCGCTGTCGCCGTCGCGGATGGCCTGGGCCGCCAGCATCACGGCCTTCAGCCCAGAGCCACAGACCTTGTTGATGGTCATGGCCGGCACACCCTGCGGCAGGCCGCTCTTGATGACGGCCTGGCGCGCCGGGTTCTGGCCGGTGCCGGCCTGCAGCACCTGGCCGAGGATGACCTCGCCGATCTGGCCACCGTCCAGCTTGGCGCGCACCAGCAGTTCGCGGATCACGGCCGCCCCCAGCTCGCTGGCGGGGGTCTTGGCGAGGGTGCCGCCGAACTTGCCGACCGCGGTGCGGGCGGCGGCGACGATGACGATGTCTTGGCTCATGGGATGTCTCCTGTCGATGAAATCAGGCCTTGGCCTTGACGTAGCGGCCGGGGGCCGGCTCGATGGCCTTGTGTTGGCGATTGCCAGGCGTTTTGGGTGCGGCGACCAGCTTGCCGCCGAGGGGCTTCAACCAGGCGGACCAGTCGGTCCACCAGCTGCCCGGGTGTTCAGTGGCGGCATCGAACCAGGCCTCGGCATCGGCCGGCAGGCTGTTGCTGATCCAGTGGCTGCGTTTGCCCTTGGCCGGCGGGTTGATGACCCCGGCGATGTGGCCGCTGGCGCCCAGCACAAAGCGCTTCTTGCCCTTGAGCACGCGGGTGGAGGCGTAGGCCGCCTTCCAGGGCACGATGTGGTCCTCGCGCGAGCCGTAGATGTAGACCGGCGCCTGGATCTTGCCCAGGTCCAGCTTCTCGCCGCAGACCGTCAGTTTGCCGGGCTGCTTGAGCTCGTTTTGCAAATAGGTGTGGCGCAGGTACCAGCAGTACATGGGGCCGGGCAGGTTGGTGGCGTCGCCGTTCCAGTACAGCAGGTCAAAGGGCGGCGGGGATTCGCCCTTCAGGTAGTTGGCGACCACGTAGTTCCAGACCAGGTCGTTGGGCCGCAGGAAGCTGAAGGTGGTGGCCAGCTCCTGGCCCTTCAGCAGCCCCGGGCCGCCGGGCGCGGCCGGGCCCAAGGTCATCTCGCGCAGCTTGACCGAGGCCTCGTCAACGAAGATGTCCAGGATGCCGGTGTCGGCAAAATCCAGCAGCGTGGTCAGCAGCGTCACCGAATGTGCTGGCTGTTCACCGCGCGCGGCCAGCACCGCCAAGGCCGTGGCCAGGATGGTGCCGCCGACACAGAAGCCCAGCGTGTTGAGGGTCTCGGCGCCGGTGATGGCCTGCACCACCTGGATGGCCTGGATCGCCCCGTCTTCGATGTACTGGTCCCAGGTCGTGGCCTTCATGGACTCGTCGGGATTGCGCCAGCTGACGACGAAGGTGCGGTGGCCCTGCTCCACGGTGTAGCGGATCACCGAGTTCTCGGGCTGCAGGTCCAGGATGTAGTACTTGTTGATGCAGGGCGGCACGAAGAGCATGGGCCGCTCGTGCACCTTGGCCGTCAGCGGCTTGTATTCGATCAGCTGGAACAGCGCGTTTTCGAACACCACCGTGCCTTCGGTGGTGGCCACGTTGCGGCCGACCTCGAACACCGTCTCATCGGTCTGCGAGACATGGCCTTTTTGCAGGTCTTCCAGCAGGTGGCCCATGCCGGCGGTCAGGCTCTCGCCCTGGGTTTCGACCGCCTTCTGCAGCGCCTCGGGGTTGAAGGCCAGGAAGTTGCTGGGGCTGCTGGCGTCTATCCACTGCTGCACCGCGAAGCGCACGCGGGCCTTGGTCTTGGCATCGCCCTGCACCTGCTCGGCCATCTGCATCAGGGTGCGGGCGTTGAGCAGGTACATCTGCGCCGTGTAGGCCGCGGCCGGGTTCTGCAACCACGGGGCGGCGGCAAAGCGGCGGTCGGGCAAGGGCTTGGCCGCGGCTTCGGGCTGCAGGCGCTGCAGCGAATCGTTCCAGATGCGGGCGGCGTCCTGCAGGTAGCTGCTCTGCACCATGCCCAGCCCATCGGCCGGCAGCGGCAGGCTGGTGCCCAGCTGCTTGAAGAAGTCGCCCATCGTGGCGCCCATCGCGGCGCCAAAAACCCCCATCGGGTCCGTGGGCGCGCCAGCGCCCGGGGTACGCTTGTCCGTCATGTGGTCTCCTCCAGTCCCGGCCGCGGGGCGGCTGTCGGGCTGCGTGTGTGAACGGCTTCACGTTGTACGCCGGAAGGCTGACCACGTGTTGACGTTTCATTCCATTCTATGAAACTCTGATTCACCTGTCGAGATGAGATTGAGATGTACCTGATCGCGATCGCCTGGCTCTACGTGGTGCTGATGATGGCCGTGGCCGAGGCGATGTCGCCCCAGGGCACGGTGCTGGGCGCCTTCTTCACGTTGCTGCTGTACGGCGCGCTGCCCGTGACGCTGCTGATGTACATCCTGGCGACGCCGCACCGGCGGCGCGCGCGAAAGGCGCAGGAAGCCGCCGAAGAGGCGGCCGCGAGGGCTTCGGCCTCAGCCCAGGCGCCAGACGGCGGCAGCGAAGCGGCCGGTGCGGCCGTCGCGCCGGTAGGAGAAAAACCGTGACGGCGCACTGACCGTGCACCACGCGCCACCATGGATGTGCTGCAGCCCCAGGCGCTGCAGCCGGGCCCGCGCCAGGGCCGGCAGGTCGGCGCGCCAGCGCGGGTCGCCATCGGGGCGCGGTTGGTAGCGCAGGTGTGGGGCGTCGGCCTCGAAGGCGGCACGCACGTCCGGCCCGACCTCGAACTCGGCAGGTCCGATGCAGGGGCCCAGCCAGGCCTGCAGGGCCGCCGGCTCAACGCTGGCGCCGGCGCACAACGCGGCCACGGTTTGATCGAGCACACCGCCGGCCAGGCCGCGCCAGCCGGCATGGGCCGCAGCGACGGCCCGGCCGTCGGCGGTGGCCAACAGCACCGGCAGGCAATCGGCCACCTGCACCGTGCAGGCGATGCCGGGTTCATCGGTCCAGGCGGCGTCGGCGGCCTGCGGCGGGGCGTGCAAGTCGGCGGCCGACAGGCGCAGCACACGCGTGCCGTGCACCTGCTGCAGCCACACCGGCTGTGCGCCGCCGAGCCGGGCGGCAAAGCGCTGCCGGTTCTGCGCGACGGCCGCAGGGTCGTCGCCCACCGCCGTGCCGAGGTTCAGCGACGCAAACGCACCGGTGCTGACACCGCCCTCGCGCTCGCTGCACCAGGCGCCGACCGGCGCGGGCCAGTCAGGCTGCATCCGGGCAGCGCTCGGGCCGTGTCTGCTCGAAGGCGTCGAGCTGCATGCAGGCTTCGAACACGCGCATCACGTTCGGCACGTGGTCCAGCCGGCAGTCGAAACGCTGGGCGTTGAAGATCTGCGGCACCAGGCAGACGTCGGCCAGCATCGGGCTGTCGCCATGGCAGAAGCGCGTGGGGGCGGCGGCCAGCTGGCGTTCCACCACCTCCAGCCCGGTCTCCACCCAGTGGCGGTACCAGCGGTTCTTGTCGTCTTCGGCCAGCTTCATCGGGCCGACGAGGTAACGCAGCACACGCAGGTTGTTCAGCGGGTGGATCTCGCAGGCGATGTCCAGCGCCAGGGCCCGCACCCGGGCACGGTCCAGCGGCGCCTTCGGCAGCAGCGGTGGCTCGGGGTGGGTTTCGTCCAGGTACTCCAGGATCGCCAGCGATTGCGTCAGCGTGTGCTCGCCGTCCTTCAGCAGCGGCACCAGGCGCGAGGCGGACACGGCGGCGTAGGACTCGGCCGTGTGTTCGTTCTTCGGCAGGTGCACGGCGCGGTAGTCGTAGTCCAGGCCCTTCAGCGCCAGGCCGATGCGCACGCGGTAGGACGCCGAGGACCGGAAGTAGTTGTAGAGCTCCATCCCGGGTGCCGCCTCAGACCACCTTGACGCGCAAGCTGCCCAGGCCGGCGATGTGGCCTTCCATCACGTCACCCCGCACCACGGCGCCCACGCCGGCCGGCGTGCCGGTGAAGATCAGGTCACCCGCCTGCAGGTCCCAGGCGGCGGCGAGTTGTTCGATGGTCTCGGCCACGTTCCAGATCAGGTCCTTCAGGTCGCCGGTCTGCTTGCGCACGCCGTTCACGTCCAGCGTGATGGCGCCGGTGGTCAACTCGCCGGTGGTGGTGACGGGCACGATGGGGCCGATGGGCGCCGACTGCTCGAAGGCCTTGCCGATGCTCCAGGGCCGGCCCTGCTTCTTCATGT
>CAYTWU010000263.1:0-5309 GCA_964442175.1 uncultured Rubrivivax sp.
GCGCGAGAAGTACGCGCCCTTCAACCGGCTGGTGGACACCGAAGAGCCGCGCTTCGATGGCGAGCAGGTGATCCTGCCGCAGGCCACGCACGATGCCTGGGCGGCCTATGCCGAATCCGGCATGCTGGCCGCCGCGCAGGATGCGGCCATCGGCGGCATGCAGCTGCCGTATGTGGTCGAGGCCGCAGGCAACGCGTTTTTTGCCAAGGCCAGCGTCAGCATCGGCGCCGGCATGTTGACCACCGGCAACGCCAACCTGCTGATGGCGCATGGCACGGCCACGCAGCAACAGGTGTTTGCGATGGCGGAGTTCGAGGGCCGCTGGTCGGGCACCATGTGTTTGTCAGAGCCGCAGGCCGGCTCCAGCCTGTCGGACGTGGCCACCAGGGCGTTGCCCGATGGTGATGACTTTGAAGCCGACCCGCTGGGCCCGCGTTACCGCCTGCACGGCCACAAGATGTGGATCTCGGCCGGTGAACACGAGCTCACACAGAACATCGTGCACCTGGTGCTGGCCAAGATCCCGGGGCCCGACGGCAAGCCGGTGCCGGGCACCAAGGGCATCTCGCTGTTCATCGTGCCCAAGAAGATGGTGGGGGCCGACGGGCAGCTCACCGGCGAGCGCAACGACGTGGCCCTGGCGGGCCTGAACCACAAGTGCGGCTGGCGTGGCACCACCAACACGCTGCTGAACTTTGGCGAAGGCAAGTTCAAGCCCGGTGGCCGTGCCGGGGCGGTGGCTTACCTGGTGGGCCAGCCCGGCCAGGGCCTGCGCTGCATGTTCCACATGATGAATGAGGCCCGCATCGGCGTGGGCATCGCGGCGACGATGCTGGGCATGGCGGGGTACGAAGCCTCGCTGGCCTATGCCCGCCAGCGGCCCCAGGGCCGGCCGATCACCGGCAATGGCAAGGACGCCAGCCAGCCGCAGATCCCCATCATCCAGCACGCCGACGTCAAGCGCATGCTGCTGGCGCAGAAGGCCTATGCCGAAGGTGCGCTGGCGTTGGCGCTGTACTGCGCCCGCCTGGTCGACGAGGCCCACACCGGCGAGCCCGAGGCGGCGCGCGAAGCCGCGCTGCTGCTGGAGGTGCTGACGCCCATCGCCAAGAGCTGGCCCAGCGAGTGGTGCCTGGAGGCCAATTCACTGGCCATCCAGGTGCTGGGCGGCTACGGCTACACACGCGACTTCCCGGTGGAGCAATACTGGCGCGACAACCGCCTGAACATGATCCACGAAGGCACGCATGGCATCCAGGCGCTGGACCTGCTGGGCCGCAAGGTGGTGATGGACGGCGGCGCCGGCCTGAAGCTGCTGGCCGGCCACATGGGCTTGACGATCGAACGGGCCGGGCAGGTGGCGGGCCTGGCCGTCTATGCCAACCAGCTGGCCGGCGCGCTGCAGAAGCTGGGCGCCAGCACCAAGGCCGCCTGGGCCACCGGCGTGCCGGAAGAAGCCCTGGCCAACGCCACGCCTTACCTGCAGGCCTTTGGCCACGTGGTGCTGGCCTGGATCTGGCTGGACGTGGCCCTGGTGTCCGATCAGCCTGGCCGCCGTGCGGCGCTGCGCTATTTCTTCGCCTACGAGCTGCCCAAGATCGACGCCTGGCTGGGCGTGGTGGCGGCACGCGAAGACGTCTGCCGCACGATGCACGAGGACTGGTTCTGATGCGCAACGAGGCGCTGGAAAAACTTGCCTGGATACTGCTGTACAGCGGCCTGCTGGTCGTGGTGCTGGGGTGGTTCCTGCTGGCAGCGGCGCCTGTCGCCGCCACGGCGCTGGTGGTGGCCGGCGGCCTGGACGCGGCCGCGGGCGTGCTGCTGATCTGGCTGCGTTCGCGCCGCCAGGACTGACCCACAAAACGGAGACGAGCTTGAGCTTGATGCCATCTTTCACCCGCCGCGCCTGGCTGCTGGCTGCGGCTGCGCTGCTGGGCGCCTGTGCCGCCACCCCGCCAGTTTCTGGGCCGGCGTCAGCGCCGCCACCCATCGTGTTCGTGCACGGCAATGGCGACAGCGCCGCGCTGTGGTCCACCACCGTCTGGCGCTTCGAGTCCAACGGCTGGCCGCGCGAGCGCCTGCACGCCATCGACCTGCCGTACCCGCTGTCGCGTGACGCCGACGACAAGGCGCAGCCCGGCCGCACCTCCACCGCCGAACACATGCAGTTCCTGTCGGCCGAGGTTCAGCGTGTGCTCGCCGCCACTGGTGCGAAGCAGGTGGTGCTGATCGCCAACTCGCGTGGTGGCAACGCGGTGCGGAACTACATCGCCAACGGGGGCGGCGCGGCCAAGGTCTCGCACGCCATCCTGGGCGGCACGCCCAACCATGGCGTCTGGTCCAACCCGGGCTTCCGGCCCACGAACGAGTTCAACGGCGCCGGGTCCTTTCTCACGGCGCTGAACAACCAGGGCGCGCCGGGCGTGGAAGTCACGCCGGGCCCGAAGTGGATGACCATCCGCTCCGACAACAACGACAAGTTCGCGCAGCCCGACGGCGTGTGGATCGGTGCCAAGGGCACGCCCACCAACGTCACCTTCGCCGGCCCGGAACTGAAAGGCGCGGAAAACGTCGTGCTGCCCGGCATCGACCACCGCGAGACCAGCTACGGCCCGCAGGCCTTTGCCGCGGCCTACCGCTTCATCACCGGTCGTGCACCCGCGACCACCGGTTTCACGCCCGAAGCCACCGTGGTGCTGGACGGCAAGCTCACCGGCCTGGGCATGGACAACAATCCGGCCAAGGGCAGTTTTGCGACCAACCTGCCGCTGGCCGGCGCCACGCTGGAAGTGTGGGCCACCGATGCGCAGACCGGTGCCCGGGTGGGCGAGCCGAAGCACCGCCGCACGGTGGGTGCGGATGGCCGCTGGGGCCCGTTCCAGGCCGATCCGGCAACGGCCTACGAGTTCGTGGTCAGCGCGCCCGGTTACGCCACCACGCACATCTACCGCGAGCCCTTCGTGCGTTCGTCGTCGCTGGTGCACCTGCGGGCCGAGTTGCTGGCCGCTGCCGACAAGGACGCCGGCAGTGTGCTGAGCTTCTCCCGCCCGCGGGGCTACTTCGGCCTGCCGCGCGACGGCATCACCTTCGACGGGCAGAACCCGGCCCCCGGCATCCCGCCCGGCGTGGCGGGCGTGGCCGTGTCCAAGCTCAAGCTGCCGGCCGGCCCGCAGCGGGCCGTGGTGGCGCAGTTCAATGGCCAGCGGCTGGTGGGCCGCAACTGGCCGGCATCCGAGAACCGTGTCGTCTTCCTGGAGCTGCACTGATGAGCACCCCGATCCAGAAACTGTTCGACCTGACGGGCCAGACTGCGCTGGTCACTGGCGGCTCGCGCGGCCTGGGGCTGCAGATCGCCGAGGCGCTGGGGGAGGCGGGTGCGAAGATCCTGCTCACCTCGCGCAAGGCGGCCGATCTGGAAGAAGCGGCGGCCGATCTGCAGGCCAAGGGCATCGACGCCCGCTGGGTGGCGGCCGACGCCAGCGATGCGGCGCAGGTGGACAAGGTGGTGGACGAGGCGCTGCAGCGCCTGGGCCACATTGACATCCTGGTCAACAATGCCGGTGCCACCTGGGGCGCGCCGGCCGAGGACCACCCGATCGAGGCCTGGGACAAGGTGATGAACCTGAACATCCGCAGCGTGTTCCTGATGTCGCAGGCCGTGGGCCGCGCCAGCATGATCCCGCGGCGGGCCGGGCGCATCATCAACGTGGCCTCGATCGCCGGGCTCTCCGGCTCCAGCCGCATGCAGTACATCGCCTACGGCACCAGCAAGGGCGCGGTGGTCAACTTCACGCGCACGCTGGCCGGGGAGTGGGGCCGCCATGGCATCACGGTGAACGCACTCGCGCCGGGTTTCTTTCCCAGCAAGATGACCGCCGGCACGCTGAAGGCCATCGGCGCGGAAAAACTCGGCGCGATGGCGCCGCTGGGCCGCATCGGCGACGACGACGACCTGAAGGGCGCGGCCCTGCTGTTTGCCAGCGCGGCGGGCAAACACATCACCGGCCAGATCCTGGCCGTGGACGGTGGTGTCTCGGCGGTGCACGGCGAATGAAGCTGCAGTTCCCGCTGCACATCCCCTTCGTCGAGCAGTTGGGGCTGGAGCTCTGGGGCTTTGGCGAAGGCCGCGCCGAGATCCGCGTGGACCTGAAGGAGGCCCACCTGAACAGCTGGGAAGTGGCCCACGGCGGCGTGCTGATGACCCTGCTGGACGTGGCCATGGCCCACGCGGCGCGGGCTCAGCACGGCCACGATCCGGTCAAGTCGCCGGGTGTGGCCACCGTGGAAATGAAGACCACCTTCATGCGCCCGGCCGAAGGTGAACTGCGCGCGCTGGGCCAGACCCTGCACCGCACCAGCACGCTGGCTTTCTGCGAAGGCCGGGTGCTCGATGCCACAGGGGCGCTGTGCGCGCACGGCACCGCCACCTTCAAATACCTGCGGGCGTTGCCGTCCCGCCACCGAACCCTCAAGACCCTCCAGGAGAAAACATGACCGTCAACCAGCAGATCCAGCTCGCCTCACGCCCGGCGGGCGAACCAAGCGCCGACAACTTCCGCCTCGTCAGCGAAACGCTGCCCGAGCTGCAGGACGGCCAGGTGCTGGTGAAACACCACTGGCTGAGCCTGGACCCCTACATGCGCGGCCGCATGAACGACGGCAAGAGCTACGCGCAACCGCAGCCGCTGGACACGGTGATGATCGGTGGCACGGCGGGCGAGGTGGTGGCGTCGAAGAACAGCCACTTCGCGGTCGGCGACAAGGTGGTCGGCATGGGCGGCTGGCAGCAGTACGCCATCGTCGACGCCAGCCAGCGCGGCGTGCTGCAGAAGGTGGACACCACCCACGTGCCGCTGTCGGCCTACCTGGGTGCCGTCGGCATGCCCGGCGCCACGGCCTGGGTGGGGCTGACCGAGATCATCGCGCCCAAGGCCGGTGAGACCGTGGTGGTCAGCGCCGCCAGCGGCGCGGTGGGCTCGGCCGTGGGCCAGCTGGCCAAGGTGCGTGGCTGCCGCGCGGTGGGCCTGGCCGGCGGGCCGGACAAGTGCGCCTACGTGGTGGAGGAGCTGGGCTTCGACGCCTGCATCGACTACAAGCAGCACCCCGACCTGCGATCGCTGTCCAAGGCGCTCAAGGAGGCCTGCCCGGACGGCATCGACGGTTATTTCGAGAACGTCGGCGGCCTGATCCTGGATGCGGTGATGCTGCGCATGAACGCCTTCGGCCGCATCGCCTTCTGCGGCATGATCTCCGGCTACAACGGCGAGCCGATCCCGCTGGCCCAGCCGCGGCTGATCCTGACCGCCCGG
>CAYTWU010000264.1:0-5306 GCA_964442175.1 uncultured Rubrivivax sp.
TCGCGCGGTGCGGCAGGCCTTGGCCCCAGGCATCGACCAGGGCGCGGAAGTCCATGCGCGTGGCGCAGCGCGCGTGCACGGCGGCGCTGACCTCGGCACAGGTGGCGCCCAGGCCCAGCGCCTCGGCAAACACGCGCGGCAGGCCGAAAGGAAAGTCGAACGCGCCCACCCAGGGGCCGGGCTCGGCGAGCACGGCCTCGAAGGCCGCGAAATCGGTGCAGGTGTCCACCCGGTCCAGCCGCAGCACAGTCCCGGCCCGTGTGCCGCGGGCCACGGTGATGGGTTTGCGGCGCGTGGGGGCGCTGGTGAAATCAACGCCGATCAAGGAAGGGCTCATCCACGGATTGTCCACGCCGTGCCCGATTTACAGTCCCGGCATGAGCGCCAACCCCACCCTGGTCGAAGCCCTGCGCGGCGGCATCGTCGAATCCTTCCACCGCGGGGCCGTGGCCGTGCTGGATGCCGATGGCACGGTGCACACCGCGCTGGGGGACATCGACCGCCCGATCTTCCCGCGCTCGGCCGTCAAGGTGCTGCAGGCGCTGCCGCTGGTGGCCAGCGGTGCGGCCGATGCGCTGGGCCTGAGCGATGAGGAGCTGGCGCTGGCCTGCGCCTCGCACGGCGGCGAGGCGCCGCATGCCCGCACCGCGGCCCACATGCTGGCCAAGGCCGGGCTGGACGCCAGCGTGCTGGAATGCGGCGCCCACTGGCCCTACCACGACGGCGCGCTCAAGGCCCTGGCGCGCGACGGCACGGCCCCCAGCGCGCTGCACAACAACTGCTCGGGCAAACACGCCGGCTTTGTCTGCCTGGGCTGCCACCTGGCGGGCGGGCGGGACGCCACCACCTTCCTGCGCGGCTACGTGCAGCCGGGGCACGCGGTGATGCGCGAGGTGACGGCCGCGCTGCAGGCCAGCACCGGCTTCGACCTGGGCGATGCCGCCTGCGGCACCGACGGCTGCTCCATCCCGACCTACGCGATCCCGCTGCGCCACCTGGCGCTGGCCTTTGCGCGCGTGGCCACCGGCCAGGGCCTGAGCGCCGAGCACGCACGCGCGGCCACCCGGCTGCGCAGCGCCGTGGCCGCGGCGCCCTTCATGGTGGGCGGCAGCGGCCGGCTGGACACGCGGCTGATGGAACACTTCCGCGAACGGGTCTTCTGCAAGGTGGGCGCCGAAGGGGTGTACTGCGCCGCGCTGCCCACGCTGGGCCTGGGCCTGGCGCTGAAGATGGACGACGGCAACAACGCCCGCGCCGCCGAGGTGGTGCTGGCCGCGCTGCTGCAGCGCCTGCTGCGCACCGAAGGCGCGGACGATGCCTTGCTGGCCACGATCAGCACGACGACGCTGCGCAACTGGAACGGCATCACCGTCGGCGAACTGCGGGCCACCGCCGCCTGCGCCTAGCGGCCGACGCCATGACCCCCGCCCTGGACCTGGCCAGCTGCTCGGTGAGCGCGTGGCAGCAGACGCCGGACCTGGTCTGGCGCGTGGTGCTCGGCATCGGCTTGCTGGTGATCGGCGGCTGGACGGTGGCGCAGCGCTACTTCCCGGGCCAGCGCAGCTTTGCGCTGCTGCTGGTGGTGATGGTGGGCTGGCTGTGGGCCACCACCGCGGGCCACGCAGCCGTGGACCCGCCCTGCAAGGCCAGCTGGGCCCTGCTGGCCTGGCCGATGATCCTGGCGCAGCCGGTGCTGTGGGCCCTGTTCCTGCACCAGTACGTCAACACCCAGGGCGGCCTGCCAGGCCGCGGCCTGCCGGCCGTCGTGGCCTTCGTGGGGGTGGTGCTGGCCGCGGCCGCGCTGAGCAACGGGCAGCATGGCCTGCTGTACGGCCCCGGCTCGGCCCTGGGTGCGCCCGAGCTGGGCGTGCGCCGCATGCACTACGCCTGGGGCCCGCTGTTCGCCGTGCTGGCCGCCTGGGGCTACGCGTGGCTCAGCATTTCGGCGGCCATCCTGCTGCGCACCTGGCGCCGCGCCACGCCGGCCGACCGGGGCCAGTGGCAGATGTTCATGCTGATCATGGCCTTCCCGGTGGGCAGCAACCTGGCCTACGTGGGCTGGGGCTGGCGGCCGCTGGGCGGCGACCCCACGCCGCTGAGCTACGCCGCCGCGCTGCTGGGTTTTGCCTGGCTGATCCGCCGGCAGCAGCTGTTCACCGCCGTGCCGCTGGCGCGCACGCTGCTGTTTGCCGAGCTGCCCGACCCGGTGCTGGTGCTGGACCCGGACGACCGCGTGCGCGACGCCAACCACGCCGCCAGCCAGCTCGCGGCCGGCACGCACCCGGCCGGGCAGCCGCTGCCCGACTGGCCGGTGTACGGCGCGGCGTTGGCCGACGCGCTGACGAACCAGTCGCCTGACGCCGCCCCCACCCCCGGCGTGCTGGAAGTCGCCACGCGGGTCTACGAACTGCGGGTGCGCAGCATCGGGCCCGCCGGCCGCGTGCTGGGCCGCCTGGTGCAGATGCGCGACGTGACCGAGCTGCGCGAGCTGACGCTGCGCGACCCGCTGACCGGGCTGTGGAACCGCCGCGCGCTGGACCAGCGCTTTGACGCCGAGGTCTTGCACAGCGCACGCACCGGGCGGCCCCTGGCGCTGGCGCTGCTGGACCTGGACCACTTCAAGCACATCAACGACAGCGACGGCCATGCCGCCGGCGATGCCGTGCTGGCCGCCGTGGCGGCGCACCTGCGTGGCGGCGTGCGCGGCAGCGATGCGGTGTTCCGCATCGGCGGCGAGGAGTTTGCGCTGCTGCTGCCCGGCTCGGACCTGGCCGGCGCGCGCCAGCGGGTGGACGTGCTGCGTGCCACGCTGCAGGTGCCGGGCCGCCGCGTCACGGTGTCGGCCGGCGTGGCGCAGCTGGGGCTGCATGGCACCAACCTGGACGCCTTGTACTCGGCAGCAGACCGCGCGCTCTACGCCGCCAAGGCGGCCGGCCGCAACCAGGTGGTCTCGGCAGGTTGATCAGTCGCCCAGGGCCAGGCCCTCGCGGCGCGGATCGGCGCCGCCTTGCAGGCGCGGCTGGCCGTCCACCTGCACCCGCAGCACGGTGGAGACCCCGCTGGACTGCGCCGACACCGAGACCGTGTGCCCCAGCGCCCGCAGCCCCATGACCAGCGGATCGCCGTTGCCGTTGTCGGCCGCCGCGATGTGGGGGTGCTCGCCGCCGATGCCGGTGGTGGTGCTGTTGCCGGAGCCGAAGTTCAGCAGCGACGTGGCCTGCTGCGCGTCCAGCCCCCAATCCAGCACGCCCACCACGGTCTTGGTGACGAACTGGATGATGGCGGCGCCACCCGGCGAGCCGGTGACCATCACCAGATCGCCGTTGGCACCGTCCGCACCGCGCGTCAGCACCACGGTGGGGGCCATCGAGCTGCGCGGGCGCTTGAGCGGCTGCACGCGGTTGGCGATCGGGCCGGCCGAATCCGACGGGGTGGCGGAGAAGTCGGTCAGCTCGTTGTTGAGCAAAAAGCCGCGCACGAAGCGGTACGAGCCCATGCCACTTTCGATGGTGGTCGTCATCGACACCGCGTTGCCCTGTGCATCGACGATGGACAGGTGCGAGGTGCCCTTGCCCTCCTGCGCGCTGCTGCCCAGGGCCTGCGCGCCGGCAAAGTTGCCCGGCTGCGCCACGCCCATGCTGGCGCTGAAGCGGATCAGCTTGGCGCGCTCGCGCAGGTAGGCCTTGTCCAGCAGGCTGGACACGCCGCCCGCGGGCAGCGGCACGAAGTCGGTGTCGGCGACGTACTTGTTGCGGTCGGCATAGGCCAGGCGCTGCGCCTCGCTGACCAGGTGCACGCCCATCACGCTGGGTTTGCCACCTTCGATGTCCAGCGCCGTGGGGCCGAAGGCATTGAGGCCGAAGTTCTCCAGGATGCCCAGGGTCTGCGCCACCGCGATGCCGCCCGAGGACGGCGGGCCCATGCCGCAGACGCGGTGGGCGCGGTAATCGATGCACACCGGGTTGCGGCGCACGGCCCGGTAAGCCGCCAGGTCGGCCAGCGTGGTGGCGCCGGGTGTCAGCGGGCCGGGGGCGTCTGCGCCGGCTTGGCTGCGGTGGATCTCGGCCACGATGTCGGCCGCGATGGCGCCGCGGTAGAACGCGGCCGCGCCACCGCTGGCGATGGCCTGCAGCGTGGCCGCGTAGTCGGGGTTCTGGATGGTTTCACCCGGCAGCCTGGGGCTCAGGTCGGCCTTCAGGAAATAGGCCACGGCGTCCGGGTCGCGCAGCAGGTGGGTGCGCGCGCCGGCAATCGCATCGGCCATGCGGCCACTGATCGGGAAGCCCTGGGTGGCCAGGTGGATGCCGGCCGTGAACAGGCTGGCCCAGGGCCGGCGGCCGTGGTCGCGGTGCAGCATCTCGAGCACGCGCAGCGTGCCCGGCGTGCCGATGCTGCGGCCGCTGGCGCGGGTGTTGGGCAGCGGCGTGGTCTGCTGCGCGTCGCTGATCCAGCGCAGGTAGTTCTCGGTCGCACCGGCGGGCGCGGTCTCGCGGCCGTCGTAGGTCTGCACGGTCTTGCTGGCCGCGTCGTAGTGGACGACGAAGCTGCCGCCGCCCAGGCCGCTGGACTGCGGCTCCACCAGGCCCAGCACCAGCTGCACCGCCACCGCGGCATCGGCCGCGCTGCCACCGGCGGCCAGCACATCGAGTCCCGCCCGCGTGGCCAGCGGGTTGGCCGTGGCCACCATGTGGCGCCGGGCCTGCACCGGCCGCAAGCCCGGCCGCCAGGCCGAGGCCATCTCGGGCGCTGCCGGTCCCGCGGGCGGCGCCGCGGTGCAGCCCGCGAGCACCAGCCCTGCCGCGGCGATCAGCCCCAGCCGCTGCATCGCCGGGCTGGTCAGTCCGGCTGGCCCAGCAGCGGCGTCATGCTGTCCGGCCCGCCCAGCAGGCCCACCCCGGTGTAGATGCCCAGCTTGTGGCGCGTGTCCTGGATGTCCAGGTTGCGCATGGTCAGCTGGCCGATGCGGTCGGCCTGCGTGAAGGCCGCGCCTTCCACCTTTTCCATCGACAGCCGCTCGGGCGCGTAGGTGAGGTTGGGGCTCTCGGTGTCGACGATGCTGTAGTCGTTGCCACGCCGCAGCTCCAGCGTCACGGTGCCGGTGATGGCGCGCGCCACCCAGCGCTGCGCCGTCTCGCGCAGCATCAGGCACTGCGGGTCGAACCAGCGGCCCTGGTACAGCAGCCGGCCCAGCTTCTTGCCGTTGACGCGGTACTGCTCGATCGTGTCTTCGTTGTGGATGCCGGTCACCAGGCGCTCGTAGGCGATGTGCAGCAGCGCCATGCCGGGGGCTTCGTAGATGCCGCGGC
>CAYTWU010000265.1:0-5305 GCA_964442175.1 uncultured Rubrivivax sp.
CCCGCTGCTGCTCGCCACCGGACAGCACCTTCGGGTAGTGGCCCAGCCGCTCGCCCAGCCCCACGCGCTGCAGCATGTCGGTGGCCTGGCGCCGGGCGTCGCTGCGGCCCATCAGCTCCAGCGGCAGCATCACGTTTTCCAGCGCCGTCAGGTTGGCCAGCAGCTGGAAACTCTGGAACACGAAGCCCAGGTGCCGGGCCCGCACCTCGGCACGCTGGTCCTCGTTCAAGGCAAACAGGTCGGTGCCGGCGAGCACCACCCTGCCCGCGGTCGGCACGTCCAGCCCGGCGATGATGGCCAGCAGCGTGCTCTTGCCCGAGCCCGAGGCGCCGACGATGGCGGCCGATTCGCGCGCACGCAGCGTGAAACCAATGTCGTGCAAGATGGTCAAGGTGCCGGTGGCATCCGTCACCTGCTTGGTGACGCCCTGGACTTCGATGATGGAATCAGACATGCAAGATCGCACCGTGCCACGCCTGTCGCGCCGCACCCTGCTGCAGTGGGGGATGGTGCACTGTAGCCTGTGGCCGCTGGCCGCCGCCGCTGCGGGGTCAAGCACGCCGGTGCTGCTGGTGGTGGGCGACAGCCTCTCGGCCGAATACGGCCTGGCCCGTGGCCAGGGCTGGGTGGCCCTGCTGCAGCAGCGCCTGGCGGCGCAGAAGAGCCCGGCCCGGGTGGTGAACGCCAGCATCAGCGGCGACACCACGGCCGGTGGCCGCGCCCGCCTGCCGGCGCTGCTGAAGCAGCATCAGCCCACGCATGTGCTGCTGGAACTCGGCGGCAACGATGCGCTGCGCGGCCTGCCGCTGGCGAGCACGGCCGACAACCTGCGGGCCATGGCCCGCGCCGCCAAGGCGGCCGGCGCGCGTGTGCTGATCGCCGGCATGCAGGTGCCGCCCAACTACGGCAAGCGCTATGGCGACGACTTCGCCGCGCTGTTTGCGCGTGTGGCCCAGGCCGAGAAGGCGGCGCTGGTGCCCTTTCTGCTGGCTGGTTTTGCCGAGGGGCCGGACGCTGAAAAGTGGTTCCAGGCCGACCGCATCCACCCCAGGGCCGAGGCGCACCCGCGCATCCTGGACACGGTGTGGCCGGTGCTGCAGCCCTGGTTGAAGGGCTGAGCGCCGGTCACGCCCTCACTGGGCCTGGTCGCGCCGGCGCTGGTCGGCGCGGCTGTCGCTGCGCTCGGGTTTGGGCGGCTGGGCGGGCGACGGCGGTTGTGGCTGGGCCTGCGGCTGCACGGGGGCTGCACGTGGTGACACCGTCACCGGCTGCACGGCCACGGGCGCTTCCATCGGCCGCGCCACCGGCGCCGGCCGTGCCGCCGGCACCGCCTGCACGTTGTTGGGCACACCCTGCGGGCCGTAGGTGACCGGGGGCGCGCCAAAGCCGGGGCGCATCACCGGCTCACGCACCGGCGGCGGCTTGGGATGGTGGTGCGGCGGGCGCGGCACGACGATGGGCACATAGGGCTGGTAGGGCCGCAGCGGCACCCAGGACACCGGCGGCGCGTGGCCGATGCCGATGTTGACGCTGACGCCCACGTGGGGCCCGCCGACCCAGGCCACCACGGCCGGTGCGAACACCGGGCGCGCATGGCGCACCCCCGGCCACCAGGCCCAGCGCCCGTGCCACTGCACCCAGCGCCCGTAGTGCGCCGGTGCAAAACCCCAGGGTTGTGCGTCCACCCAGGTCCAGCCCCAGGGCCGCATCCAGACCCAGCGGCCGTCGCGGAACGGCGTCCAGCCCGCCGAGACCCGGATCGGCATCCAGACCGCGCCGTACTCGGGGTGCTGCTGCCAGCGGCCATGGCCGTCCAGCTCTTCGATGCCGGGGATGTCGGGCGAGGCGTAGCGCCAGGCCTCGGCACGGCGGTCTTCGTCGCGGAAGCGCTCTTCGGCCCAGGCCATCAGCCGGTCGTCCGGCAAACGTGCGATGCGCGACCGGGCGGTGTCGCGCCGGTCGTCACGCCAGATCTCGTGGCGCTCGCCGCTGTCGATCAGCAGCAGGTGGCCGTGGCCGCTGGCCTCCAGCGCGCCGCGCATCACGGCGGCGAAGGTGGATTCATCGTCGCGGTCCACCCGGTACTGGCCGGCACGCTGCGGGCGCAGCAGGGTTTCGCGCGTGCGCAGCTCGGTCTGTTCGGCCAGGTCGCGCGAGGGCAGGCGCAGCGCCATCGAGCCGCGGTGCAGTTCCAGCCGCAGGTGGTCGTCGTCCAGGCGCAGCACCTCGACATCGGTGGCACCGGACAGCAGCAGCACCGCAGCACCCACGCGCAACTCGGCCCGGGCACCACGCGCCAGCACCAGGCGGTCGCCGCTGGTCACGGGGCGGTTGCGCAGGGCCTCGGTCCACTCGTCGCGGTCGGGGTCGAAAAAGGACACATCGCCTTGCAAGGAGACGATGCGGCCGACACGGCCGAAGCTGTCATCCACGGTGGCCGACGCCGCAAGCGGCAGCGCCAACCACACGGCCAGGGCCGACAGCACATGGGGCAGGCGTTGAAAGACGGGCATACAGCGGCCTCCTTTGCCCTCCAACGGTGCACCGCTGCCCGCCGCCGACCGGCGGTTTGTAAAGCCAGGTTTCCGGCCCGGCGGCGATTCAGGCCGACATGGCCTGCGGCAGCGTCGCGTTCAAGGCCTCGCCCAGGGTCGCCACGCCGCCGATGACCAGCACCGCCGGGCTGGCCAGGGCCCGCTCGTCGATCACCTGGCACAGCCGGCCCAGCGTGCAACGCGCGGCGCGCTGCTGCGGCGTGTGGGCGGCGCTGACGATGGCGGCGGCGGTGTCCGGGTGCAGGCCGCCGTCCAGCAGCGCCTGCACCACGCCCTCGGCCCGGGCCACGCCCATGTAGACCACCAGGGTCAGGCCGCTGCGCGCCAGCGCCGCCCAGTCCGGGCCGGCACCGCCCTCCTTCGCGTGGCCGGTGACCAGGGCCACACCGGGCGCGTGGCGGCGGTCCGTCACCGGGATGCCCAGTGCCGCCGGGCCGGCGATGCCGGCGGTCAGGCCGCTCACCACGTGGACCTGCAGGCCGGCGGCACGCAGCGCGTCACATTCTTCGCCGCCCCGGCCGAAGACAAAGGGGTCGCCGCCCTTGAGCCGCACCACGGTCTCGCCCCGCTGCGCCTCGCTGACCATCAGCTTGTGGATGAAAGCCTGCGGCGTGCTGGCGCAGCCGCCGCGTTTGCCCACCGCGATGATGCGCGCCGAGCGCCGCAGGTAGCGCAGCACGCCGGGGTGCACCAGATCGTCCACCAGGGCCACGGTGGCGCGGCGCAGGGCCTTCACGGCCTGGATCGTCAGCAGGTCCGGGTCGCCAGGGCCGGCGCCGATGAGCGTGACAGTCGGGAGGTTCATGCGATCACCACCGGTTGGATCTGGCGCACCAGCGCCTTCAGGCTGGGCAGGCAGGACCCGCAGGACGTGCCACAGGCCAGCGTGTTCTGCAGGTGCGCCAGGCGGGCCGATTCGCTGCCCTCGGGCGCCGCGCGCAACACCTCGGCGATCGCGGTTTCACCGACGCCGTGGCAGCTGCAGACCGCTCGGCCGGCCGAAGGGCGTGCGACCGGCGGCTGGGCGCCGCCCGCCAGCAGTGCACGCGCCAGGCCACCGACAGGCTGGCCCTGCTGCAGCCAGTCCAGCAGCCAGCCGGCCGCGGCCGTGTCGCCGCTGTAGAGAAAACCTTGCAAGCGGCCGTCTGCGCCCACGCGCACCCGCCGCTGGATGGCATGGCGCGGGTCGTCGTAACGCAGCACGGCGCCGTCGGCCAGGCCCAGGGCCTCGGCCACCGCTTCCGGCGCCAGCGCCGGTGTGGTGTGGGCCAGGTGCAGCACCAGGCCGACCGGGCCCTCGGGTTCGCGCCCGATGGGGCGGATGTGTGCGTAGCTGCAGGCCGCCAGCAGCGGCTGCAGGCGCTGCTGCACCGCCAGCGCCTCAGCCGCGGGCAACCACGCCGCCGCGGCCAGCTGCCAGGGCAAGGACACGCCATCGACCCGCACGGCGCTGTGTTTCAGCTCCGGCTGCTGCGACTGCGGGCAGCGTGCCGAGCCCAGCAGCTGGTTCACCAGCGGCGCGTGCATCGCGATGAAGGCCTGCGCCGGCGCGACGCTCTCGCTGGGCCGCACCGGCAGCACGATGGCGCCGCGGCGCGACTTCACGCGCACCAGGGTGCCGGGCGTCCAGTGGCGGCGCGTCAACTCCTGCGGGTGCAGCTCGACCGCGGGTTCGCCGCCATGGTCCTGCAGCCGCGCCAGCGTGCCGGTGCGGGTGCTGCCATGCCACTGGTCGCGCCAGCGGCCGGTGGTCAGCGACACCGGGTAGTGCGCGTCGCGTTGTTCGGCCGTGGGCCGCCAGGCCGGGGCATGAAACCGTGCGCGGCCGTCGGGCGTGGCAAACACGCCGTCGCTGAACAGGCGTGCGGCGCCCGTCGCCGCACCGGCCGGCAGCGGCCATTGCTGCGGCTGCACCAGGCCGGCCCAGTCCATGCCGGTGATGTCCAGGTCTCGGCCGCGGGTGCTTTCGCGGTGTTCGTTCCACAGCGCTTCGGCGTCGGCCCAGGCGAACATCGAGCTGGCGGCGCCGGGCACACGGCGCGACGGCAGCCGGCGTTCCAGCCGCTGCGCCACATCGACGGCGATCTGCCAATCGGCCCGCGCCTGGCCGGGGGCCGGCACGGCGGCGCGCACGCGGCTGATGCGGCGTTCGCTGTTCGTCACCGTGCCCTCTTTTTCGCCCCAACTCGCGGCCGGCAACAGCACGTCGGCAAAGGCCACGGTGGCGGCGGTGGTGTAAGCCTCCTGCACGACCACGAACTCGCAGCGCTGCAGCGCGCGCTGCACCAGGGCCTGGTCGGGCATGGATTGCGCGGGGTTGGTGCAGGCTATCCACAGCGCCTTGATCTCGCCGTCGGCCGCGGCCTGGAACATCTCGACCGCGGTCTTGCCGGGCTTGGCCGGCACATCGGCCACACCCCAGAGCGCCGCCACTTCCGCGCGGTGTTCGGGGTTGGCCAGGTCGCGGTGCGCGCTCAGCAGGTTGGCCAGACCACCCACCTCGCGCCCGCCCATGGCGTTGGGCTGGCCGGTCAGGCTCAGCGGCCCGGCGCCGGGTTTTCCGATCTGGCCGGTGGCCAGGTGCAGGTTCAGCAGCGTGGTGTTCTTGTCGGTGCCGCTGCTGCTCTGGTTCAGGCCCTGGCACCACAGCGACAGCGTGGGGGTCTGCTGCGCAAACCAGCGCGCCGCCTGCACGATGTCCGCCTCCTTCCCGCCGCACACCTTGGCGGCGTGCGCCGGGCTGAACTCGC
>CAYTWU010000266.1:0-5286 GCA_964442175.1 uncultured Rubrivivax sp.
CAGGAACGTGCGCGCAACGTGATGGAGCAGGTGGAAGGTTTCATGCTCAAGCAGCCCGAGGTGGAGAGCATGGTCGGCGTGCTGGGCTTCAGCTTCAGCGGCCAGGGCCAGAACGCCGCGCTCGCCTTCGTGACGCTGAAGGATTGGGACCAGCGCCCGAACCCCGAAAACTCGGCCCAGGCGCTGGCCGGCCGTGCCTTTGGCGCGCTGATGGGCATTCGCGATGCCTTCATCTTCCCGTTGAGCCCCCCGCCCATCCCCGAGCTGGGCCAGGCCTCCGGCTTCAACTTCCGGCTGCAGGACCGTGCCGGCCAGGGCCACGAGGCGCTGGTGGCCGCCCGCAACCAGCTGCTGGGCATGGCATCACAAAGCAAGGTGCTGGCCCAGGTGCGGCCCGACGGACTGGAAGACGCACCGCAGCTGCACATCGAGATCGACCGCGAAAAAGCGGCCGCGCTCGGCGTGGGCTTTGACGCCATCAACGCCACCATCTCCACGGCGCTGGGTTCGTCCTACGTGAACGATTTCCCCAGCCGCGGCCGCCTGCAACGTGTAGTGGTGCAGGCCGATGCCCCGGCGCGCATGCAGCCGGAAGACCTGCTGAGGCTGAACGCCCCCAATGGCAAGGGCCAGCCGGTGCCGCTGTCGGCCTTTGCCACCACCCAGTGGGTCACCGGTGCGATGCAGACCGTGCGCTACAACGGCTACCCGGCCATGCGCATCGGCGGCAGCGCCGCGCCAGGCCTGAGCACGGGTGACGCGATGGCCGAGATGGAACGCCTGGCAGCGCAGCTACCGGCCGGCTTCGGCTACGAGTGGACGGGCATCAGCCGCGAAGAAAAACTCGCCGGCTCGCAGGCGCTGATGCTCTACGGCTTCGCGATCCTGGCAGTGTTCCTGTGCCTGGCGGCGCTGTACGAAAGCTGGGCCATCCCGCTGGCGGTCATCCTGGTCGTGCCGCTGGGCGTGCTGGGTGTGGTGCTGGCCACGCTGGGGCGCGGGATGTCGAACGACGTCTACTTCCAAGTCGGCCTGATCACCATCATCGGCCTGTCGGCCAAAAACGCGATCCTGATCATCGAGTTTGCGAAGGACCTGCAGGCGCAGGGCAAGAGCGCCTTCGATGCGGCGCTGGAGGCGGCCCGGCTGCGCTTCCGGCCCATCGTGATGACCTCGATGGCCTTCATCTTGGGCGTGCTGCCGCTGTTCCTGGCCAGCGGGGCCGGTTCGGCCAGCCAGCGCGCCATCGGCACCGGCGTGATCGGTGGCATGGTCACGGCGGTGGTGTTGTCGGTGTTTTTTGTGCCGATCTTCTTCGTCGTCGTGCGCAAGCTGTTCCCGCCCAGCCCACGGCAGGTGATGCACGACCGGCACGAAACCGAGAACCTGAACCAGAACGCCCCGCGGGAGGACCGATGAAACAGCCCGCCATCCTGCTGGCCCTGGTGGCCGCCTTGAGCGGCTGCGCGATGACGCCGGCCTATGAACGCCCCGCCGCGCCGGTGGACACCCAGTTCCCGGCACCCGCGGCGACGTCGGGCACGGCCGCCCCGGCGCTGCCCTGGCGCAGCTTTGTCACCGATGCCCGCGCGCAGGCCCTGGTGGACCTGGCGCTGAAGAACAACCGCGACCTGCGCGTGGCGCTGCTCAACGTCGAACAGGCCCGCGCCGCACTGGGTGTGCAGCAGGCCGACCGCCTGCCCAACGTCGGCGTCGGCGTGGCCGCCAGCCGCAACAGCGCGGAAAGCAGCTACAGCGCCGGCCTGCAGCTCAGCAGCTTCGAGCTGGACCTGTTCGGGCGTGTGAAGAGCCTGGGCGACGCCGCCGCGGCGCGCGTATTGGCCAGCGACGAAGGCCGCCGTGCGGTGGAGCTGAGCCTGATCGCCGCCGTGGTGGACACCGAACTCGCGCTGCGCGCCGACGACGAGTTGATCGCCGTCACCGGCCAGGTGCTGGCGTCGCGCGAAGGCTCGCTGAAGCTGGTGCGCATCAAATTCGAAGGTGGTGCGGCCGGCGAGCCCGAGCTGCGCGCCACTGAATCGCTGGTGGCCGGCGCCCGCGCGTCGGCACTGGCGCTGGAGCGGCAGCGCGCCCAGCACCTGAACGCGATGGTGCTGCTGGTCGGCAGCCCGCTGCCGGCCGACCTGCCGGCGCCGCGTGCGCTGGGCCAGCACCGCTTTGCCGACCTGCCGGCCGGCCTGCCATCGGACGTGCTGTTGCAGCGCCCCGACGTGCGGCAGGCCGAGCAGGCGCTGATCGCGGCCAACGCCAACATCGGCGCGGCGCGGGCCGCGTTTTTCCCGCGCATCTCGCTCACCGCCAGCGCGGGTGCGGCCAGCAACCAGCTGTCGGGCCTGTTCGACAACGTCGCCTGGAGTTTTGCGCCGCAGCTGCTGCAGCCCCTGTTCGACGCCGGCCGCAACCAGGCCAACCTGGCCTCGGCGCAGGCCGGCCGCGACATCGCGGTGGCGCAGTACGAAAAGGCGATCCAGAGCGCCTTCCGCGAGGTGGCCGATGCGCTGGCGGCACGTGCCACGCTGGGCGCGCAACTCCAGGCCCAGCGCGCCCAGGCCGATGCCGAAAGCCGCCGCCTGGCCGTGGTGGAGCGGCTCTTGGCCGGCGGCGCCGCCAGCCTGCCGGACCGGCTGGATGCCGAGCGCTCCGCGCTGGCCGCACGGCAAGCCGTGGTGCAGTTGGAACTGGCCGAGCGCCAGAACGCCTTGCTGCTGTACCGCGTGCTCGGCGGTGGCACGGCCGTGCCGGGCTGAGAGCCCAGCCTTGGCCGCGCGCTGGCGCGTCGTCGGCACCCTGGGCACGGCCCAGACGCTGGCCTGGGCGTCGTCGTACTACCTGCCGGCGATGCTGGCGGTGCCCATCGCACGTGAGTTGGGCCTGGCCGTGCCCACGGTGTTTGCCGCCTTTTCGTTGGCGCTGGTGGTCTCGGCGCTGCTGGGCCCGCTGGCCGGGCGGGCCATCGACCGCTGGGGTGGGCACCGCGTGCTGCCCGTCACCAGCGGCCTTTTCGCCGCCGGCCTGCTGGCCCTGTCGCAGGTGCAGGGCCCTTGGGGCCTGTTCGCCGCCTGGGCGCTGATCGGCGTGGGCATGGGCAGCGGCCTGTACGAAGCCGCGTTTGCCAGCCTGGTGCGCCTGTACCGGCAGGACGCACGCAACGCCATCACCGGCATCACGCTGCTGGCGGGCTTTGCCAGCACGGTGGGCTGGCCGCTGAGCAGCTTGTTCGAGGCGCAGTTCGGCTGGCGCGGCGCCTGCCTGGCCTGGGCCGGCCTGCACGGGGTGCTGGGGCTGCCGCTGAACCTGTGGCTGCCGGCGCAAGCCCCGGTGTCCGGCGCAGGCTCGCCGCCCAGTGCGCCGACGCCCGAGCCGCCACCGCTGTCGAACCCCACGCGCGTGTCCGTGCTCCTGGGGTTTGTGTTTGCCGCCACCTGGTTCACCAGCACCGCGATGGCGGCGCACCTGCCCACGCTGCTGCAGGCACAGGGCCTGTCGCTGGCGGCTGCCGTGGGCATCGGGGCGCTGGTGGGGCCGGCCCAGGTGGCGGGTCGGCTGCTGGAGTTCGGCTGGCTGCGGCGGCTGCACCCGTTGTTCTCCGCACGCACGGCCACGCTGGCGCATCCGCTGGGCGCGGCAGCGCTGCTGACGCTGGGCGGCGCGGTGGCCGCGCCGTTTGCGCTGCTGCACGGCGTGGGCAACGGCATCCTCACCATCGCCAAGGGCAGCCTGCCGCTGGTGTTGTTCGGCTCGGCCGGCTACGGCGCGCGCCAGGGCTGGATGATGTTGCCGGCGCGGCTGGCCACGGCCGCGGCGCCGGTGGTCTTCGGGCTGTTCCTGCAGTGGTGGGGTGCCGCGGCGCTGTGGGTCTGCGCGGGGCTGGGCCTGGCGGCGTTTGCCGCGTTGTGGTGGGTGCAGCCGCCACGGGCTTGATCAGCGGTCGCATCCGGCATAGACTGTATGTTCATACAGTATTCAGATCGGAGCTGCCATGCGACACGCCCTGCGCCAACATTACCACCCCAAGGTCAGCCGCGTGCCCGATTGGTTGTGGCGCGTGTGGTCCTGGTTCTGAGCCCCGCGCAGGTCCAGCGATGAACGCGCCGTTGTTGCCCGAGGTCCTGCTGCGGCCTGCCAGTCCGCAAGCCGATCTGCCACTGGCCAGCGCCGGTGTGCTGCGCTACCTCTGGCAGGCGCGGTACGGCGCCATCCTGATCGAGGTGGTCAACGGCGAGGTGCGGGTCAACGGTGCCGTGGTGCAGCCGGTGCCAGGCCCTGCGGCCGGCGACTGATCAGCGGCTGACCGGTGGGCGTTATATTGGTCCGATGCCTTCTGAAACCCTGGCGCGCGCCGCCGCCGCACTGTTCACTGCAGCCGTGTTGCCGGCCGTTGACGCAGCTGAAGCCACAGTCGCTGTCGCCGCCAACTTCGCCGCTCCGTTGGCCCGCATCGCTGCGGAATTCACGGCAGCCACCGGCCACACGCTGAAGCTGTCGTCCGGGGCCACGGGCAAGTTCTACACACAGGTCGTCCAGGGCGCGCCGTTTGACGTGCTGCTGTCGGCCGACGATGAAACCCCGCGCCGCCTGGTGAACGAAGGCCACGCCGTGGCCGGCACCGCGTTCACCTACGCCATCGGCCAGTTGGTGCTGTGGAGCGCCACGCCGGGCCTGGTGGATGCACAAGGCGCCGTGCTTGGCGCGTCCACCTGGCGGCACCTGGCCATCGCCAACCCCAAGGTGGCCCCTTATGGCGCGGCAGCGATGCAGGTGCTGCAGGCCCGGGGCCTGGCGCAGACCCTGGCCCCGCGGCTGGTCACCGGGGAAAGCATTGCGCAGGCCTTCCAGTTCGTCGCCACGGGCAATGCCGAGCTGGGTTTTGTCGCGTTGTCGCAGGTCGCTGTGCCGGGTCAGGTGGCCAAGGGCTCGATGTGGCGTGTACCATCCGAGATGCACAGCGAGATCCGCCAGGACGCCGTGCTCCTGAAAGCCGGCGCCGACAACCCTGCAGCGGCGGCACTGCTGGCCTACCTGAAGACAGCGCCGGCGCGCGCGCTGATCCAGGCCCACGGCTACCGATGAACGCGGCCGACTGGGCCACCATCCGGCTGACGGCCGAACTCGCGGCCACCACCACGGTGCTGCTGCTGGGGCTGGGCACGCCGCTGGCGTGGTGGCTGGCGCGCAGCCGCTCGCCGCTGAAGCCATTCTGGGCCAGCCTGGTGGCGATGCCGCTGGTGCTGCCGCCCACCGTGATCGGCTTCTACCTGCTGCTGC
>CAYTWU010000267.1:0-5286 GCA_964442175.1 uncultured Rubrivivax sp.
CTGCTCTTCAAGGCCTGGCAGCACGAGGTGCTGACCACGCTGCTGGCGCCCTACCAGGGCCAGCCGCCGGTGCCGCCGCAGGCGCTGGCGCCGGTGCAGCGCAGCCATGACGCGGCGCTGGCACAGGTGCCGGGCCACACGCTGTCGTTCGCGGCGATGCCGGGCACGGCGTTTTCCAGCCCGCACCACATCACGTATTTTTTCAAGGGCGACACGCCGATGACCTCGCGCCTGCTGCAGCCCGTGCTGGTGGACGCGCGCACCGCCGAGGTGACGGCGGCGCCGCCGGTGCCCTGGTACATCACCGCGCTGCTGGTCTCGCAGCCGCTGCACTTTGGCGACTATGGCGGCCGGCCGATGCAGATCCTGTGGGCGCTGCTGGACATCGTCACCATCGTCGTGCTGGGCAGCGGCGTGTACCTGTGGGTGGTGCGCCGGCGTGCGGCACGTTCGCTGGCGCAGGAGGCGGGCGCGGAGCTGGAGCCGGCGGGCTGACGGTCGTCGCTGATCAGGCCAGCGGCTTGACGGCCGTGACCTCGATCTCCACCTTGGCCCGGTCTTCGATCAGGCCGGCCACCTGCACCGCCGTCATTGCCACGCCGTATTCACGGCCCAGCACCTCGCGGTAGACGGCGCCGATCTCCTTGCCGCGGGCCAGGTACTCGCGTTTGTCCAGCAGGTACCAGGTCATGCGCACCATGTGCTCGGGGCCGCAGCCGGCCTCGGCCAGCAGGGCCTTCACGTTGGCCAGGGCCTGGCCGACCTGGGCCACCAGGTCGTCGCTCTCGAACTGGCAAGCGGCGTTCCAGCCGATCTGGCCGGCCAGCACCACCCACTCGCCCTGGGCGGCCACGCCATTGGCATAACCCTTGGGTGGCGCCCAGCCGGCGGGTTGCAGGATCTTCATGTGGTTGTCTCCGTTCTGAGCTTGAAGCGCTGCAGCTTGCCCGTCTCGGTGCGCGGCAGCTGGGTGCGGAACTCGATGGCGCGCGGGTACTTGTAGGGCGCCACGGTCTGTTTCACAAAATCCTGCAGGGTCTTGACCATCGCGGCATCGGCCACGTGCCCGGGCCGCAGCACCACGAAGGCCTTGACGATCTGGCCGCGCTCGGCATCCGGCTCGCCGACCACACCACACTCGGCCACGGCCGGGTGCAGCAGCAGCGCGCCCTCCACCTCGGGCCCGGCGATGTTGTAGCCGCCGGAGATGATCATGTCGTCGGTGCGCGCCTGGTACACGTAGTGGCCGGCCTCGTCCACCAGGTAGGCGTCGCCGGTGTAGTTCCAGCCGTGGCGCACGTAGGTGGTCTGGCGTTCATCGGCCAGGTACTTGCAGCCGGTGGGGCCCTTCACCGCGAGCTTGCCCACGGTGCCCGGCGGCACGGGCTGGCCCTCGTCGTCCAGGACCGCGGCCACGTAACCCGGCACCGGCACGCCGGTGGCGCCGGGGCGGGCGTGCTCTTCGTCGGCCGAGATGAAGATGTGCAGCATCTCGGTGGAGCCGATGCCGTCGATGATGCGGATGCCCGTGGCCTCTTGCCACAGCCCCCGCGTGGCAGCGGGCAGGGCCTCGCCGGCCGAGACACATTTGCGCAGGGAAGACAGGTCGTGTTCGCCGACGTTCGCCGCCATCGCACGGTAGCTGGTGGGTGCGGTGAAACACACGGTGGCGCGGTACCTGGCAATCGCCTGCAGCAGCACATCGGGCGTGGCTTTTTCGATCAGCACGGTGCTGGCGCCCACGCTCATCGGGAACAGCAGCAAACCGCCCAGCCCGAAGGTGAAGGCCAGCGGCGGGCTGCCGATGAAGACATCGTCGGCCACCGGCCGCAGCACATGCGGCGGCCAGCAGGCGCAGGCGGCCATCACGTCGCGGTGGAAGTGCATGGTGCCCTTGGGCACGCCGGTGGTGCCCGAGGTGAAAGCGATCAACACCGTGTCGTCGGCCGCGGTGGGCACGTCGGTGAAGGTGTCGGGCTTGCCCGCCATCGCCGCTTCCAGCGTGCCGCCGACGAAGCTGAGCGTGTGGCGCAGCGTGGGGCACTGCAGTGCGGCCAGGGCCATCTCGTCCATCAGGCGGCTGTCGCACAGCGCGTGCGTGACCTCGGCCTTCTCGATGATGGGCACCAGCTCACGCGCCCGCAGCAGCGGCATCGTGCCCACCGCGATGCCACCGGCCTTGACCACGCCGAACCAGCAGGCCGCCATCATCGGCGAGTTGGCGCCGCGCAGCAGCACGCGGTTGCCGGGCACCAGGCCGAGGTCCTGCACCAGCACGTGGGCGATGCGGTTGGCGTGGCGTTGCAGATCCTGGTAGGTCCAACGGATGTTCTCACCCTGGATGCACAGCCGATCACCATCACCGGCCGCGATGCGGCTATCCAGCAGCGCGGTGGCGCAGTTCAGCTGGGCCGGGAACTGCAGGCCGGGGCCGTCGAACAACAACTCCGGCAGCAGCTCGGGGGGCGGCAGGCGGTCGCGGGCAAAAGTGTCGACGTGGGCGGTCATGCGTGGGGCCTCCCCGGGGATCGGATGCCGGTCATTCTTTGGCCGAATACTTTAGTTGTCAAGTAATTCCAGGGCCGATACGATGCGCCCATGACCATGCTCTGGGACATCTCGCCGCCGGTGCACGCGGGCTCGCCCGTGTTCCCCGGCGATGCACCGTTCGATCGCCGCTGGACCTGGACCATGGGCCCGGAATGCCCCGTGAACGTGAGCACGCTGACGCTCTCGCCCCACACCGGTGCCCACGCCGACGCCCCGCTGCACTACGACCTCGAAGGCGCAGCCATCGGCGCCGTGGACCTGGCGCCTTACCTGGGCCCTTGCCGCGTGATCCACGCCGTGGCGCGCGGCCCGCTGGTGCTGTGGGAGCACCTGGCCCACGCGCTGGAGGGCCTGCCGCCGCGGGTGCTGGTGCGCACCTATGCACAGGCCCCGGTGGACCGCTGGGACCCGGACCTCGCCGCCTACCACCCCGACACCGTGGAGCGCCTGGCGGACCGGGGCGTCACCCTCATCGGCATCGACACCGCCAGCATCGACCCGGCCGACAGCAAGGCGCTGAGCAGCCACCAGGTCATCCGCCGCCGCGGCCTGCGCGTGCTGGAGAACCTGGTGCTCGACGGTGTGCCCGAGGGCGATTACGAGCTGATCGCCCTGCCCCTGAAACTGACCACGGCCGACGCCAGCCCGGTGCGCGCCATCCTGCGGGAGCTTTGATGCGCTCAAGAGAAGAAGCCCAGGCGCTGGACGCGCTGGACACGCTGGCGCCGCTGCGCGACCAGTTCAGCCTGCCCGAAGGTGTGATCTACCTGGACGGCAACTCGCTGGGCGTGCTGCCACGCGCCACGGCCGCACGTGTGCAGCAGGTGGTGACCGACGAATGGGGCACCGGCCTGATCCGCAGCTGGAACAGCGCGGGCTGGATCACGCTGCCGCAGCGCATCGGCGACAAGATCGCGCGCCTGGTGGGCGTGGGCGCTGGCGAGCTGGTGGTGGCCGATTCGACCTCGGTCAACCTGTTCAAGGTGCTGAGCGCCGCGCTCGCCATCGCCAAGGCCGACGACCCCCAGCGCACGGTGATCCTCTCGGAGCGCAGCAACTTCCCGACCGATCTGTACATCGCGGAATCCCTGGCGCGCCAGCATGGCTGCACGCTGGTGCTGGCCGAGCCCGACGAACTGCCCGGCCTGCTGAACGAGCCTCATGGTGAACAGACGGCCGTGCTGATGCTGACGCACGTGAACTACCGCACCGGCCGCATGCACGACATGGCCGCGGTCACCGCTGCCGCCCACCGCGCCGGTGCGCTGACGGTCTGGGACCTGGCGCACAGCGCCGGTGCCGTGCCGGTGGACCTGGCCGGCGCGGGCGCCGACTTCGCCATCGGCTGCGGCTACAAGTACCTCAACGGCGGGCCAGGCGCCCCGGCCTTTGTGTGGGCGAATCCGCGCCATGCGGATCGTTTCTGGCAGCCGCTGAGCGGCTGGATGGGCCATGCCGCGCCGTTTGAATTCACGCCCGACTACAAACCCGCGCCCGGCATTGCACGCTACCTGTGCGGCACACCGGCGCTGCTGTCAATGGCGGCGCTGGAATGTGGCGTCGACACCGTGCTGGCCGCCGAGCCGCTGGGTGGCATGGCCGCGCTGCGGGCCAAATCGCTGGCGCTGACGCGGACCTTTGCGCAGATCGTGCAGGCGCGCTGCCCGGAGCTGAGCCTCGCCTCCCCCGCCGACGACGCGCTGCGCGGCAGCCAGGTCTGTTTTGCGCACCAGAGCATGGGTTACCCGGTGATGCAGGCGCTGATCGCACGCGGTGTGATCGGGGACTTCAGAGCGCCGGACATCCTGCGCTTCGGCTTCACGCCGCTGTATTTGCGCTTTGTGGACGTGTGGGACGCGGCCGAACACCTGCGCCAGGTTCTGCAAAGCGGCGAGTGGCGCGAAGAACGTTTCAACCAGCGTGCGGCGGTGACATGAACGAGCAACCCAGCTGCCCGATGGGCCACGGCGCGCCTGCGCCCACAGACCACCACGGCGCCCAGCTCGACTTCAGCGCCGACATGGCCTACGGCGACTACCTGCACCTGGACCAGGTGCTGGAAGCGCAGCACCCGCTTTCGCCCGCGCACGACGAGATGTTGTTCATCGTGCAGCACCAGACCAGCGAGCTTTGGATGAAGCTGATGCTGCACGAGCTGCACGCGGCCATCGCGCACATCGCCAGGGATGAGCTGCCCGCCGCCTTCAAGATGCTGGCGCGTGTGAGCAAGATCATGGAACAGCTGGTGCACGCCTGGGACGTGCTGGCGACGATGACGCCGCCGGAGTACAGCGCCATCCGCCCCTGGCTGGCGCAGAGCAGCGGCTTCCAGAGCTGGCAGTACCGCTGCATCGAGTTCAGCATGGGCAACAAAAACGCCGCGATGCTGCAGCCCCACCGCCACGCGCCGAACCGTCTGGCGCAGGTGGAAGCGGCCTGGCGCGCGCCCTCGCTGTACGACGAAGCCCTGCGCCTGATGGCGCGCCGCGGCCTGCCGGTGCCCACCAGCCACACCGAGCGCGACTGGACCACGCCCTACAGCGCCAGCGCCGAGGTCGAGGCCGCCTGGCTGGTGGCCTACCGCGAGCCGCAGAAACACTGGGACCTGTACCAGCTGGGCGAAGAGCTGACCGACCTGGAAGACGCCTTCCGGCTCTGGCGCTTCCGCCACGTGACGACGGTGGAGCGTGTGATCGGCTTCAAGCGCGGTACCGGCGGCACGCACGGCGTGAGCTA
>CAYTWU010000268.1:0-5281 GCA_964442175.1 uncultured Rubrivivax sp.
GCCCGGGCCGCGCTCGACCGCTACTTCGACCGCAGTGCACGCCCGGTGCAATCGGCGGCTGAGCTGATGCGCCAGGTGATGGACCAGGCCCGCCTGGTCACCGTGCCGCGGCCAGACGCCACGCTGGCCGCCATCGCGGCGGCCACCACGGGCCGCTGAAGGCCGGGCCTCCGATGCGCAACGTCATCTGGCTCGTGCTGCTGGCCACCGTGGCCGTGGTGGCGGCCGCCACCTTCGGCCACAACGATGGCCTGGTCAGCATCTTCTGGAATGGCTGGCGTGCCGACCTGTCGCTGAACCTGGCCGTGCTCGCGCTGCTGGTGTTTGGCGGCGTGGCCCTGTTTGCAGCCCAGGCCATGATGACCCTGCTCACGCTGCCGCAGCGGGCCGCCGAGTGGCGGGCGCTGCGCCGCGAGCGTGCCGCCCAGGCCGCGCTGCGCGAGGCGCTGGCCGAGTACTTCAGCGCACGCTACAGCCGCGCACACAAGGCCGCCCGCAAGGCGCTGGACCTGCACGCCGATGGCGCCGGCACCGACCGTGAATACGCGGTGCTGGCCCATGTGCTGGCCGCCGGCAGCCTGCACCGCCTGGCCGACCGCCCACGGCGCGACGAACAGCTGGAGCGCTTGAACGCCTTGCTGCGCGAGACCGGCGGTGTGCGCCGCGCCGACGACGGCGCGCGCCTGGCGGCGGTGGAATGGGCCCTGGAGGACCGCGACGGCGCACGCGCCAACGGCCTGCTGGCCGAACTGGCGCCGGGTGTGGCACGCCGCACCCAGGCCCTGCGCCTGAAGCTGCGTGCCGCCCGGCTGGCGCGGGCGCCGCTGGAGGCCTTGCACACCGCGCGGCTGCTCGCCAACCACCAGGCCTTCTCGCCGGCCGTGGCCAAGGGCCTGCTGCGCTCCCTCGCGGCCGAGGCCTTGCGTGGTGTGCACGATGCCGAACAGCTCAGGCGCCTGTGGCAGCGCCTGGACGCCAGCGACCGGCGTGACCCGCAGGTGGTGGCGCGTGCCGCCGAACAGGCAGCCCGGCTGGGTGTGGCCGACGAGGGCCGGGGCTGGTTGCTGCCGTTCTGGGAGCGCCTGGCCACGCTGGAACCCGAGGACCGCGAAGCGGTGGCGCTGGCGCTGATGCGCTGCAGCGCCGGCATCGGCACCGACTGGCTGCCGCGCCTGGAATCGGCGGCGCAGACCTTCGGCCACGAGCCGGCGGTGCTGGCGGCGGTCGGTGCTGCCTTTGCCGAGCGCCAGCTCTGGGGCAAGGCCCGCCTGGTGCTGGAGCAGGCCGCGCGGTCCACCGACCTGCCGGCCGACGTGCGCCGTGGGGCCTGGCGGCGGCTGGCCGCGCTGGCGCGCGGGGAGGCCGATGACGCCCGCGCCAGTGCCTGCGACCGCGCGGCAGCCGAGCTGGACGCCTGAGACTTTTTCAGCGTGCCTGGGCAGGTGCCGGAAAACCTGCTATAGTGCAAGGCTTCGCGGCTGTAGCTCAGCTGGATAGAGTACTTGGCTACGAACCAAGGGGTCGTGGGTTCGATTCCTGCCAGCCGCACCAAAAAGCAGAAGGCCACGTGTGAGAGCACGTGGCCTTTTTGCCTTTCTGGTCGGGTGAGGTCAGTGCGTGCCAATCTGCCGCAGCATCTGCACCTGCTGCCCCAGCGCACGCAGCCGGTCGGCCAGGCGCTGCGCCAGGCCGGTCACCAGCTTGGCGGCGGCACGGGGTTGTTCTTCGATCAACTGCTCCAGCCCCCGGCGCGACAAGCCCGCGGCCAGCACCGGGCCCAGGGCTGTGCACTGGGCCGAACGCGGGGCCCCGTCGATCAGGGACATCTCGCCGATGATGTTGCCCACGCCCAGCACCGAGATCGGCACCTCGCCGGTGTCCACCTGCACCTCGCCTTCGAGCAGCAGCAGCAAATGGCCGGTGCGCTGGTCATCGCCCTCGCGGATCAGCGTCGCACCCGGCGGGAACTGCACCACGCCCATCTGGGCCACCACGTGGGCGGCTTCGGTGGCGGTGAGTGGCAGGCGTGTCTGCGGCGTCACCAGCAGTTCGGCGGCACGTTGGGCCAGCGCAGGCAACTCGATCAGCGGGCGCACACGGGCCAGGGCATCAGGGGGCATGGACATGTGCAAACGGTAGCACGCAGCCGGGACGGCAGGCATCCCGAAACCGGCAGCCGCGCTCAGTCCGGGGCCAGGGCGTCGGCCAGCAGCTTCAGCACCGCGGGCGCCACGCTGCCGTCCAGCCAGCGCAGCACCAGCACGGCGTCCAGCGCCGGATCGATGCCCACGTGGTGGCCGCCCGCGCCCAGCATGAAATACGCCTGCCGTGACAGCCCCGGGAAGCTGCGTCCATCGCGGTTGAGCCAGACCAGGCGGCCGTAGAAGGGCGCGGCGGCCAGCGGCTGGGTCATGCGTTCGATCCACGCGCGTGACACCAGGCCGCGGCCGCCGTCCAGCAGCATCTGGCCCAGGCGCGCCTGGTCGCGTGCGCTGATGGACATGCCGCCGCCCCAGTGGGTGCCACCGGGCACGGTCTGCACCTGGCGGCCGTCGGCCAGCGTGACAAAGGCGTCGTCGTAGCCACGCCAGGCAAAACCTTCCCCGCCGCCCAAGGGCCGCAACAGCTCGTGCAGGAAGACCTCGGGCAGTGGCCGCTGGAACAGGTGCAGCAGCGCCAGCGCCAGCTGGTTGATGCGCACGTCGTTGTATTCCCAGTACGTGCCGGGCGCCTGCAGCGGGCGCGCACCACCCTTGGGACCACCGGCCGGGCGCGGGTCGTTGGCCACCTTGCGCCAGCGGTCCACGGTGTCGGGCAAGCCGCTGCATTCGCCCTCCCACTCGCTGGTCTGCGTGAGCAGCTGGGCCCAGGTGATCGCGCGGTTGTGGGCACTGTCGAAGCCGATGCCGGGCAGGTGGTCGGCCACCGGTGCATCTTCGTCAGGCAGCAGGCCCTGGCGTTGCGCCACGCCGGCCAGCAGGCACAGACAGGTCTTGGCCACGCTGAAGGTCAGGTCGGCCCGGTCGGGCTCGCCCCAGGCGGCAATCTCCACCCCGTGTTGCCACACCACGCCCGATTGCGGGCCGCGCGTGTGCACCGGGCCCCGCAGGCGGTTCCAGGGCGGCGGGTCGTCGTGGTGCACACCGAAGGGTTGCTGCCCAGGGCCAGGTGCGGCCAGCGGGTCGCGCGGCCACGGGGTTTCATGGGCCTGGGCCAAGGTGATGGCGGCGGCCAGTGCCGCTGCGCCTGTTGAAGAGAGGGTCGTGGTCATCCCCGGATTGAACCGCATCGGCGGCTGGGTACAGTCGCAACGATGCAAGAACCCACGACGTCGCCCGACACCGACCCCACCGAAACCGCCGAATGGCGCGAGGCCCTGCAGGCCGTGCTGGCCCAGGCCGGCCCGGCGCGCGTGCGGCAGCTGATGGACGCGCTCAGCACCCTGGCCCGCGACCCCGCCATCGGCTGGCAGCCGGTGCGCGGCACGCCCTACGTGAACACCATCCCGGCCGAGCAGCAGCCGCTGTTCCCGGGGGATCTGGCGATCGAGGAGCGCCTGGCCTCGTTGATGCGCTGGAATGCGCTCGCGATGGTGGTGCGTGCCAACCAGGCCTACGGTGAACTGGGCGGCCACATCGCGAGTTATGCCAGCGCGGCAGACCTGTTCGAGGTCGGCTTCAACCACTTCTTCCACGCGCAGGACCTGGTTTTCTACCAGCCGCACTCGGCGCCCGGGGTGTACGCGCGGGCCTTCCTGGACGGCCGCTTGACCGAAGCAGATCTGTCGTTCTACCGGCAGGAGATCGGTGCGCAGCGCGCCGGCGCCACCGGGCTGTCGAGTTACCCGCATCCCTGGTTGATGCCGGGCTTCTGGCAGTTCCCGACCGGGTCGATGGGCATCGGGCCGATCAGCAGCATCTACCAGGCGCGTTTCATGCGCTACCTGCAGCACCGCGGCCTGGCGCAAACGGCGGCGCGCACGGTGTGGGGCGTGTTCGGCGACGGTGAGATGGACGAGCCGGAGAGCATGTCGGCCCTGACCCTGGCGGCGCGCGAAGGGCTGGACAATCTGGTCTGGGTGATCAACTGCAACCTGCAGCGGCTCGACGGGCCGGTGCGGGGCAATGGCCGCATCGTCGACGAGCTGGAAGCGCTGTTCGCCGGGGCCGGCTGGCACGTCATCAAGCTGGTCTGGGGCTCCGACTGGGACGGCCTGTTTGCACGCGACCACGATGGCGCGCTGCAGCGGGCCTTTGCGCGCACCGTGGACGGCCAGTTCCAGACCTTCGCCGCCAAGGACGGGCGCTACAACCGCGAGCACTTCTTCGGGCAGGACCTGGAGCTGGCCGCGTTGGCCCAGGGACTGACGGACGAGCAGATCGACCGCCTCAAGCGCGGCGGGCACGACCTGGTGAAGATCCACGCGGCCTACGCCGCAGCGCGGGCCCACCGCGGCCAGCCCGTGGTGGTGCTGGCGCAGACCAAGAAGGGCTACGGCATGGGCCAATCGGGCCAGGGCCGCATGACCACGCACCAGCAAAAGAAGCTGGAGCGCGAGGACCTGCTGGCCTTCCGCAACCGCTTCGGCCTGCCGCTGAGCGACGAACAGACCGAGTCCCTGGCCTTCTTCCGCCCGGCCGACAACAGCCCCGAACTGCAGTACCTGCACGCCCGCCGCGCGGCGCTGGGCGGCGCCATCCCGGCGCGCCGCGCCGAGGCCCCGGCGCTGCCGGTGCCGGCGCTGGCCGAGATCGCCGCCTTTGCGCTGCAGGCCGATGGCAAGGCCATGAGCACCACGATGGCCTTTGTGCGGCTGCTCGGCGCGCTGCTGAAAGACCCGGTGCTGGGCCCGCGGGTGGTGCCCATCGTGGCCGACGAAGCACGCACCTTCGGCATGGCCAATTTGTTCAAGCAGGTGGGCATCTACGCCAGTGCCGGCCAGCAGTACGAACCCGAGGACATCGGCTCGGTGCTCAGCTACCGCGAGGCCAAGGACGGCCAGATCCTGGAAGAGGGCATCAGCGAAGCCGGCGCCCTGGCCAGCTGGACGGCCGCGGCCACCAGCTACAGCGTGCACGGCCTGGCGATGCTGCCGTTCTACATCTACTACTCGATGTTCGGCTTCCAGCGCGTGGGCGACGCGATCTGGGCCGCTGCCGACCAGCGCGCCCGCGGCTTCCTGCTGGGCGCCACCTCCGGCCGCACCACCCTCGGTGGCGAGGGCCTGCAGCACCAGGACGGCAGCTCGCACCTGGTGGCGGCCACCATTCCCAACTGCAAG
>CAYTWU010000269.1:0-5241 GCA_964442175.1 uncultured Rubrivivax sp.
GGCGCCCAGCTGTCGCCCACCGTGGCCCGCCTGGTGAACGACGCCAAGGCTGCCACGCCGGCCGCTGCCGCCGTCTGAGCCCCCTGGCTGTGGCGCGCGCCCCTGTGCCCGCGGCGCAGCCCACGCCGGACGCGCTGGACACCCCGGTGTCGCGTCCGGCCGATGCGGTCGAGGTCGGCCGTGTCATCGGTGCCTGGGGCATCCAGGGTGGCATCAAGGTCAAACCCTTTGCCGCCGATCCCCAGGCCCTGTTTTCCTCCAAACGCTGGTTCCTCGAGCCGCCCGAGATGGCGCGTCCCGGCGTCAGCCTGCCCACCATGCTGCACATCGTGCGCGCCAAGGAGCAAGGCGATGGTGTGGTGGCCGCCGCGCAGGAACTGCCCGACCGCACCGCGGCCGAGGCCTTGAAAGGGGCGCGCATCTTCGTGTCGCGCGCCAGTTTCCCGACACCGGACGAAGGTGAGTTCTACTGGGTCGACCTGATCGGCCTGGCGGTGTTCAACCGCGACGGCGTGGCGCTGGGCAAGGTCGAGGGCCTGATCGAAACCGGCCCGCATTGTGTGTTGTCCATCCAGGGTGACGACCTGTCGCAGCCACCGGTGCTGATCCCGTTTGTGGACGCCTACGTCGACCGCGTCGACACCGCCGCGCAACGCATCGAGGTCGACTGGCAGCTCGATTTCTGACCTGCTGCGATGCGGTTCGATGTTGTCACGCTGTTCCCGGACCTGTTTGCGCCGCACCTGACGCAGGGCATCACCCGGCGGGCCTTCGAGTCCGGCCAGGTGGATGTGCGCCTGTGGCCGCTGCGCGAGCACGCCACCGATGCCTACCGCCGCGTGGACGACCGGCCCTTTGGCGGCGGCCCCGGCATGGTGATGCTGGCCGAGCCGCTGGAGGCCGCGCTGGCCGCCGTGCGCGCCGACCGCGGCGAACTGCCGGCCGTGGTGCACTTCACGCCCGCCGGGCAGCGGCTGGACCAGGCCCAGGTGCAGCGCTGGGCCGACGGCCCGGGCGCGGTGCTGCTGTGCGGGCGCTACGAGGGCATCGACCAGCGTGTGATCGACCGCCATGTGACGCACCAGATCAGCCTGGGCGACTACGTGCTGTCCGGCGGTGAACTGGCCGCCCTGGTGTTGCTGGACGCGGTGGCGCGCCTGCAGCCGGGTGTGCTGACGGCGCCGTCGCACGAGCAGGACAGCTTTTCCGATGGTCTGCTGGAAGGGCCGCACTACAGCCGGCCGGAGCAGTTGCCGCTGGCCGATGGCACGGCGGTGCCGGTGCCGCCGGTGCTGCTGTCGGGCCACCACGGGCAGATCGCGCGCTGGCGGCGCGAGCAGTCGCTGGCCGTCACGGCCCGGCAGCGCCCGGACCTGATCACCGCGGCACGGGCGGCTGGCCGGCTCTCGAAACAGGATGAGCAGTACCTGCGCAGCCTTGGGCTATAATCAAAGGCTTTTCGATCCTCTGCCGCCCTCCAAGAATCCCTCACCGGGCGGGCATGATCGCTTCGGAGAACCCCCTTGGATCTGATCGCCACCCTCGAGCAGGAAGAAATTGCTCGCCTGAACAAGACCATCCCGGCCTTCGCCCCCGGCGACACCGTGATCGTCAGCGTCAACGTCGTCGAAGGCACCCGCAAGCGCGTGCAGGCCTACGAAGGCGTGGTCATCGCCAAGCGCAACCGCGGCCTGAACAGCAGCTTCATCGTGCGCAAGGTCTCCAGCGGCGAAGGTGTCGAGCGCACCTTCCAGCTCTACAGCCCGCTGATCTCGAAGATCGAAGTCAAGCGCCGCGGCGACGTGCGGCGCGCCAAGCTGTACTTCCTGCGCGAGCGCAGCGGCAAGTCGGCCCGCATCAAAGAGAAGCTGGCCTGACCGACCACCGGTCTACAGAAAGCCGCCCACGGGCGGCTTTTTGCATCCCGGCCTCAGCCCGATGAACGCACCCCGCATCCTCGACCCCCGCGCCGTGCCGGTGCACGGCACGGACGCCCACCTGCCTGCCGTGGCGCTGGAGCGCTTGCGGGCCGACTGGCTCCGCGCCCACCTGGCCGACACGCGCGGCTGGGCGCCGGAGTGGCCGGGCGACGGCGCACGGTTCAATGCCACGCGCGCGCCGGCGGCCGCCTCGGTGCTGGTGCCGCTGGTGCAACGCGAACATGGCCTGCAGGTGCTGCTGACCCGCCGCACGGCGCACCTGCGTGACCACGCCGGCCAGATCAGCTTTCCGGGCGGGCGCGCCGAGCCACACGACGCCGATGCGGCAGCCACGGCCTTGCGCGAGGCCGAAGAGGAGGTCGGCCTGCCGGCCTCGCAGGTGGAGGTGATCGGCCAGCTGCCCGCCTACACGACGGTGACCAGCTTTGTCGTCACGCCGGTCGTGGCGCTGGTGCAGCCGGGCGTGCCGCTGGCCCTGGACAGCTTCGAGGTGGCCGAGGCCTTCGAGGTGCCGCTGGCCTTCCTGATGAACCCGGCCCACCACCAGCGCCATGTCTGGGAGGCCGACGGCCAGCAACGCCAGTTCCTGTCCATGCCCTGGCGCGGGCCGGGTGGCGAGTACTTCATCTGGGGCGCCACCGCCGCGATGCTGCGCAACCTCTACGGCTTCCTCAGCCGCTGAAGGGCACGCCGGTAAGATCGCGGGCGATGAGCTTCTTTGCGGTCCTGTTCGCGCTGCTGATCGAGCAGGTCAAACCCCTCCCGCGCGACAACCCGGTGCACCACCTGCTGCGCGGCTGGGTGGCATGGACCGGCCGTCACTTTGACGCCGGCAAACCGCACCACGCGTGGATCGTCTGGACCGTGGGCGTGGTGGTGCCGTCGCTGGCGATGTTCGGTCTGTGGTGGTTTGTGCTGCAGTACAGCGCGATTGCCGCGCTGGCCCTCAACGTGGGCCTGCTGTACCTGACACTGGGGTTTCGCCAGTTCAGCCACTTCTTCACCGACATCCGCGAGGCCCTGACCCGTGGCGACGAGGCCGAAGCGCGGCGCCTGCTGGCCGAGTGGCGCCACCTGGACGCGAGTGAACTGCCGCGCACCGAGCTGTTGCGCCATGTCATTGAACACTCGTTGCTGGCCGCGCACCGGCACGTGTTCGGCGTTTTCTTCTGGTTCGTGGTGCTGGCAGCCTTTGGCCTGGGCCCGCTGGGCGCAGTGTTCTACCGCATGGCGGAGTTCGCCAGCCGCTACTGGGGCTACCGCCACCGCGCGATGGATGCGGTGGGCAACGAGGGCCTGCTGGCCGTGGCGCGGCTGGCCTTCAACCGCATCGACCATGTGCCGGCCCGGCTCACCGCCTTCGGCTTTGCGGTGGTCGGCAACTTCGAGGAGGCCGTGGCCGGCTGGCGGCGCGATGCCGAGCTCTGGCGCCACGCCAACGAGGGCATCATCCTGGCCGCCGCGGCCGGTGCCGTGGGTGTGCAACTGGGCGGCACGGCGGCCCCGGGCGTGACACCCGACCGCTCCAAGACCTTTGCCAGCGGTGTGGAAACCGACCACGCCAGCGCCGACGGTTCCACACCCGGCGCGCCGCCGCAGCTGGGGCACCTGCAATCGGTGGTGGCGCTGGTCTGGCGCTCGGTGCTGCTGTGGCTGCTGCTGCTGGCGCTGCTGAGCCTGGCCAACCTGGTCGGCTGAACGCCAGCATTCAGTATTTGGGCGCGCTCAGCTCGTCGTAGATCTCGCCGTACAGGCGCCAGCGGCTGGCGTCGATCTCGCCGCGCTCCAGCGCTGCCCGCAGTGCACAGCCGGGTTCGTGGCGGTGCGTGCAGTTGTAGAAACGGCACTGGCCCAGGTGAGGCGCCAGGTCGGGCATGCGCGCCGCCAGGTCTTCCGGCGGCACATGGTGCAGGCCGAAGGACTGGAAGCCCGGGGAGTCGATCAAGGCACCGGCGTCGGCCGTGTCGCCCAGCCAGTACCAGCGCGTGCTGGTGGTCGTGTGGCGGCCGGTGCCCAGGGCCATCGAGATCTCGCCCACCTGCGCGTCGGCCGCCGGCACCATGCGGTTGATCAGCGTGCTCTTGCCGGCCCCGCTGGGGCCCAGCACCAGGGTCGTGCGGCCCGCCAGCCAGGGGGTGAGCAGCGTCAGCGCCTCGTCGGGCCGGGTCTTCAGCGCCAGCTCCAGCACTTCCACGCCCATCCGGCGGTACGGTGCCAGGCGCTGGCGGGCCAGTTCGGCCTGCGGCAGGTCCACCTTGTTCAGGCCGATCGCGACCTCGATGCCGGCCTGCGCAGCGGCCACCAGGGCCCGCGTGAGCTGCGACTCGCTGAACATCGGCTCGCCGCAGACCAGCATCAGGATGCGGTCCAGGTTGGCAGCAAAGGCCTTGCTGCGCCACTCGTCCTGGCGGTAGAGCAGGTTGCGCCGCGGCTCCAGCGCCTCGACCACCCCTTCGTCGCCGGTGGCGGCCCAGCGGGCGCGGTCGCCGACCACGGCCTCGCTCTTCTTGCCGCGCAGGTGGCACAGCCGGCGTTGCCGGTCGGGCGACTCGACGACCAGGTGCCGCCCGTGCGCCGCGACGACCAGGCCGATGTTCAAGCCGCGCCCAGCGCGTCCACCGCCGCAGTGGCCGTGAAATCGCGTTCGCTGATGCCACCGGCGTCGTGGGTGCGGTAGCGCACCACGCAGCGGTTGTGGTGCACCGACAGGTCCGGGTGGTGGTCGGCCCGGTGCGCGATCCAGGCCACGGCGTTCACGAAGGCCAGCGTGTGGTGGTAGTCCGGGAAGCTGAAGGATTTCTGCAGTGCGCCGTCCACACGCTGCCAGCCACCGGCCAGCCGGGCGTCGACTTCGGTCTCGGTCAGGGCCACGGGTTTCATGTGGGCAGCGCGGCCAGGCGTTCAACCGCCGGCGGGTGCGAGTAGTAGAAACGGGCGTACCAGGGGTCGGGGGTCAGCGTGGACGCGTTGTCCTCGTGCAGCTTGATCAGCGCACTCGCCAGGTCGCGGCCATTGGCCTGCGCGCAGGCGTAGGCATCGGCCTCGAACTCGTGCCGGCGCGACAGCTGCGCGCCCAACGGCGTGGCAAAGAACCCGAACGGTGGCAGTGCCAGCATGAACAGGATCAGTGCCAGCGCATCGTTCGGTGCGGCCAGGTTGGGCGCCACGCCCAGGCCGGCGTAGAAGCCGCTTTGGCCCGCCAGCCAGCCCAGCAAAGCCAGCCCGGCCAGGCTGGCGCCGAAGATCATGGCCATGCGCTTTTGCACGTGGCGGCGCTTGAAGTGTCCGAGTTCATGGGCCA
>CAYTWU010000270.1:0-5209 GCA_964442175.1 uncultured Rubrivivax sp.
TGGGCATCTCCACCGCCTTCGGCTGCACGCTGCAGGGCCGCGTGGACGAAGACGAGGTACTGCGGCTGGCCGCCCAGCTGGCCGCGGCGGGCGTGGACGAGGTCGGCCTGTCGGACACCACCGGCATGGCCCACCCGGCGCAGGTGCGGCGCCTGTTCACGCGGCTGCGCAGCGAGATCGGCGACCTGGCCGGCGCGGCCCACCTGCACAACACCCGTGGCCTGGGGCTGGCCAACTGCCTCGCGGCCTGGGACGTGGGTGTGAGCACCTTCGACGCCAGCCTGGGCGGCCTGGGTGGCTGCCCCTACGCCCCCGGCGCCTCGGGCAACGTGGTCACCGAGGACCTGGTCTTCATGTTCGAGGCCATGGGCGTGCACACCGGCGTGGACCTGCCCCGCCTGATCGCCGCCCGCGAACCGCTGCGCCAGGGCCTGCCTGGCGAGCCGATCTACGGCATGACCCCGGAAGCCGGGTTGCCCAAGGGATTCCTGAATGTCTGATCCAGATCTGCCCCTGAAGGGCATCCGCGTCGTCGAGTTCACCCACATGGTCATGGGCCCCACCTGCGGCCTGGTGCTGGCCGACCTGGGCGCCGAGGTCATCAAGGTCGAGCCGCTGGCGGGCGACAGCACGCGCCGGCTGCTGGGCTCGGGCGCCGGCTTCTACGGCCTGTTCAACCGCAACAAACAAAGCCTGGCGGTGGACGTGAAGGACCCGCGTGGCCGCGAGATCGTGCTCAAGCTGGTGGCCGGCGCCGACGTGTTCAGCGAGAACTTCAAGGCCGGCACCATGGACAAGCTGGGCTTCGGCGCCGACGCGCTGCAGAAGCTCAACCCGCGGCTGATCTGCGTCTCGCACAAGGGCTTCCTGCCCGGCCCCTACGAACACCGCACGGCGCTGGACGAGGTGGTGCAGATGATGGGCGGCCTGGCCTACATGACGGGGCCCGAAGGCCGGCCGCTGCGCGCCGGCAGCAGCGTGAACGACATCATGGGCGGCATGTTCGGCGCCATCGGCGTGCTGGCCGCGCTGTTCCAGCGCCAGCGCACCGGCGTGGGCCGGCAGGTGCAGAGCGCGCTGTTCGAGAACAACATCTTCCTGGTGGCGCAGCACATGATGCAGTTCGCCGTCACCGGGCAGCCGGCTGCGCCCATGCCCAGCCGCATCTCGGCCTGGGGGCTGTACGACGTGTTCGACGTGCAGGGTGGCGAGCAGATCTTCCTGGCCGCGGTGAGCGACACGCAGTGGGCGCTGCTGTGCACCGAGTTCGGCTGGCCCGAGCTGCAGGCCGACCCGCGGCTGCAGAGCAACAACCTGCGCGTGCAGGCGCGCGACTGGATGGTGCCGCTGCTGCGCGAACGTTTTGCGCCCTTCACAGCCGCCGAGCTGGCGCGCCGCTTCGAGGCCGTGGGCCTGCCCTACGCGCCCATCACACGCCCGCAGGACCTGTTCGACGACCCGCACCTGCTGGCCACCGGCGGCCTGGCCCCGGTGACGCTGCCGGCCGATGCCAGCGGCGCCGGCCGCCCGATCGACACACGCACCGCGCTGCTGCCGCTGGCGCTGGACGGCGAACGCCTGCCGCTGCGCCAGGGCCCGCCGGCGCTGGGCGAACACACGCAGGCCCTGCTGCAGGAACTGGGCTACCGCGACGGGGACATCGCGGCCCTGCGCGAAGCCGGCGTGCTGGGCTGAAACGCCCGAAACCACTGCCAAGCCCACACCGCGCACCAGCTCTCGGGTGCATCTATTGTTTGCATGCTGATCGTCAGTATACTGATGACATGCGCCGGCACCACGGCCGGCCAGGAGACCCCATGCAATACCACCTCCACGGCTTCCAGCCGGGCGACCCCGATGTGTTCCCCGCCGCACCTGGCCACCGTGTGCCGGGCAGCCCGCTGCCGGCCACGGTGGACGTGCTGATCGCCGGCACCGGGCCGGCCGGGCTGTGCCTGGCGGCGCAGCTGGCGCGGGTGCCGCAGATCCGCACGCTGGTGGTCGAGCCCAAGCTGGGCCCGATGGAAAAGGGCCAGGCCGACGGCATCAGCGTGCGCTCGATGGAGATGTTCCAGGCCTTCGGCTTTGCCGACAAGTTCAAGCGCGAGGCCGTGTGGATCAACGAGGCCACGTTCTGGGCCCCGGGTGCCGATGCGCCGCTCACCCGCGTGGCCCGCGTGCAGGACGTGCCCGATGGCATCTCCGAAATGCCGCACGTGCTGATCAACCAGGCCCGTGTGCACGACATGTTCCTGGACATCATGCGCAACGCGCCCAGCCGGCTGGTGCCGGACTACGGCCTGAAGGTGGTGGACCTGGCCGTGGACCCGAACACCGGCGGCCACCCGGTGACCGTGACGCTGGAACACACGGCCCCGGGGCGCGAAGGCCAGACCACGCAGGTGCGCGCGAACTACGTGATCGGCTGTGATGGCGCCCGCTCGGCGGTGCGCCGCGCCATCGGCGGTGCGCTGCACGGCGATGCGGCACACCAGGCCTGGGGCGTGATCGACCTGCTGGCCGTCACCGACTTCCCCGATTGGCGCATGAAGTCCTTCGTGCGCTCCCAGGACCATGGAACGCTGATGGTGCTGCCACGCGAAGGCGGCCACCTGGTGCGGCTGTACGTGGAGATGGACCAGCTCGGCGAACACGAACGTGTGGCCGACCGCGGGCTGGACGCCAGCGACATCATCAACCAGGCGCAGCGCATCCTGCAGCCCTTCAGCCTGGACGTGAAGGAGGTGGTCTGGTGGTCCCTCTACGAGATCGGCCACCGGCTGACCGACAAGTTCGACGACGTGCCGCCCGAGCAGGTGGCCAGCCGCACGCCGCGTGTGATGCTGGCCGGCGACGCCTGCCACACGCACAGCCCCAAGGCCGGCCAGGGCATGAACGTCTCTATGGGCGACACCTTCAACCTGGGCTGGAAGCTGGTGAGCGTGCTGACCGGCCGTGCCGACCCGGCGCTGCTGCACAGCTACTCGGGTGAACGCCGGGCGGCCGCCAAGGCGCTGGTGGACTTCGACCACGAGTGGGCGCGGGTGGTGGGCGCGCGCGCCGAGGACGAGGCACCCGATGCCCTGCCGCGCGTGGCGCGTGCCTTCGTGAACAACCTGCCCTTCACCTGCGGCCTGACGGTGCAGTACGCCCCCAGCGCACTCACCGGCCCGGCCACGCACCAGCACCTGGCCAGCGGCTTCGAGATCGGCAAACGCCTGCACTCCGCCCCGGCGGTGCGCCTGGCCGATGCCCGGCCCCTGCACCTGGGGCATTGCATCGAGGCCGATGCACGCTGGCGTTTGTTTCTCTTTGCGCCGGCGGGTGACGACGGCCGCGCGGGCGGCCCGGTCGCCACGCTGTGTGACTGGCTGGAACACGACACGGCCTCGCCGCTGCGCCGCCACAGGGCCGCAGGCGAAGACATTGACGCGGTGATCGACACCCGTGCGGTGTTCCAGCAGGGGTTCCGCGCACTGGAGTTCGGGTCGATGCCAACGCTGTTGCGACCGCACGTGGGCCGGCTCGGCCTGTGCGACTACGAGAAGGTGTTCTGCGCCGACCTGACGGGCGGCGACGACATCTTCGCCCTGCGCGGCGTGGACCGCAGCAGCGGCTGCATCGTCGTCGTGCGGCCGGACCAGCACGTGGCCCATGTGCTGCCATTGCAGGCCCACGACACGCTGGCGGCGTTTTTTGCGGGCATCCTTCTCCCGCGCGCCTGAAAACACGGCGGCGCCCCGCAGGGCGCCGCCGTCAGCGGGTTGCTGCCGTCAGTTGACGAAGGAGATCGGCCCCATGTTGATGAAGGTCGGGAACGACACCGGCGTGCTGGGCACCGAGTTCAGGTACTGCAGGTTGCTGCCCGACAGGCGCACCACCACCGCGCCGATGGCCGACCACACGCTGTTGACGGTGTAGGCCCCGCCGCAGCTTTCCGTCAGCACGAAGTCGCTCTTGTTGATCAGGTACTCCGAGCCGGCGCCGATCTTCTGCGCCGTCACGGCCCGCGTCAGTTCCGGCCGGCCTGCGCCGTTGGTGCACGCGGCGTTGGCCGGGCCCTGCACGATCACGTCGACCTGGGCGGTGAAGTTCGTCTTCTCCCAGGACTCGGCGTCGCCCCAGAACTTCAGCTTGATCTTCGAGTAGGCCGAGGCGTCTGCGCTGCCGTTGCCCGGCGCGTTGACGTAGGCGCCGAAGTAGGCGTCGGTCAGGACGGGCGTCAGCTTGCCGATGCCGTAGTAGAAGTTGTAGACACCACCCGGGTTGCAGACCGAGCCACAGACATCGCCCGCGTCGAAGGCCTTGTTGGCAAACAGCCGCGGGTCCAGGAAGAAGCCCACGCTGCCACCCTTGTCCGACACCGCGGTGTTGGCGCTCAGGTTGCCCGAGTAGTCGCTGGCAAAGATGCCGCCGCTGAAGATGCCGGTGCCGCCACCACCGCCCGTGGCCGTGCCATGGAAGTAGATGTTGTCGACGTAGATCGTGCCGGCGTTGCCGGGCTCCAGCTTCATCTGGATGATGCGCGACTTGTCGGGCGAGGTGTACTCGCTCAGGTCGATGTCCAGGCTGTTCCAGCTGCCCGGCGTCAGGGTGCGGGTGACGGCGTTCTCCGAGCCCCCGCCGATCAAGGACACCTTGATGCTGGTGACATCGGCCGACCACACATCCAGGTGCACCTGGGCCTTGCCGGTCACGTCCTGCGGGCTGCCGGCCCAGTCGATGCCCTGGTAGAGCGCGCCGAAGCTGTACTTGAGCGACTTGTTGCCGGCGATCGTGGGCTCGCTGCCCACCACCGGCGGGTTCTGGCCCCAGACGGGGAAGGTGTCGATGCCGGCCACCACGGCGGCGTCGCTGTAGATCACGATGGCGCCGGCGGGGACGGCCGTGGTCGGGGCGCAGGTGGGCTCGGTCGTGCCGCAGCTGCCACCGCCACCGCCACCCGTGCCCGCGGGCACAAACGCCAGGTCGTCGAAGTAGTACGTCTTCTGCACGGCATTGGCTGGCGCGCGGCCGAAATCGAAGAAGATCGTCGCCTTGTTGTAGTTGTAGGCCAGGTTCAGCGCAGCCGTGCCCGCGACCTGGTTGGCGAAGTTGAAGGTCAGGGTCTGCCAGCCGCTGGCCGTGGTGACGGTGGCCTCGGTTTCAACCGAACGGGTGGCGTCGGCGAAGTCTTCCACCTTCAAGCGCACCGGGATGCCGGCGTCGG
>CAYTWU010000271.1:0-5205 GCA_964442175.1 uncultured Rubrivivax sp.
GAGCGGAGGCAGGGGTGGGGAAATGTCAGGACTCCCGCCGGGCCGTCCCAAGGGAGGCCTGCGCCCCCTTGGGGGGCAGCGAGCATAGCGAGCGTGGGGGTTTCATCCCAGGATTGTGCCCGTGCGGTTCGTGGGGCCGGGACCACGTTCCTAGAATGCAACGACCCAACCCGAGACCCGGAGACCTGCATGCTGAAGTCCGATTTCGACAGCCTGGTGCCACCCCAGTCCGACCTGACCCGCCGCAGCTTCGTGCGCGGCGCCGTGGGCACCGGTTTTGCCGCCGCCGCGCTGCCGGTGATGGCCCAGACCGTGGTGAAAACCGACACCACCGGCCTGGTGGCCGGCGAAGTGACGATCCCGGTGGGTGACTTCAAGATGCCCGCCTACCGCGCCGCCCCCGCCGGCAAGGCCAATGCGCCGGTGGTGCTGGTGATCAGCGAGATCTTCGGCGTGCACGAGTACATCGCCGACGTGGCGCGGCGTTTTGCCAAGGCCGGTTATTTCGCGATCGCGCCCGAGCTGTTCATCCGCCAGGGCGACGCCAGCGGCTACGGCGAGATCGCCAAGCTGATCGCGGAAGTGATCTCCAAGGTGCCCGATGCGCAGGTGATGGCCGACCTGGACGCCAGCGTCGCCTGGGCCCGCGGCCAGGGCGCCGATGTCGGCAAGCTGGGCATCACCGGCTTCTGCTGGGGCGGGCGCATCACCTGGCTGTACAGCGCGCACAACCCGGCGGTGAAAGCCGGCGTGGCCTGGTACGGCCGCCTGGTCGGCCAGGCCAACCCGCTGCAAACGCGCAACCCGGTGGAACTGACGGCCGAGCTCAAGGGACCGGTGCTGGGCCTGTACGGCGGGCAGGACAGCGGCATCCCGCTGGCCACCGTGGAGCAGATGAAGACGGCACTGGCCAGCGGCAGCGCGGCGGCCAAGGCCTCGACCTTTCACGTCTATCCCGACGCGCCGCACGCCTTCCACGCCGACTACCGCCCCAGCTTCCGCGCCGATGCCGCGACCGACGGCTGGCAGCGGGCGCTGGCGTGGTTCAGGCAGAACGGCGTGGCCTGAGGCCCGGGCGTCGGCCGCAGGCGGCCGGCGGCTCAGCGCACCACCAGCACCGGCAGGTCGGTGTGCGTGAGCACCTTCTGCGTCTCGCTGCCCAGCAGCAGCGCTGCGACGCCGCGGCGGCCGTGCGAGGCCATCACGATCAGGTCGCAGCCACTCTTGCCGGCGTGGTCGGTGATGGCTTCCCAGGGGTGCAGGGCCTCGACGGTGTGGCCCTGACAGGCCACGCCAGCGGCAGCGGCGGCGTCCATCACCGTCTTGACGTGGGCGCTGGCGATGCGCTCCTGGGCGTCGAAAAACTCCTGGGGCGGCACGGGCTGCATCTCGGAGATGGCGCTGTACGGGAAGGGCTCCTTGACGCCGATGGTCATCAGCGCGGCACCGGTCAGCCTGGCCAGTGTGATGGCCGACTGCACCGCCTTGGCCGTGATCTCTGAACCGTCGGTGGGGACGAGGATGCGTTGGTACATGGCAGGGCTCCTGGGCTGCGGCGCCGCGGGCCCGGCACCGATCAGGCCGCCAGTGTGCGCCGCCCCATCGCCGCTGTCTTGATCGCCGTCAACCCCGCGCCACCGGCCGCGCAGGATCGGCGCACCACTCGCTCCAGGAACCCGGGTACAGCACGGCGCCGTCCAGCCCGGCCTGCGCCATGGCCAGCAGGTTGTGGCAGGCGGTCACACCCGAGCCGCACTGGTGCACCACCTCACCGGGCGCATGGCCCCAGGCCGAGAACTCGGCGCGCAGCTGCTCGGCCGGCTTGAAGCGGCCGTCGGCCTGCAGGTTGTCCTTGAAGAAGCGCAATGTGGCGCCGGGGATGTGGCCGGCCACCGGGTCCAGCGGTTCGACATCGCCGCGGAAGCGCTCGGCGGCGCGCGCGTCGACCAGGCGCACCCGGCCCAGCCGCGCCAGCAGCGCCGCAGCGTCCACGGTGGGCATCGCGGGCGTGGGCGAGGCCGGGTAGGGCGCAGCGGCAGCCGGTGCGGGGGGTGTGGTGTCGACCGCGCCACCGCTGGCACGCCAGGCGCCCCAGCCACCGTCGAGCACGGCCACGTCGGCATGGCCCAGCCAGCGCAGCAACCACCAGGCGCGCGCAGCGTACGGCCCGCCCTGGTCGTCGTAGGCCACGACCAGCACGCCCGGCTGGATGCCCTGGGCGCCGGCCCAGGCGGCGAAGGCGGCGCGGTCGGGCAGCGGATGGCGGCCGTTGGTGCCGGTCTTGGTGCCCGAGAGGTCGCGGTCCAGGTGCGCGTACACCGCACCGGGCAGGTGGCCGGCGGCATGGGCCGCGGCCCCGGCGGCCGGCTGGGCGAGGTCGAAGCGCGTGTCGAGCACGACGGTGGGCAGGCCGGCGGCAAGCCGGGCTTGCAGCGCAGTGGCGCTGATCAGGGGGCTGGACGAGGTCATGGCGTCAGTCTCAGGTGGTGTCAGGTGGTGGTGTCGGCGGGCCCCACCGGCGCCGGGCTGCGCGCACGCAGCACCGTGGCGCCCAGGCCGGCCAGCACGATCAGCAGGATGCCAGCAAGGGCCATCCAGGTGATCGCGTCATGGAAGATGACGACGCCGAAGACGAAGGAAAACGCGATGCCGGCGTACTGCAGCGAGGCGTTGGACAAGGTGCGGCCGATGGCGTAGGCCCGTGTCATCATCAGCTGGGCCGTGGTGGCCAGCAGGCCGATGGCCAGCAGCAGCGCCACGCCGCCCCAGCTGTGCTCGCCGAAGCCACTGGCGATGGTGAGCACCAAGCCGACCACCGCCCCGCTGGCCGAGAAGTAGAAGACGATGCGGTAGTCGGGCTCGCCAGTGCGGCCCAGGGCCGTGACCTGCAGGTAGGCCAATGCCGCCAGCACGCCGGACAAAAGCCCGGCCAGGCCATGCCAGAGCTGCTGCTGGTCGATGGTGGGCCGCAGCACCAGCGCCACACCGGCAAAGCCGGTGAGCACGGCGGCCACGAGCTTGGGATCGACCCGTGTGCTGCCGAGCAGGATGGCACCGCCGATCATGAACAGCGCCATCCAGACCGAGGACATGTAGTTCAACGTCATCGCCGTGGCCAGCGGCAGGCCGCCGATCGAGTAGAACCAGAGCACCAGCGAGGTGACGCCCACCGCGGCGCGCCAGGCGTGCATGCCCGGCACCGCCGTCTGGAGGCTGCCCCCACGCCAGCGCGCCAGCAGCACGATGTAGACCGCCCCGACCAGGCTGCGGTACATCACGATCTCGCCCGCGCCGTAGCGCGCCGAGGCCAGCTTGACGCACACGCCCATCAGCGCGAACAGGAAGGTGGCGCCGAGCATCAGCCACGGCGCCGAGAGGTGCGGCATCAAGGGCGGGGCGTCAAGGGCGGTCAGGGTGCTGCGGTGCCCATCGCGCGGCGGTACCAGGCGTGGAAGTGCTGCATGCCGTCTTCCATCGGGCTCTGGTAGGGGCCGGCTTCGTCGTCGCCGCGCTGCATCAGCGCACGCCGGCCGGCGTCCATGCGCAGCGCGATCTCGTCGTCTTCGGCGCAGGTCTCCATGTAGGCGGCCTGCTGGGCCTCGACCAGTTCGCGTTCGAACAGCGCCACTTCCTCGGGGTAGTAGAACTCGACCACGTTGACCGTCTGCAGCGGCGACACGGCGTGCAGCGTCGACACCGTCAGCACACCCGGGTACCACTCCACCATCACGCCGGGGTAGAGCGTGAGCCAGATCGCCCCCTGGGCCGGGGTCTGGCCGTTCTGCCAGCGTTGCAGGGCGTCGTGGTAACGCGCATAGACAGGCGAACCCGGCCGGTCCAGCCGGGGCTTCAGGCCCACGGTCTGCACCGAGTACTGCGCACCGAACTCCCAGCGCAAGTCGTCGCAGGTCACCAGGTTGCCCAGCCCGGGGTGGAAGGGGCCAACATGGTAGTCCTCCAGGTAGACCTCGATGAAGGTCTTCCAGTTGTAGGCGCAGTCGTGCACCACGGCGCGGTCGAACACATAGCCGGTGAAGTCCAGTTCACCGGCGGTGCCCAGATGACGCAGTTCCTCGGCCACGGCGCGACCACCGGCCTCGAACAGCAGGCCGTTCCATTGCTGCAGCGGGTAGTTGCGCAGGTGCAGGCAGGGGTCCTGCTGGAAGTGCGGCGCGCCCTTGAGCTGGCCGTCCAGGCCGTAGGTCCAGCGGTGCAGCGGGCACACGACCTGGCCGCCGGTGTTGCCCCGGCCCTGCAGCATCACGGCCTGGCGGTGGCGGCAGATGTTGGAGACCAGCTGCACGCCGCCCGGCCCACGCACCAGGGCACGGCCGTTGCCTTCGTGCTGCAGCACATGGAAATCACCGACCTCCGGCACCGCGAGCGCATGGCCCACGTAGCGCGGCCCGTCATCGAAGATCAGCCGCTGTTCCTCGCGGAACAGCGCCTCGTCAAAGTAGGACGAGACCGGCAACTGCAGACGCGGTGGCGTTGCGGCGCGGTGCTTGGCTTCAAGCGGGATGCTCAGGTCCGACATGATCCGACAGGATCCTCCATGCCCAGGACGTCAGGAACCCCATCGGCTAGACCGGCCCGGTGGGCGGAACCGATGGGCGCATGACCCGGCTCAGCGACTGGCGTTGGCGATCCGACCGCTGGCGGGGGCGCCGATTGTAGCCAGGGGGGTCGGCCGGGCCCTGCCGCCTCGTCTGGAGGGTGGACTCCAGACGCCCCGCGCCGGTGCATGACCACGCAGAGGTCCGTCTAGAATGTCGTGTTGATTTCACGTTGAGAAATGGCCAAGTCCTCCGCCGCGCTGCCCACCGCCCCCACGACCTACGAGCAAGCGCTCGCGGAGCTGGACCGCCTGGTGCAAGCCATGGAGTCGGGCCAGCTGCCGCTGGACCAGTTGCTGGACAGCTACAAACGGGGCGCCGAGCTGCTGCAGCTGTGCCGCGGCCGGCTCGACGCGGTGGAGCAGCAGGTGCAGGTGCTCGAGGATGGGCAACTCAAGGCCTGGGGGCCCGCATGAGGCCCGAACAGTTCGACACCTGGGCCCGCCAGTGTCTGCTGGATGTCGAGCAGGCCTTGTCGGCCTGGGTGCCGGCGGAAGCGCCGGCCGGGCTGGGTGAGGCCATGCGCTACGGCGTGCTCGACGGCGGCAAGCGGCTGCGCCCGCTGCTGGTGCTGGCCGCCTGCCCGGCC
>CAYTWU010000272.1:0-5201 GCA_964442175.1 uncultured Rubrivivax sp.
ACATCCGCGGCACCAGCCCCAAGGTCTGGAACGCCTGGAAGGGCAAGCTGCTGGAGGACCTGTACCGCCACACACTGCGTGCGCTGGGCGGCGCGCAGCCCAACCTGCAGGCCGACATCGAGGCCCGCAAGCAGGAGGCCCGCCAGCGCCTGGCCCTGCAATCCGCCCTGCCCGGCACCGAAACCCCGCTGTGGCAGACGCTGGACACGCGCTACTTCGCGCGCCATGACGCGAACGACATCGCCTGGCATGCACGTGTGCTGTGGCGCCACATCGAAGCGGCCGAGCCCGTGGTGCGGGCCCGCCCCTCGCCGGTGGGCGAAGGCCTGCAGGTGCTGGTCTACGCGCCCGACGGCAACGACCTGTTTGCGCGCATCTGCGGCTACTTCGACAGCGCCGGCTTCAGCATCCTGGACGCGCGAGTGCACACCACGGCGGCGGGTTATGCGCTGGACACCTTCCAGGTCGTCAGCACCCATGTGGACGAGGACAACCCGGCGGCCTACCGCGACCTGATCGCGCTGGTCGAAACGCAGCTCACCGGCGCCCTGGTCTCGCAGGGCCCGCTGCCGGAGCCGGGCCGCGGGCGGGTGTCGCGCCGGGTGCGCTCGTTCCCGGTCACGCCGCGTGTGGCGCTGAGCCCGGACGAACGCATGCAGCGCTGGCTGCTCACCGTGAGCGCCAGCGACCGGTCCGGCCTGCTGTACGCCATCGCACGTGTGCTGGCCCGCAACCAGATCAACCTGCAGCTGGCCAAGATCAGCACGCTGGGCGAGCGCGTGGAAGACACCTTCCTGATCGACGGCCCGGCGCTGCAGCACAACAAGGCGCAGCTGCGCATCGAAAGCGAGCTGCTGGATGCGATCGGGGCGCCGGGATGAGCTTGAGGCAGATCAGCGTCGACGAGTACCTGGCCGAAGCCGGCCGCATTCACACCGTCATCGACGCCCGGTCGCCGTCGGAGTTCGCCGAAGACCACCTGCCGGGCGCCCTCAACCTGCCGGTGCTGGACGACGAAGAGCGCCGCATCGTCGGCACCTTGTACAAGCAGGTCTCGGCGCTGGAGGCGCGCAAGGTGGGTGCGGCCATGGTGGGCCGCCGCATCGCCGGCCACATCGAAGCGCAGGTGGCCAACAAAGCCCGCGATTGGCAGCCGCTGGTGTATTGCTGGCGCGGCGGGCAGCGCTCGGGCAGCCTGGCCTGGTTCCTGTCGCAGATCGGCTTTCGCACCGTGCAGCTGCAGGGCGGCTACAAGGCCTTCCGCGCCGTGGTGCGCACCCAGCTGCAGGCCCTGCCGGCCCGGCTGCACTACACGGTGCTCACCGGCCGCACCGGCAGCGGCAAGACGCGGCTGCTGCAGCGCCTGGCCGCCGCGGGTGAGCAGGTGCTGGACCTGGAAGGCCTGGCCCGCCACCGCGGCAGCATCCTGGGCGCCATGCCAGGGCAGCCGCAGCCCAGCCAGAAGCACTTCGACACCTTGGTGTGGCAGGCCCTGCAGGCCTTTGATCCCGCGCGGCCGGTGTTCATCGAAAGTGAAAGCGCCCGCATCGGCACGCTGCGGGTGCCGGAGGCGCTGCTGCAGCACATGCGCGAACGGGGCCAAACGGTGCAGCTGGAGCTCCCCGAACACGCGCGTGTGGCCCTGCTGCTGCAGGAGTACGCCCACTTCGCCGACGACGTGCCCGCCTTCTGCCGCCTGCTGGACGCCTTGACCGAGCTGCAGGGCAAGGCGCGTGTGCAGAGCTGGCAGGCCCTGGCCCAGGCCGGCGACTGGGCCACGCTGTTTGCGAGCCTGATGGCCGAACATTACGACCCGCTGTACGACCGTTCCACGCGCCGCAACTTCGAGACCCTGGCGCAGGCGCCGCGCGTGGCCCTGGCCGACGGCGGCACCGAGGCGCTGGACCAGGCCGTGGCCGAGTTGCAGGCCCTGACCCGGGCCGCTTGACAGGGATCAAGCCTGCCGCGCCGGCCGCGTGGCAGGATGGCCGCCATGCAACGATCCCCGGCCGTTGAAGCCTCCCGCCGGTTCCGGCCACGCACGATCACGCTCAGCCAGCCGCTGCGCTGGCTGGAGCGGGGCGCGCTGGACCTGACCCGCAACCCTGCCCCCGGCGTGCTGCACGGCCTGGTGGCGGCGCTGTTCGGCGGCGCGCTGTTCATGTTCGCCAAGGACCAGTTCTGGTGGGTGGTGGGTGCGTTCAGCGGCTTCCTGATCATGGCGCCGCTGCTGGCCACCGGCCTCTACGCCGTCAGCCGCGCGATGGCGCGCGGTGAGCCCGCCGGCCTGGCCACGGCGCTGCGCACCTGGCACCCGCGCCACGGGCGGCTGGTCGGCTTCGGGCTGCTGCTCGCGCTGGCCGGCACCGGCTGGGTGCTGACCTCGGCCGCGCTGCTGACCGGCTTCGCGCCCGAACCGGTGCGCGGCCCGGCGGACTTCCTGCGTGTGGTGCTGCTGGGTGACGGCTGGCTGCTGGAGGCCTGGCTGGTGCTGGGCGGCATCCTGGCGGCACCGGTGTTCGCCTCCAGCGTGGTGGCGATCCCGATGCTGCTGGACCGCGACGAGCCGCTGGCCGTGGCCGTCTACACCAGCTGGCGCGTGGTGATGGAAGACCCGGGCCCGATGGCGGTGTGGGCCGGCTTGATCGTGCTGCTGACGCTGCTGGGCATGGCCACCGCCTTCACCGGGCTGGTGGTGATCCTGCCGTGGCTGGCGCATGCCAGCTGGCACGCCTACCGCGATCTGGTGGAACTTCCGGAAACCTGATGTTCGGCTACTCCGAAGAACAGATCGCCTGGTTCGGCCTGACCTTCGGGGTCGGGACCTTCATGCTGTACATGGTGTTCATCATCTTGCAGCTGGCGCGCGAGTCCAAGGCGGGGCGCTTCGGCACCTTCGTGCTGTTCCTGGCGCTGGGGTTCGGCCTGATCGGCTTCGTGGCCAAGGGGGTCATCAAGTACTTCATCGCCGGCGCCACCTGATTGACGCCGGCCGTCGGTGCATGCCAGCATGCAGCCGGCGCGTTCAGGGCGCCCCCGGATCCGCGGGCAGGGTTGAACCCACCTGATGCACGGCACTGGAGCCCGTCCCACTTCTTTGTGCGGCCTGACGGCGCGGATCGCAGGCACACCGCATGGAGAACACATGACGAGCCCCACCCCGCTGCCGCCCCGGCCCCACCTCGACCACCTGCGCCGCCAGGCGCGCGACCTGCTCCGCGCCTGGCGCGCGGGCGATGCCGCAGCCCTCGCCCGTGCCGCTGCTTACCGCCTGCCGGAGCCACTGCGATTGGCCGGGGCGCAACTGGTGATCGCCCGCGAACACGGCTTGGACAGCTGGCCGCGCCTGGTCGAGGCGGTCGAACGGCAGCGGGCCCAGGCCTTGTCCGACGCCGAGTTCGTCGAGCATGTGCTGACGCTCGCGCTGGGCCGCGGCTACGCCGCACCGCATCCTGCACGGGCCCTGGCGCTCGCCGAGTCACGCCCGCTGCGCAGCGGCCCGCTGGCGCTGGTGATCGCGCTGGTGCTGGGCGACCTGGCGACCGTGCAGCGCGAATGGCGTGATCCGAACACTGCGCTGGCGCCGTGGGCGGCACCGCCCCTGGTCTACGCCGCGTTTTCTTCGCTGGCACGGCTGCCCAGCCACCAGGCGGCCCTGGTGCAGACGGTGCAATGGCTGCTGGACCAGGGCGCCGACCCCAACGTCGGCCTGCACGAACCGGCCTTCCCCGAACACCCGCTGCCGGTGTTGTTTGGTGCGGTGGCCCGCGCCAGTTGCCTGGCCACCACCGAGGCCCTGTTGCGGGCCGGCGCCAACCCGAACGACAAGGAGTCGCTGTACCACGCCACCGAACAGACCGACCGCCGCCTGCTGGCCGCCCTGGTGCAGGCCGGCGCCCGCTGGACGGGCACCAACGCGCTGCTGCGCCAACTGGACCACGACGACCTGAACGGCCTGCGCCAGGCGCTGGACCTGGGCGCCGATCCGAACGAGGCCCGCCACGACGGTGTGCCGCCGCTGCACCACGCGCTGCAACGCGGCCGCGGCCTGCCGTTTGTGCAATTGCTGGTCGAACGGGGGGCCGATCCGTTGGCGCGCGATCCACACGGCCACACGGCCGCGCTGTACGCCGCCCACAGCGGTGACAGCGACACACTCGGGTGGCTGGTGGCCCAGGGTCTGCCGGGCCCGTCCGAGCCGGCCCAGCGTTTCCTGGCCGCCTGCGCCGCCGGTGACGACAGCGCCGCCCGCGCGCACCTGGCGCAGCACCCCGACGCCGTGGCCCGACTCGACGCTGCCGGCCTGCGCCTGCTGCCCGACCAGGCCCAGCGCGGCCGCCTGGCGGCGGTGCGCCTGATGCTCTCGCTCGGCTGGCCAGTGGCCACACGCGGCGACTGGGACGCCAGCGCCTTGAACCAGGCGGCGTTCCGCGGTGATGCCGCGATGGTGCGGCTGCTGCTGGCCCACGGTGCCCGCTGGCACGAGCCCAACGGCTTTGGGGGCCATGCCCTGGGCAGTTGTCTGCACGCGGCCTGCCACCAGCCGGACCCGGCCGGCGACTACGCGGCCGTGCTGGCCCTGTTGCTGGACGACGGCGCGCCGCCGCCGATGGACGATCTGGAGGCGCTGCCCGAGGCGCTGCAGGACCTGCTGCTCAGCCCCCGCGCCGCGCCCGGCTCAGCCGCCACCACGAGTGCAGACCCGTGAGGGCCATCAGCGGCCACAGCCCGGCGCACAACAAGGACCAGCCCAACCGGCCCGCCAGCGGGTGCGGGTCGGCCCCTTCAGCGGGGCGCGTGGCGCCTTCGCTGAAGAGGTGGCGCCGGGAATAGCTGAGCCAGCCGAAGCCGGCCCCGAAGAGCGCAAAACAGGCGATGGCCCAGCCCATGGCCGGCCCCGGCCTCAGCCCATGTGGAGGCCGCCGTTGCAGGAAAAGTCAGCCCCCGTGGTGAAGCCCGAATCCGGGCCGGCCAGCCAGGCCACGATGGCGCCGATCTCTTCCGGCGTGCCCAGGCGCTTGACCGGGATGGTCGCGACGATCTTCTCCAGGATCTCGGGCTTGATCGCGCGGACCATGTCGGTGCCGATGTAACCCGGGCTCACGGTGTTCACCGTCACGCCCTTGGACGCCACTTCCTGCGCCAACGCCATCGTGAAGCCGTGCATGCCGGCCTTGGCGGCCGAGTAGTTGGTCTGGCCG
>CAYTWU010000273.1:0-5171 GCA_964442175.1 uncultured Rubrivivax sp.
CTTCCGGCCTGAGCGTGGCCGAGCTGGTGTCCACCGCCTGGGCCTCGGCCTCCACCTTCCGTGGCAGCGACAAACGCGGCGGTGCCAACGGTGCCCGCGTCCGCCTGGCACCGCAGAAGGACTGGGCCGTCAACCAGCCGGCGCAGCTGGCCCGCGTGCTGGCGGTGCTGGAAGGCATCCAGGCCAGCTTCAACGCGGCCCAGGGCGGTGGCAAGAAGGTGTCGCTGGCCGACCTGATCGTGCTGGCCGGCAACGCCGGCGTCGAAGCTGCCGCACGGGCCGCGGGCCACGCAGTGAGCGTGCCCTTTGCCCCGGGCCGCACCGACGCCAGCGCCGCGCAGACCGATGTCGAATCGTTTGCCGTGCTGGAGCCCGAGGCCGACGGCTTCCGCAACTACCGCAAGGCCGCCTTCAGCGTGGCGCCGGAATCCATGCTGCTGGACAAGGCCCAGCTGCTGGGGCTGAGCGCACCGGAGATGACGGTGCTGGTCGGCGGCCTGCGCGTGCTCGGCGCCAACACCGGTGGTTCCAGCGCAGGTGTGTTCACGCAGCGCCCCGGCAAGCTGACGAACGACTTCTTCGTCAACCTGGTCGACATGGGCACGGCCTGGCGGCCCACGGGCGACAACGCCTACGAAGGCCGCGACCGCCAGACCGGCGCGCCGAAGTGGACGGCCACGCGCGTGGACCTGGTCTTCGGCTCCAACTCGCAGCTGCGGGCGATCGCCGAGGCCTATGCGCAGAACGACAACGGCCCGAAGTTCGTGCGCGACTTCATCGCCGCATGGACCAAGGTGATGAACTTGGACCGCTTCGACCTGTCGTGACCCGGCCTGTGGCTTCGCACCCTGTCGAAGCCCCACCGCCGCAGGTCTGCGCCGCCTGGACAGACCTGCTGGCGCGGCTGCTGCTGGCAGCCGTGGCCTGCAGACAGGCGCAGACCCGTCGCCAGCTGCAGGCCTTTGGCGTGCGGCGCACCGGCACCGCCGGGGTGAACCTGGCGCGCGAGCAGGCCACGGCGCAGCGCATGGCGGCCACCGCCGGCGTGCAGGTGCCCGCGCTCACCCTGCAGCGCCGCGTGGGGGAGCTGGCCCGGCCAGGCCCCCTGGCCTGGCATTTGCGCGGCCTGGCCACCGCCTACCAGCAACTGCTCGACACCCCGGCCCTGCCGATGCCGCTGTCGGCGTGGCTGCAAGGCCGCTGCCGGGTGCACCTGGCGCAGGCCGAGGCGATGGAACACGAGGCGGTGGTCTGACGGCGGTTCATGGCCGCACGGGGCCGGCGTCGGGTGGCAGCGCCTCCAGAACCAGGCCCCATCGGGGCGGCACCGGCAGCGTCAGCTGGCGGCTCTTGGCGGCAAAACGTTGGCCACTCAAGCGGTCCACGTGGAACGGGCTGGTGCCTTCCGGCAAGGTGACCACCACCAGCCGCTCCACATCGCTGTTGTTGCTGGCGGTGAGCACCTGCTGCGCGCCCAGCTGGCGCGGCAGCACCACCACGTGGGCGTCCACGTGCAGCGGTGCGCCCAGCGTGCCGCGGCGCAGCACCGGCATCGCCTGGCGCAATGCGATCAGGCGCTTGAACTCGGCGTGCATCACCTCGTCCGGCCGGCCGCCCTGGTCGGCCCAGGGGAAGGGGCGGCGGTTGTCGGGGTCGTCACCACCACCCAGGCCCACCTCGTCGCCGTAGTACACGGCCGGTGCGCCGGGGTAGGTCATCTGGAAGAACAGCGCCAGCCGGTAGCGGGCCTTGGCCAGTTGCTCCTGCGCGGCGTTGCCGTCGTCGTGCCAGCCCAGCACGTGCAGGCTGCGCGCCTGGTCGTGGCTGGAGAGCAGGTTCATCAGCGCGTGGAAGGCCTGCGGCGGATAGTGCTCGCGCATCAGCTCCAGGTTGGGCACCAGCTTGCGCGCATCGCCGCCGGCGGCGTATTCCAGCACCGTGTTGCGGAAGATGTAGTTCATCGTCGAGTCGAAGCTGTCGCCGAGGAAGTACTTCGCGGCGTCGAACCAGGTCTCGGCGATCGTGATCGCGTCGGGTTGGTGCGCCTTGATCGCGGCGCGCCACTCGCGCCAGAAGTCGTCCGGCACCCAGGGCGCCACGTCCATGCGCCAGCCGGCGGCGCCACGGTCGAGCCAGAACTTCATCACCGAATCGGGTGCGCCGTAGGCAAACGCGCGCCACGCGGGCGAGGCCTTGTCCAGCTCCGGCAGGTCGCGCACGCCCACCCAGCCCTTGAACTGCTGGTCCGGGTCTGTCTGCTTGGCGTCAAAGCTGTACCAGCTGGCGTAGGGCGAGTCCGGCCGGATGCGCTCGCCCTCGAAGGCGCCGCCTTGCCGGTAGTTGCCGTAGCGGTCAAAGTAGATCGAGTCGGCGCCGGTGTGGTTGAGGCTGGCGTCGGGGATCACGCGGATGCCGCGCTTGGCGGCTTCGCGCGTGAGGCGCTCGAAATCGGCGTTGCTGCCGAAGGCCGGGTCGATGGTCTTGTAGTCGGCGGTGTCGTACTTGTGGTTGCTGGCGGCGCGGAACACCGGCGTCATGTAGATGGTGTTCGCGCCCAGGGCCTGGATGTGGTCCAGCTTCTGGATGATGCCGGCCAGGTCGCCGCCGAAGAAGTCGTTGTTGTAGTGGGCATCAGACCCGTCGCCGCTGCCCGGCCGGTAGGGCTTGCCGATCCAGCGCGGGTGTTTTTCCACCGTGTGGCGGTGGTAGCGGTCGCGGCCGGGCACCGGGTCATTCGACGGGTCGCCGTTACGGAAGCGCTCGGGGAAGATGTAGTAGTAGACGGCGTCCGCCGCCCAGTCGGGCACCTTGAAATCGGGGGCGTAGACGGTCTGGCGGAAGCGCCGGATGGGCGCCAGCGTGGGCGGCTTCTCGGCCACCGCGGCCGGGCCGCCGCTGCCCTTTTCGCGCGTCCAGAACACCGGGTCGGCGTTGTTCTGCAGCACGAAGAACCGGCCGTCGATCTGCGCCTCGAACCAGTAGCCGTGGATGCCCACGGCATCGAAGCGGTGCGTGGCGGTGAAACGCTGGCGCTGGCCTCCTTGCCCAGGGCCCGGTTCGCGCTGCATGGTCACACGCGCCACGGGCTCGTAGGTGAGCAGCTCCTGGTTGCCTTCGAGCCGGCGGCGTTCGATCACCAGGTGAAGCTGCTGCACGCCGGGCGGCGCTGTCACGCTGAACTGCATGGCCGTGCCAGCGGGTTGCGCGCCGAAGGGCTGTTTGTGTGCGCTGTCGCGTGAGTCGTAGCGCAGGCCCAGCGCCACCGGGTGGTCCACCGCCTTGGCCAGCGGGTCGGCAAAGGTCTTGGGGCCGACGCTCAAACGATGCCGGCCCGCCGCGTCGAAGGCCAGGCGCACGGTGTGCTCGCCGCTGAAGGTCTGCACGTGGTTGCCCTTGCCGACACCGAAGCTGGTGGCGTCCTTCCAGCCCGCATCGGCGAGCTTGAACTCGTGCCGGCCCTCGAGCTTGAGGTTCAGGTAGTACGCGTCGCAGTGGTACTGGAAGGCGTAGTCGTCGAGCGCCGCCCAGTTGTTCATCGTGCCGCGCAAAAAGAGCACGGTGTCGCCAAAAGGCGCAGCGGCGGGGCAATCGTCGACCACGAGCTTGTTCATGGCAGGGTCCAGCGTGAAGCGGTGCACGCCGCTGAAGCGGCGCGTGATCTCGGGGCCCTTGCGCTGCAAGGCCTCGGGCCGGCCGCCGAGGTCGGCATCGGCGCTCCAGGCCTCGTCGCCCAGCTTGAAGCGGTGTTCACCGTCCACCCGCGTGACCAGCTCGAAGCGGTTGCAGGCCCAGATGAAACGTTGTGTCTCGACCGCGTTCCAGCTGTTGAAGCTGCCGCGCAGGTAGAGCTCGCGGCCCGCCAGCGGATGTGGCGCGCAAGGGGCGGCCTGCGCCACCAGCGGTGCCGCCAGCAACAGCGCGGCCAGGGCGCCACGGCTCATTGCACGCGCTTGAAGTTGCTGTAGCCGTTGGGCCGCACGAGCTGGGGCTTGAGCACCAGCGCCGTCTGCGCGGGCACGCGGGTGTGCACCATCGCGAACTGGCAGCGCAGCACCTGGCCGGTGAGCAGGTCGACGAGGTTGTCGCCGTCCATCAGCTTGGAGTTGGTCAGCATCACGGCGGCATCGACCGGCTGTCGGGCGGGGTTGGCAATCACGATGACCGAGTCGCCGACACGGTCGGTGTGGCGCTCGAAGGCGATCACGCCGCCGCTGGCTTCGGCGGTGCGCCAGTCGCCCACGCGCAGCGCGCGGTGGCTCTTGCGCAAGGCGATCAGCTGGCGCGTCCACGCGAGCTCGGGGTGGCCCGCCTCGACGCGGTCCCAGCGCATGGGTGCGCGCATCTCCGGGTCTTCGCCGCCTTCCATGCCGACCTCGGTGCCGTAGTACAGGTTGGGGCTGCCAGGCAACGTGAACTGCAGCACCTGCGCCAGGCGCCGCGCCTTCACGTCGGGCACCGAGGTGGCCAGGCGGGGTGAGTCGTGGTTGTCCAGCAGCACCCAGCTCTTGAGCAGGTGCTCGTAGTCGGCGTCGCGGAACATGCGGTCGGCCATGCGCTGGAAGTCCGGCCCGGGCAGCCGGCCGTTGGCGGTGTCCAGGATCAGCTTGAACAGGCTGATCTGCATCACGCCATCCAGTGCCGGGAACCACTCGCGCGGGTAGTTCGGGATCTCGCCGACGACCAGCGAGCCGGGCTTCTCAGCGTGCGCCGAGGCCGTCAGCTCTTCCAGGTAACGGAAGCCGATGTCGTAGGCCACGTCCAGGCGCCAGCCGTCGGCGCCGTCGCGCAGGTAGCTGCGCACCACGGAATCCGGCCCACGCCAGAGGTGGTCGCGCACCGGCCCGTGCTCGAGCTTGAGCTCGGGCAGGTTCTCGGCATCCCACCAGATGCGCGCGCCGCCGGGGAACTGCGGCCCGAAGACGAACCAGTCGCGGTACGGGCTCTTCGGGTCGCTTTCGGCGGCGCGGAAGGCCGGCGAGTTGCGGCCCATGTGGTTGAACACGCCGTCCAGCACCAGCTTCATGCCGCGCCGGTGCAGGTCGGCCGCCAGCGCCTTGACGTCGTCCCGTGTGCCGAATTCGGGGCTCACGGCCTGGAAGTCCAGCGAGTCGTACTTGTGGTTGGTGTAGCCGCTGTGGATGGGGTTCAGGTACAGCACGTCGGCGCCGAGC
>CAYTWU010000274.1:0-5171 GCA_964442175.1 uncultured Rubrivivax sp.
AGGTGGGGCAGGGCTCGCACAGCATGTGGGCCAGGCTTTCGCGGGTGCGCTTGCGCGTCATCTCCACCAGGCCGAGCTGGGTGAAGCCGCTCACCGTGGTGCGTGTGCGGTCGCGCGCCAGCTGCTTGCGCAGCTCGGCCAGCACCGCCTGCTGGTGCTCTTCGCGCGTCATGTCGATGAAGTCGGCGATGATGATGCCGCCCAGGTTGCGCAGCCGCAATTGCCGCGCGATGGCACCCGCCGCCTCCAGGTTGGTCTTGAAGATGGTGTCGTCGAAATTGCGCGCACCCACATAACCGCCGGTGTTCACGTCCACCGTGGTCAGGGCCTCGGTCTGGTCGATGATCAGGTAGCCGCCACTCTTCAGGTCCACGCGCCGCGCCAGGGCGCGTGCGATCTCTTCTTCGATGCCGAAGAGGTCGAAGATGGGCCGCTCGCCGCGGTACAGGTCGAGCTTGGCCACGGCGCCGGGCATGTAGGTCTCGCCGAACTGGCGCAGCACGCCGAACTGCATCTGCGAATCGATGCGGATGGTCTGCGTGGCCTCGGTGGTCAGGTCGCGCAGCACACGTTCGGCCAGGCTCAGGTCCTGGTGCAGCAGCGTGCCCGGGGGCTGGCTCAGGCTGCGCTCGCGGATGGTGTTCCAGGTCTTGCGCAGGTAGGCGATGTCGTCGGCCAGTTCTTCGTCGGTGGCCTCTTCGGCGTTGGTGCGCAGGATGAACCCGCCGCCGCCGTCCCCCGCCAGACGGTGCATGCGCTCACGCAGCGCCTCGCGGGTTTCGTGGCTGCCGATCTTCTGGCTGATGCCGATGTGCCGGTCCTGCGGCAGGAAGACCAGCATGCGCCCGGCGATCGAGATCTGTGACGACAGCCGCGCACCCTTGGTGCCGATGGCGTCCTTGATCACCTGCACGGTGAGCGTCTGGCCCTCGAACACGCGTTTTTCGATGGGCACCACGGGTGCGTCGTGGCGCGGGTGCACATTGCCATTGGGGTCGTGCAGGTCGGCCACGTGCAGGAAGGCGGCGCGCTCCAGCCCGATGTCGATGAAGGCGCTTTGCATGCCGGGCAGCACACGCGCCACCTTGCCCAGGTAGACGTTGCCGACCTGGCCACGCTCCAGCGTGCGTTCGAGGTACAGCTCCTGCAGCGCGCCGTTTTCGATGACGGCGACGCGTGTCTCCTGCGGCGCCCAGTTGATGAGGATGTCCTGGTTGGCCATGGTCTAGGGCTTTGTCTCCACGCCCGCACGGCGCAACAACTGCGCCGTCTCGTGCAACGGCAGGCCCATGATGCCCGAATGGCTGCCCTCGATGTGCACGATCCAGCCGGCCAGGCCGCTCTGGATGGCGTAGCTGCCCGCCTTGCCAAAGGGCTCGCCACTGGCCACGTAGGCCGTGATCACGGCCGGCGGCAACACGGCAAAACGCACGCGCGAGACCTGCAACGCCTGCCAGCGACGGCGGCCGACCTGCACGGCCACGGCCGTCAGCACCCGGTGTGTGCGGCCCGACAGCGCCGCCAGCGTGGCCGCAGCATCGGCCGCGTCAGCCGGCTTGCCCAGGATGCGCCGGCCCAGCGCCACGGTGGTGTCGGCACACAGGATCACACCCGGCGGCAGGCCCTGGCGGGTGTGGCGGGCCACGGCCGCGCGCAGCTTGAGCGCGGTGACGCGTTGCACGTAGTTGGCGGGCAGTTCGCCGGGCAGCAGGTCTTCCAGCGCCTCGGCGTCTTCACCAGGTTCGGGCAGCAGCAGCGTGGGCTCGATGCCGATCTGCGCCAGCAGCTGGCGCCGACGCGGGCTCTGGGAGGCGAGGTAGAGCGTGCTCATTCGCGGTGATAGGGGTGGCCGATGCTCAGCGTCCAGGCGCGGTACAACGCCTCGGCCAGCAGCACACGTGCAAAGGCGTGGGGCAGGGTCAGGTCTGACAGGCGCAGGCTGTCGTCGGCGGTGGCCTTGAGCGCAGGGTCCAGGCCGTCGGGGCCGCCGATCAGCAAGGCCACGTCGCGGCCGTCGGCCTGCCACTGCTGCAGGCGCTCGGCCAGCTGGGTGCTGGTGACACGGCTGCCACGTTCGTCCAGCACCACGCGGCGCCAGCCCTTGCCCAGCGCGGCTTCGAAGCGCGCCGCTTCGGCGGCCATGCATTGCGCCGCGGTCTTGCCGGCGTCACGCGGCTCGGCCTTCAGCACCTTGAGCTCGAAGCGCCACTCGGGTGGGAAGCGTTTGGCGAAGTCGGCCCAGGCCGCATCGGCCCAGGCGGGCTGCCGCTGGCCCACGGCCACGAGCAGCAGCTTCATGCGTCAGCGGCGCGGCGCGGCTTTCTTGGCCGGGGCCTTCTTGGCCGCCGCCTTCTTGCCCACGGTGTTGACGACGATGGTCTTGACCGCGGTCTTCCTGGGCGCAGTCGCCTTGCGTGCGGGGGCCTTCGCGGGGGCGGCGGCCTTCTTGGCCGGGGCCGCCTTCTTGGCGGGCGCGGTGGCCTTCTTGGCCGGCGCCGCAGGCTTGGCCGCCACGGCCTTGCGCGGTGCACCCTTGGGTGTGCGGTCGGGCTCGGCCGCCTTCACCAGACCGGTTTTCACCTCGCCGAGCTTGATGTTGACGTTCTTGCCGCCCCAGATCTCCTCGAGGTGGTAGTACTCGCGGATGGCGGGCTGCATGATGTGCGCCACGGCGGCGCCGCAGTCGACGATGATCCATTCGCCGTTGTCTTCACCCTCGGTGCGCAGCACTTCCAGGCCCCGCGCCTTCACCGTCTCGCGCACGCTGGAGGCCAGCGCCTTGGTCTGGCGGTTGCTGGCCCCGGAGGCGATGATCACCCGTTCAAACAGCGGCGACAGGTGCTCCGTGTTGAAGACCGCGATGTTCTGGGCCTTGACGTCTTCCAGACCATCGACGATGGCGCGCTGCAGTTTGCGGATGTCCATTCAGTGGGCGTTGCCTTCCTGGTAAAGCCGGTTGTGTTCAATATAGCGCGCCACCGCCGGTGGCACCAGAGCATCCAGCGCCCCCCCGCGGGCCACCTGCTGGCGGATCTGGGTGGACGAGATGTCCAGCATCGGCAGCGGCACCACGCGGTGTGGGCGGGCCTGCACCGCCGCATCGGGCGCTTGCGTGACCCCGGGGCGCTGCGCCACGGCCAGCGTCACACGGCTCAGCAGTTCGGGCCAGTGGCGCCAGGTGTGCAGGTTGGCGTACTGGTCGCCGCCGATCAGCAGCACCCAGTCCACGCCGGGTTCGGCCGCCTGGAACGCCATGACCGTGTCCAGCGTGATGCTGGGGCCGCTGCGTTCCAGTTCGATGCGGTCCAGCACGAAGCCCGGTTCGCCGGCGATGGCCAGGCGCACCATGGCCTCGCGGTGGGGGGCCGGTGTCATCGCACGGCTCTTTTGCCAGGGCTGGCCCGCGGGGATCCAGCGCACCTCGTCCAGCGCCAGGGCCTGCAACGCGGTGCGCGCCAGTTCCACATGCGCGGTGTGCGGCGGGTCGAAACTGCCGCCGAAGATGGCAATGCGCTTCAAGCGGACATTCAAGCCGCCCAGTCGCGGGGGCGCAGGAAATCGCTGTACAGCACGGCCTCGGGCGTGCCCGCCTCGGGCTGCCAGTTGTAGCGCCACTTCACCACCGGCGGCATCGACATCAGGATGCTCTCGGTGCGGCCGCCGCTTTGCAGGCCGAACAGCGTGCCGCGGTCAAAGACCAGGTTGAACTCCACGTAGCGCCCGCGGCGGTAGGCCTGGAAATCACGCTCGCGCTCGGTGTAGGGCAGGTGCTTGCGGCGCTGCACGATGGGCAGGTAGGCCGGCACGAAGGCATCGCCCACCGCGCGCATCATCGCGAAGCTCTGGTCGAAACCCAGCTCGGCGAAGTCGTCGAAGAACACGCCGCCCACGCCGCGCGGTTCGTTGCGGTGTTTCAGGAAGAAGTACTCGTCGCACCAGCGCTTGAAGCGCGGGTACTTGTCGTCGCCAAAGGGCGCCAGCGCATCGCGGCAGCTGCGGTGGAAGTGCTGCGCGTCTTCTTCGAAGCCGTAGTAGGGCGTCAGGTCCATGCCACCGCCGAACCAGACCACGGGCTCCTTGCCCTCGGGCAGCGCGGCGAACATGCGCACGTTCATGTGCACCGTGGGCACGTGCGGGTTGCGCGGGTGCATCACCAGCGAGACGCCCATGGCCTCGAAGGGCGCGCCCGCCAGCTCGGGCCGGTGCTGCGTGGCGGAGGGTGGCAGCGTCGGCCCGCGCACATGGCTGAAGTTGCAGCCGCCGCGCTCGAACACCGCACCCTCTTCCACCAGGCGGCTGAAGCCGTCTCCCTGCAGGCGCTCTTCGGGTGCGCGCACCCAGCCGTCGGTGATGAAGGGGCGGCCGTCTTCGGCCTCCAGCGCGCCGATGATGGTCTGCTGCAGGCCCAGCAGGTAGGCGCGGACGTCGGTGGTCTTCATCGCGGTTTGATCGCGCGGTGGCCGATGTCGCTGCGCCACACGGCACCCGGCATCTGGATGCCGCGAAGCCCTTCATAGGCCCGTTGTTGTGCCACACGCACCGAATCCCCCAGCGCAGTGACACACAACACACGGCCGCCGCTGGTGAGCAGTTGGCCATCCACCAGCGTGGTGCCGGCGTGGAAGACCTTCAGGTCTTCGGCATCGGCGGGCAGGCCGGTGATGGCATCGCCCTGGCGCAGCGGGCCGGGGTAACCATGCGCGGCCATCACCACACCCAGGGCCACACGCCGGTCCCAGTGCAGCTCGGCCTGGTCCAGCGTGCCGTCGGTGGCGTGCATCAGCAGCTCGAAGAGGTCGCTCTTCAAACGCATCAGGATGGGTTGGGTTTCGGGGTCGCCCAGGCGGCAGTTGAATTCCACCGTGCGCGGCCGGCCTTCGGCGTCGATCATCAGGCCGGCGTAGAGGAAGCCGGTGAAGGGCGTGCCGTCCTTGGCCATGCCCTGGATGGCGGGCTGGATGATCTCGCGCATCACACGCGCATGCACGTCGGGCGTGACCACCGGGGCCGGGCTGTAGGCGCCCATGCCGCCAGTGTTGGGGCCGGTGTCGCCATCGCCCACACGTTTGTGGTCCTGGCTGGTGGCCAGCGAGACCACGTGTTTGCCATCGCTGACGACGATGAAGCTGGCCTCCTCGCCGACCAGGAACTCCTCGATCACGACCCGCGCG
>CAYTWU010000275.1:0-5163 GCA_964442175.1 uncultured Rubrivivax sp.
CATGTAGACCTCGCACCAGGCGTGCAGGTCGGTGAAATCGACCTCGGTGCCCGAGGGGCCGTCGAGTGCCTTCACATCCGGCCGCAGCTGGATCAGGTAGCCCGAGACGAAGCGCGCCGCGATGCCCAGGTGGCGCATGGTCTGCACCAGCAGCCAGCCGGTGTCGCGGCAGGAGCCGGAGCCGTTGGTGAGCGTGACCTCGGGTGTCTGCACACCCGGCTCCATGCGGATCAGGTACTGGATCTCGCGCTGCAGCCGCTGGTTCAGCCCGACCATGAAATCGATGGTGCGCTGCTCGGTGCGCGGGATGCTGGCCACGAAGGCCTTGAAGCGCGGCGTCAGTTCGCCCAGCGCCAGGTAGGGCGCCAGGTCGTGCTTGAGCTCGGGCTCGTAAGTGAACGGGAAGTTCTCGGCCGAGGGCTCCAGGAAAAAGTCGAACGGGTTGTAGACCGCCATCTCGGCGACCAGGTCGACCGTGACCTTGAACTCGGTGGTCTTCTCCGGGAACACCAGGCGCGCCAGGTGGTTGGCAAACGGGTCCTGCTGCCAGTTGATGAAGTGCTGCGCCGGCTCGATGCGCAGCGAGTAGCTCAGGATGGGCGTGCGGCAATGCGGCGCGGGGCGCAGGCGCACCACCTGGGGCGAGAGCGTGACCGGCCGGTCGTAGCGGTAATGCGTGACGTGGTTCAGCGCAACATGGATGGACACAGGCAGACTCCCTCGGCAGACGATCGCTGCTTCATTGCAAGGACCGGGCCATCAGGGGGCATGATGCCAGTAACGGCGGGCCTCCTGCCGCTGGCAGCTGCCGTCACCGTCGCCATGCCAGGTCCAGGCGCCACAGGCATCGCTGCGCCGCAGGCCGATGCCGCGCTCGGCGTAACGGGCCAGCACCTCGGGCGCCGGGTGGCCAAAACGGCTGCGGTAGGCGGCCTGCACGAAGGCGATGCGGGGCCGCACAGCGTCCAGGAAGACCGCGCTGGACGAGGTCTTGCTGCCGTGGTGCGGCACCATCACCACGGTGCTGGCCAGGGTGGCCGGGTCGGCCAGGGCCAGGGCGGCCTCTTGCGCGGCTTCGATGTCGCCCGTCAGCAGCGCCGATGCGCCTTGGGCGTCCACCACGCGCAGCACGCAGGACACCGTGTTCGGTTTCAGCGCCGGGCCAGGCCCATCGGGCGAGGCCGGCGGGTGCAGCAGCTCGAACGACACCCCGTCCCAGGCCCAGCGCTGGCCAGCCCGGCAGGGCTGGTGCGGCACCGGCGAGCCCCGCAGCGGGTGGCTGGCTTCCAGCGAGCTGAGCAGGCCGCGCACCGGCAGGCCGCCCAGCAGGCTGGCCGCGCCGCCCACGTGGTCGCTGTCGCGGTGGCTCAGCACCAGCAGGTCCACCTGCCGTTCGCCGCGGGCGCGCAGCAAGGGCAGCAGGATGCGCTGGCCGGCGTCGGCCTCGGGCGAGTACAGCGGGCCGGTGTCGTAGACCAGCAGGTGCTGCCGCGTGCGCAGCAGCACGGCGGTGCCCTGGCCCACGTCCAGCGCCACCAGCTCGAAGCGGCCTTCCGCCGGGCGCTCCGGCAGCGGCCACAACATTGGCAGCAGCAGCGGCAGACCCAGCCAGCGCAGCCGCCACGGCAAGGGCAGCACCAGCAAGGCGCCGCCCAGCAGGCCGGCAGCGGCAGCCCACGGCGGGGCCACGGCAGCGGTCCACACCGGCCATTCGCCCAGGGGTTGCAGCACGGCGACCAGGGCTTGCACGGCACCGGCCGCCAGCGTCCAGAGCGGTGGCAGCAGCGCACCGGCCAGCGCCAGCGGCGTGACCAGCAGCGTGACCAGCGGGATCGCCACCAGGTTGGCGGCAAAACCCACCAGCGAGACCTGCTGGAAGAACAACAGCGTCAGCGGTGCCAGCCCCACGGTGGCCACGGCCTGGGTGCGCAGGCCGGCGCGCAGCGCCGCGGCCAGCCGCACCCGCCACGGCCCTTCAGGCGGTGACGGCGCCGAGGTGAGCATCAGCAGGCCCACCGCGCCGAACGACAACCAGAAGCCCGGCTGCAACAAGGCCCAGGGGTCGGCCACGGTGACGACCGCCGCCGCCGCCAGCAGCACCAGCGGCCCGGGCCAGCGCAGCCCGGCCGATTGCAGCAGCGCCACCGTGGCCAGCATCCACAGCGTGCGCTGGGCCGGCACGCCCCAGCCGGCCAGCAGCGCATAGGCCGCCGCCAGCGCCAGCCCGCCCCAGCGCGCCACCACCGGCGCCGGCAGCAGCAGCATGCCGCGGCCGGTGCGGCGCCACAGCGCACCCAGCGCCGCGGCGGCCAGCCACGCGAACATCGTGATGTGCAAACCGCTGATGGCCATCAAGTGGGCGACGCCGGTGTCGCGGAACAGGTCCCAATCGGCGCGTTCGATGGCCCCCTGGTCACCCACCACCAGCGCCGCCAGCACGCCGGCCGCGCGGGCATCGGGCACGCGCGCGGCGATGGCCTCGCGCAGGTGCTGGCGCAGCCGGTGCACCCATTGGCCGTCGGCGGCGGTCAACAGCACGGGCGCATCCCCCGTGGTCGCGCGCACCGTGCCGCTGGCGCGCAGGCCGCGCTCGAACAACCACAGCTCCAGGTCGAAACCCTGCGGGTTGGCACTGCCGTGTGGCGGCCGCAGGCGAACGGTGAAAGACCAACGCTGGCCGGCGCGCAGGTCCTGCATCGGCCCCGCCATCAGCGCATCGGGCTCGAAACCGCGGTACCAGCCCAGGGACACCCGGCGCGGCACCGCCACGGGCTGCCCGGCGTGTGTGGCCGCGTCCACCTCGAACTCGAAGCGCGTGCCCGTCAGCCCCGGCTGCGGCAGCGAGACGATGCGCCCCTGCACCTGCAGGTCCTGGCCGATCATCGCGGGCGTCAGCGCGTCTGCCAGGCGCCAGCCGGCGCGGGCCTCAGTCAAGCCGAAGGCCGCCACCACGATGCAGGCCAGCACCCAGCCGAGCTGGCGCCGCCCCCACCATGCCGCCGCCGCAGCAAAGACAGCCAGCAACAGAGCCGTGGGCACCGGCATCAGCGCGGCGCGCTGCAGTTGCAGGGCGGTGCCGGCCAAGCCGGCTGCCAGCAGCAAGGCCAGCCGCCAGCCGGTGTCCAGCGTTCCCCCCATGAGGCCCAGTGTAGGATGCCTGGCCCTCACTCGAAGCACCCGCCATGTCCGTCCAAGCCCGCCTGCAAGCCCTGGGCATCACCCTGCCCCCCGTGGCCGTGCCCGCAGCCGCCTACGTGCCTTTTGTGCGCACCGGGCAGCTGGTGTTCATCTCCGGCCACATCGCGAAGAAGGACGGCAAACCCTGGGTCGGCCAGCTCGGGCTGACGATGGCCACCGAAGAAGGCAAGGCCGCTGCCCGCGCCATCGCCGTCGACCTGATGGGCACGCTGCAGGCCGCGGTGGGCGACCTGGGCCAGGTGGCCCGCATCGTCAAGGTGCTGAGCCTGGTCAACAGCGCACCCACCTTCACCGAACACCACTTGGTCACCAACGGCTGCTCGGAGCTGCTGAGCGAGGTCTTCGGCCCGCAGGTGGGTGCACACGCCCGCAGCGCCTTCGGCGTGGCGCAGTTGCCGATGGGCGCCTGTGTCGAGATCGAACTCATCGCCGAACTGCGGTGAGGCGCACCATCCTCGGCGCCACCGCCGCTGTGTCGCTGGCCGCCGTGGGTGCTGCGGTCTACACGCAGCAGACCTGGGACATGCTGCCCTGCCCCTGGTGTGTGCTGCAGCGCCTGATCTTCGTGGCCATCGCCGCGGCTGCATTGGCCGGGCTGGCCCTGCCGCGGCTGGGCGCGGCGCTGGCCGCGCTGCTGGCCGCCTGTGGCCTGGCTGCCGCGCTGTGGCAGCACTTCGTGGCCGCCAGCAGCGCCAGCTGCGACCTGACGCTGGCCGACCGCCTGATGGCCGCCACCGGCCTGGACGAACGGTTTCCGGAGGTCTTCATGGCGATGGCCTCCTGCGCCGACGCCAAGGTCAACCTGGCCGGCCTGCCCTACGAGGCCTGGAGCGGCGGGTTGTTCACGTTGATCTTGCTGGCCATGGCCTGGGCCTTCACGCGCCGGGCCTGAACAGGCGGCCGAAGCCGCTGGCCTGCGGGTCCAGCCCGGCCACCCGCATCACGTCCCAGAAGCCCGCCGGCGAGCTGGCGGTGGCTGGCAGGCCGGTGAGCTGCTCCAGCGGCGCGATCACCTCGTGCGTCAACAGGCCGCCACAGGAGATGAACAGGCCCTGCGCGCTGCGGTCCTGCGCCAGCACGGTTTGTGCGAGTTCGATCAAGGCCTGCGGCGTGACCTCGCCCACCTCGCGCACGCCGGTGATGCCCATGCCCCGGATGGCAGTGACCTGCAGCCCTTCGTGCGTCAGGTAGTCCACCAGCCGCTGGTTCAGCTCATCGATGTAGGACGTGGCCACCGCCACGCGCTGCACGCCCAGCGCTTTCAGCGCGCGCACCACGGCGTGGCTCATCGTCGTGCAGGGCAGGCCGGTGGCGGCTTCCAGATCCTGGCGCAGCGCCTCGGTGAGGGCAGCGCCGCGGTAGAAGCTGATCGAGGTGCCCATCATCGAGATCGCCTGCGCCCCGGCGGCCTTCAACTCGAGCGCACACTCAACGATGCGGTGCATCACGGGCTGGAAGCCTTCGGGCGACACGCCGCCGATGCCGAGGCCACGGGCGATGAAGCGCACGCGGTCGCCATACAGGTGCTGGGCGTCCTCGGGCACCAGGCCCGCCGCCGGCGGGACGATGAGGCCGATGCAGGGCCGGGGGTCGGTCACGGCGTCACTCCACCACGATCTTGCGGTCCTGGATGGTCTTGGCCCAGGCGGCGGATTCACGCGCCAGGTCCGGCCCCAGTTCGGCCGTGGCCAGGTACGACGCCACCGCCCCCTGGCGCAGCGCCGATTGCACGGTGTCCGGCGCGGCCAGCACCGTGCGCACCGCGGCGCTCAGCCGCTCCACCACGTCGGCCGGCGTGCCCGCCGGCGCCATCAGCGCCAGGCGCGGCGCCACGCTGAAGCCCGGCACGGCGTCCGACAGCGGGCGCACGTCTTCACCACCCGGCAGCGCATGGCCGCTGAGCATCGCCACCGCGCGCAGCTTGCCGGCCTTGGCCTGCGACAAACCCGCGGTCGCGCTGACCAC
>CAYTWU010000276.1:0-5095 GCA_964442175.1 uncultured Rubrivivax sp.
CATCGGCCTGCCGATCGCCATCGCCATTGGCGCCGACAACTTCCGCGCGCTGCTGGCCGGCGCGCACGCGATGGACCAGCACTTTGCACTGGCCCCGCTGGCGCAGAACCTGCCGGTGCGGCTGGGCTTGCTGGACCTGTGGTACCGCAACTTCCACGGTTTCAGCAGCCGCTCGGTGGCGCCGTACCACCAGGGCCTGCGCCGCCTGCCGGCCTACCTGCAGCAGCTGGAGATGGAATCCAACGGCAAACGGGTGGACATCGACGGCGCGCTCCTGCCCTTTGGCACCAGCCCGGTGGTCTGGGGCGAACCTGGCACCAACGGCCAGCATGCCTACTTCCAGATGCTGCACCAGGGCACGGACGTGATCCCGGTGGAGTTCATCCTGGTCAAGACCCCGGCCCATGCCGAGGCCGGGCTGCACCACAAGCTGCTGGCCAACGGCCTGGCGCAGAGCCAGGCGCTGATGCTGGGCAAGACCGCGGCCGTGGCGCGCAACGAGAAAGCGCCCACCGCCTCACCCACGTTGGCGGCCGATGTGCTGGCCGCCCACCGCAGCTTCCCCGGCAACCGGCCCAGCACCACGTTGCTGCTGGCATCGCTGACGCCGCGGTCCCTGGGCGCCTTGATCGCGCTGTACGAACACCGCGTCTTCGTCAGCGGCGCGCTCTGGGGCATCAACAGTTTTGACCAGTGGGGTGTGGAGCTGGGCAAGGCCTTGGCAGGTGAGCTGCTGCCGCGCCTGGGCAGCGGGGATGTGGCGGGGCTGGACGGCTCGACGGCCGGCTTGCTGCAGCGCCTGCGCGGCTGAGCCAGCAACGGGTGGCAGGCTCAGCCGGCGCGGCGGGCACCGTGGTGGCGATGCCGCCGGGTTTGTCGTGCCACCTGGACCTGGTCCGCTTTGTGGCGGCGCTGGCAGTGCTGTTGGCGCACCTGGCACTGTCACCCTTCACCGACAACGCGCTGTGGTGGCCGCTGGGCCACTACGGCGAGGCGGCGGTGGCGGTGTTCTTCGTGCTGTCCGGCTACGTGATCGCGTACGTGACCCAGGTGCGAGAGACCGATGGGCGACGCTTCGCGATCGGTCGCTTGTCGCGCCTGCTGTCGGTGGCCTTGCCGGCATTGCTGGTCACAGCTACCTGCGACGCCCTGGTGGTTCATCTGCAACCTGTCTTCTACGCGCGGCCGGAGGTCGGACAGCCGGGCGGGCTCTGGTCGGGCTACCTGCCGTCGCTGCTCTTCGTCAACGAGTGGCGCATCTTCGGGCTGGGCGCGGTGTTTCCTGGCTCCAACAGCCCCTGGTGGTCCTTGAGTTTCGAGGCCACTTACTACCTGGTGGCGGGCCTGTTCCTGTACTTCCCGCGACGCTGGTGGTTCCTGCTGGCTCTGCTGGTGCTCGCGCTGGCGGGCCGCACCGTGATCGCCTTGTTCCCGCTGTGGCTGCTGGGATTTGCGCTTTACAGCCGGCCTCCTGCCTGGCCGCTTTCCAGCCGTGCAACCACGGCGATCTTCTGGGGCGCGCTGCTCGTGGTGCTGGCCTTGCCGTTGACGGAGGCCTGGTGGCCGTCCAGCAAGGACTGGTTTTACATGCCCTGGGGCCGCGGCCCCTACAACCGCGACCTGGTGGCCGATTACCTCGTGGCGGCCGCTTTCGGGCTGCACCTGCTGGCGGCCCGCCACCACCTGCAGGCGGAGGTGATCACGTCGCCACCGTGGCTGGCATGCGCGCACTGGCTCGGTTCGCTGACGTTTCCGCTGTACCTTTGCCACTACCCGCTGCTGGGCCTGGCGGCCGTGCTGTCGCCGTTTGACCTGTCGTCTGGCAGTCACCTGGCCTTGGTGCTGCTGCTGACCCTGGGGTGTGCTGCGGCGGTGGCGCCCTGGAGCGATCGCCTCAAGGATGTCATGCGGCGCACCCTGGACCGTGTGGTCCGCGCAGGCTGAGCGCCAATCAGCGCGCGCCGGCCGGGGCGGGCGCCTGGCGCCAGGTCAGGTCCAGGCGGTCGGCGTCCCGGAACCAGTCGCGCGTGTCCGTGGCCAGGTTGTCGTGTGCGTCGGCCTGGCCGCCCGGGCGCACGCGGATGGCACCGTCCAGCAGGTTGCCGCGCACCTCGGCCGAACTGGGCTCACCGCGCAACTGGATGCCGGCGGTGTTGATCAAGGTGTTGTTCTGCAGCAGGGTCCGCACGGCGGTGTTCACGTCCAGGCCACTGTCGTTGCAGTGGGCGATGATGTTGTGGCGGGCCACGCCGCCGCTGAACTCTGAGACGCAGCGCTGGTCGCGGCAGGATTGAAGCGCCGTGCGACCGCCGCCGAAGGACAGGCCTACACGCTCACCTGGCTGCGAGATCGCCTGGGGCGTGCAGACCACCAGGTTGCGTTGGAACAGCCCGGCGCTGCCGCCGCCCTTCATGAAGGCGGCGTACGACACCCCATTGCCGGCGCTTTTGACGACATTTTTGATGAGGTTGTCGCTCACTCGCCACCCGGAGGCGGCCACGATGTCAATCGTCACAACCGGGTGAAACGTGTGCCGCGGTGTGCTGTTCGTGAGCAGGTTGAACTCGATGAGGCCGTTGTCCGGAAATCTGCCGCCTTCGCCGTTCACTTTCAGGTGCGCGTTGAAGTCGCGCATGCTGTTGTCGCGCACCACCACGTCACGGGCCGCGCCGACGATCTGCAGCGCATGCTCGCAGTCGTCGTGCGAGGGGCACAGGCCCTGGAAGTCCAGGCCTTCCACCACCCAGTGCGGCTGCGTCATGCGGATGGCCATTGTGGCCGTCACCTGCAGCAGTGCCGTCCCGCGCTGTGCCGGGCGCACCACGATGGGCTCGGCCGGGGTGCCCGGGTGGCCGGTGTGCAGTTGCTGGCTCACCGCGTAGGTACCCGGAGCCAGCGTCACCGTCTGGCCGGCCGTCGCGTTCATCAGCGCGATGCGCAACTCGTCGACGTTGCGCACGTAGTGGTCGTTGCCGCTGACCGCCGCCACGCCGGCCTGCTTCCGAGGCCCACGGCCCAGCGTCGGCACCTCGGCCAGGTCCACCGGCCGTTCCACGCGGGCCTGCACCCAGTCCAGCAGCGGCACGAACACGGCTTCCAGCTTGTCGTGGTGGTCCAGCCGGCGCTTGAGGTAGCGCACCAGCTCGCCCGGTGACCGCGCGGTGGCCTCTTGCCAGATCTGCTCGGGCGAGGCGCGCAGCAGAGACAACAACACGAGCGTCGCGCCGGCCAGCGCCACAACGGCGCTGCCGGCGAGCCACCAGCGCCAACGCCTCACGCGCGGGCCAGGCCCTGCACCGCCTGCCGCGCCGCCGTCAGGCCCTGGGCCACGATCTGTGCCTTCCAGCCGTCGGTGTCGGTGTAGAACACGTCGCGCAGCCGTTGTTTGATGGCCTGGCGCTCGGCGCCTTGCACGGCGGGGTGGTTGGCCAGCCACTGGTCGGCGCGCAGGGCGAGCATCACCTCGTCCCAGGGCACGGTGCCGTACTCCAGCGCGATGCCGGTGTAGGCGGCCTGCGGGCACTCCTGCTCGGCCGCCAGCCACATCAGGCCGGTGAGTTTGGCCGAGGTGGAGCTGCCGTCGTAGATGGAGGTCACGTCAGCACCCCACCAGGCGCGGGCGCGGGCCAGTGCGGCGGCGTCGTCGCGGCTGGCAAAGATTTTTTCGCCGTGGCCGCTGGGCCCCAGGCCGGTGTGCAGGTCGATCCAGCCCAGGCGCTGCACTTGCTGGCCATGGGCCTGCAGGACGCGGCGCAGCGTCTGCTGGCTCCAGGTGGCGGCCGTGCCACCGAAGAACAGGCCCTGCGGGTGGCTGTGCTGGCCACCGCTGATGGCGGCTTGCAGGGCCTTCTCGCCGTGCTGGGCCGCATAGGCCTGCAGCCGCGCTTCGGCCTCGGGCGAGGGCCAGGTGTGTGGCACCACGGCGCTGGCCAGTTCGTCGTAAGCCGGGTTGGCGGGCAGCGGCGCACCGAAGTCGTGGAAGTTGCGGTTCAGGTCGACGTTTTCATGCGTCGTGCGCCGCCACCACGAAAAGCCCCAGGGGTTCAGCGCGTGGATGTACAGCACCGCCACACCGGCCGCGTGGGCCTGCTGGCGGAAAGCGGCATCGGCCAGCAGCGCGCGCTGCACGCCCGAGCCGCAAAAACCTTCCACACCGTGGCAGGCGCTGCTGACCATCAACAGCGCCGGGGCATCGGCCGGGCCGTCGCGCACGACGTCCATCGCCAGCGCTTCGCCGTCCTGCCCGGGCAGCGGGTGCGGGTGCGATTGCACGGCCAGGCCGGCGGCCTGCGCAGCGGCGAGGAAGCCGGCGCGGGCCTCGGCGTAGGTCTGCGCAAAGAAGGCGGAGGCGTTGGCGGCGCTCATGGCCGGGGCGTGTTCAGCCACTTCTCGGCCAGCCGCACCCAGGCGGTGGCACCCAGCGGGATCAGGTCGTCGTTGAAGTCGTAGCTGGGGTTGTGCAGCATGCAGGGGCCCAGGCCATGGCCGCCTTCGCGGTGCGTGCCGTCGCCGTTGCCGATCAGGAAATAACAGCCGGGCTTGGCCTGCAGGAAGAAGCTGAAGTCCTCGGCGCCCATCGTAGGCTCGAACTCGAACACGTTTTGCGGGCCCACCACCTCGCCCAGCAGGCCGCGCACGAACTCGGTCTCGGCCGGGTGGTTCACGGTGGGCGGGTAGTTGCGGTGGAAGCTGAACTCGCACGTGGTCTCGAAGGCCGCGCAGGTGGCCTCGGCGATCACCTTCATGCGGCGCTCGATCAAGTCCAGCGTCTCGGTGGTGAAGGTGCGCACCGTGCCCTGGATCTCGCAGCTGTCCGGGATCACGTTGGTGGCTTCGCCGGTGTGGATCATCGTGACCGAGATCACCGCGGTTGCGATCGGCCGCTTGTTGCGCGTGACGATGGTCTGGAAGGCCTGCACCATCTGGCAGGCCACGGGCACCGGGTCCACGCCGTTGTGCGGCAGCGCGGCGTGCGCGCCCTTGCCGCGGATGGTGATCTTGAACTCGTTGGAGCTGGCGAACACCGGCCCCGACTTGACGGCGAACTGCCCCGCCGCCATGCCCGGCCAGTTGTGGGCGCCGAACATGGCCTCCA
>CAYTWU010000277.1:0-5062 GCA_964442175.1 uncultured Rubrivivax sp.
TGCCGTACACCCCGTTCTTGGGGTCGTGCATCTTGGCGGCCAGGTCCTTGATCTGCGGCCAGGTGGGACGCTCGGGAACCTGCACGCCCGCCTTGTCGGCCAGGTCCTTGCGGTACATGAGCATCGAGCTTTCGCCGTAGAACGGCGCAGCGAACAGCTTGCCGTCGATGGACAGGCCGTTGCGCACGGCGGGCAGCAGGTCGTCCACGTCGTACGCAGCGTCGGTTTTCAGCTCCTGCAGCCAGCCCTTCTTGCCCCAGATGGGCGCCTCGTACATGCCGATCGTCATCACGTCGAACTGGCCGCCCTTGGTGGCGATGTCGGTCGTCACGCGCTGGCGCAGCACGGCTTCTTCCAGCGTCACCCACTTCAGCTTGATGTCGGGGTAGGCCTTCTCGAAGTGCGGGGTGAGCTTCTGCATCTCGATCATGTGGCCGTTGTTGACGGTGGCAATGACCAGTTCAGTCGCGGCCTGCGCGCCGCCGGCCAGGGCCAGCGACAAGGACAGCGCCAGCTTGTGCTGCAGTTTCATGGTGTTTGTCTCCTCGGTGCGTTGTGCAATCGGGCTCGTTGGATGGCGTCGACACCGTGACGGCAGGGTGTGGACGACGGTCACGACGATAGACACCCGACCGTGCAAGGCTCATACGTTGACCGCATAGGCCGATACGCCATTGCACCAGTTGATCAGTGCTTTCCCTGATTCACTGGAACTGCGTACCAGACTGTGGTGGTGACAGACCCTGCAGCAACTGACCGCGCAGCCAGCGCTGCGCCGGATCGTCGTGCTGGCGCCGGTGCCACACGGCGTACATCGGCAGCACCGGGGTGGGCACAGGCACCGGCGCGGTGGCCAGGCCGCGCAACACACCCTCGGCCAGCCGGGACGGCAGCGTGGCCAGCCAGGGCCCGCCGCGCAGCAGGGCGGCGATGCCGGCAAACCCCGGCACGGTGGCCACGATGTGGCGCTTGTGGCCCTGCCCTGCCAGGTGTTCATCGATGTCCAGGCCACGGCCATCGTCGTAGGCCACGCTGACGTGGTCCGCCGCGGCCCAGGCGGCGGCGTCGGCCGGCGCGGCACGCTGCTGCGGGTCGAAAAATACCGCGTAGCAGTCCTCGAACAAGCGGCGCTGCACGATGTCGCTGCCCGCGGGCGGGCGCGGGGTCAGCAGCAGGTCACAGCCACCGTCGCGCAGCAAGGCGGCGCGTGGTGCACCGGACGGGATCACGCGCAGACGCAGGCCCGGCGCCTGCGCCCGCAGGCGGCGCAGCAGGCCGGGCAAGAGCAGGTCGCGCTGCAGGTCGTTGGCGGCGATGGTGCACACACCTTGCCAGCGCGCCGGGTCGAAGGGTGGCGCCGCCGCAAAGGCCTGCAGACCCGACAGCATCGCGCGCGCCTGCGGCACCAGCTGCGCCACCTGCGGCGTGGCAACGATGCCGCGCCCGCAGCGCACGAACAGCGCATCGCCGGTGATCGCACGCAGCTTGTCCAGCGCGTGGCTGACGGCGCTCTGCGTCAGGCCCAGGCGCTCGGCGGCGCGCGTGACGGAGCCGGTCTCGGCCACCGCCAGCAGCAGGCTCAGCGCATGGCCGTCCAGGTCCAGCGGGCTGGCGGCATTCATCGACGGCGCTCATGCATGGCATGAAACATCCGCGCTTTATCGCAGGCTTCGCGGCCCGCACACTGCGCTGCATCAAAGCCGCCCGAGAGAAGACCCATGCACCCGCCCATCCCCGGCACCACCTTGTTCGACGGCACCCAGGCCCGCAAGGGTTATGCGCTGAACCGCCTGTGTTTTTCCTTCAACGACGCGGCCCACCGCGCGGCCTTTCTGGCCGATGAATCGGCCTATTGCCAGCAGTACGGGCTGAGCGACGAACAGCGCGCCGCCGTGGCCTCGCGCAACGTGCTGGCCCTGCTGGCCGCCGGCGGCAACATCTACTACCTGGCCAAGCTGGCCGGCATCTTCGGGCTGGACGTGCAGGACATCGGCGCGCAGCAGACCGGCCTGTCCAAGGCCGAGTTCCAGGCCCGGCTGGCCGCACACGCCCGCTGAACGGAGCCCCCATGGCACAGATCATCGGCAGCCTCTGCAGCTCCCACGTGCCAGCCATCGGCCGCGCGATCTCACAGCAGCTGCAGCAGCAGCCCTACTGGAAGCCCTTCTTCGACGGCTGGGCGCCGGCGCAGCAGTGGCTGGCGGCCGCCCGGCCCGACGTGGCCGTGGTCTTCTACAACGACCACGGGCTGAACTTCTTCCTCGACAAGATGCCGACCTTCGCCGTCGGCGCGGCGCCCGGGTACAGCAACGCCGACGAAGGCTGGGGCCTGGCGACGGTGCCCCCTTTCCGTGGCGATGTGGACCTGTCCTGGCACCTGGTCAACGCGCTGGTGGGCGAAGACTTCGACCTCACCACCTGCCAGGAGCTGCGGGTCGACCACGCCATCACCAACCCCATGCAGCTGATGTTCCCGGGGCAGCCCTGGCCGGTGCGCATCGTGCCGATCTGCATCAACACCGTGCAGTTCCCGCTGCCCAGCGCACGCCGCTGCTGGGCGCTGGGCGACGCCGTGGGCCGCGCCGTGCGCGCCTGGGATCAGGACGCGCGCGTGCTGATCGTCGGCAGCGGCGGGCTCTCGCACCAGCTGGACGGCGAACGCGCCGGCTTCATCCACCGCGACTTCGACCTCGCCTTCCTGGAGAGCCTGGTGCACGAGCCGCGCTGGGCCACGCAGTTCAGCACCCCCCAGCTGGTCGAGCAGGCCGGCACACAAGGCGTGGAGCTGCTGATGTGGCTGGCCGCCCGCGCGGCCCTGGGCGAACCGGCCACGCGGGTGCACCAGAGTTACCACATCCCCATCTCCAACACCGCCGCCGGGCTGCTGGTGATGGCGCCGGCACGCTGAACCTATGATGGTGCGATGCTGTTGCGCATCGCCCTCGTGGTCATCACCGGCCTGCTGCCGGCCAACCGGCTGGCCGCCGCCACCGGCTACGACAGCCGGCCCGAAGCCCGCGCCTTCGCGGCCGATGTCGCGCAGCGCCGCAAGCTGGACGCCGCCTGGGTGCTGCAGCAGCTGCGCGAGGCCCGGCTGCGCCCGGCGGCACAGAAACTCATCATGCCGCCGCCGGTGGGCCAGCCCAAGAACTGGGCCGCCTACCGCGACAGGTTCGTGGAGCCCCGGCGCATCCTGGCCGGCGCCGAGTTCTGGAAGGCCCACACCGCCGCGCTGGCGCGCGCCGAAGAGCGCTTTGGCGTGCCGCCCGAGGTGGTGGTGGGCATCGTCGGCGTGGAGACCTTCTACGGCCGGGTGATGGGAAACTTCCGCGCGCTGGACGTGCTGGCCACGCTGGCCTTTGACTTCCCCAGCGGCCGCAGCGACCGCAGCGCCTACTTCCGCGAAGAGCTGGAAGAGCTGCTGGTGCTGGCGCAGCGGGAAAAGGTGGCGCCTGCGTCGCTGATGGGCTCGTTTGCCGGCGCCATCGGCCTGGGCCAGTTCATGCCCGGCAGCATCAACCGCCACGCGCTGGATTTCGACGGCGACGGCCATGTGGACCTGAGCGCCAGTGCGGCCGATGCCATCGGCAGCATCGCGCAGTTCCTGGCGGTGCACGGCTGGCAGCGCGGCCTGCCGGCGACGTACCCGGTGACACCACCCGGCGAGGCCGCCGCACTGGCGCGGCTGCTCGCGCCGGACATCGTGCCCAGCTTCGACGCCGCCGCGCTGGAAGCCGCCGGTGCGGCGCTCACCGACGCCGGCCGCGCCCATGCCGGCCCGCTGGCGCTGGTGATGGTGGAGAACGGCCACCTGCCGCCCAGCTACACCGCCGGCACGGCCAACTTCTACGCGCTGACGCGCTACAACCGCAGCAGTTACTACGCGCTGGCGGTGCTGGCGCTGGGGGATGCGGTCAAGCGCAGCCTGTAGCCGCGCTTCACGCGGCGACCGGCACCAGGAAGTCGCGCCCGATGCCCGCGCCCAGGTCGTTCACCCGATCGAGGAACTGCGTCAGGTAGGCGTGCAGGCCGGTGGCCAGGATCTCGTCGATGCGCGCGTACTGCAGGTCCGAGCACAGCCGGCCGGCGCGGCGCAGCGTTTCGGCACTCTGCTGGTTGGCCACCAGGCGCAGGTTGGCCTGCACCTCGTTCATGCAGGCCGCCAGCGACCGCGGCATGTCGGGCCGCAGCACCAGCAGCTCGGCCACCTTCTCGGGCCGGATCACGTTGCGGTAGACCTTGCGGTAGATCTCGAAGCCGGAGACCGAGCGCAGCACGGCGCTCCAGTGGTAGAAGTCCACTTCCTGCGGCTGCGCGCCGGGGCCGGCCGCGCCGGCCGGGCCGAAGAAATCCTTGCCCGCGGTGAGCGCGTGGAACTTCACGTCGATCAGCCGCGCGGTGTTGTCGGCCCGCTCCAGGAAGGTGCCGATGCGCAGGAAGTGCAGCGCCTCGTCCATCAGCATCGTGCCCACGGTCACGCCGCGGCTCAGGTGCGAGCGGAACTTGACCCACTCGAAGAACTCGCCCGGGTCCTGCTCAAACGCGCCTTGCTTGAGCAGGCGGTTGAACTCCAGCCAGGTCTGGTTCTGGGTCTCCCAGACCTCGGTGGTCAGGCTGCCGCGCACGGCGCGGGCGTTCTCGCGCGCGGCCCGCAGGCAGCACCAGATGCTGGAGAAGTTGGTCTCGTCGCGCACCATGAAGTCCATGACGTTGCGCGCGTTGACCACCTTGTACTTGGCCAGGAAGGCCGGCGTGAGCTCGCTGATGGACAGCAGGCCGCGCCAGCCGGCTTCAGCCATGTCGGCCGATTGCGGCAGCAGCGAGGTCTCGTAGCTGACGTTGAGCATGCGCGCGGTGTTCTCCGCCCGCTCCATGTAGCGCGCCATCCAGAAGAGGTGGTCTGCGGTTCTTGAAAGCATGGTCCGTCCTCCTGTCCCGTCTTCGTGTTCAGTCTTCCAGCACCCAGGTGTCCTTGGTGCCCCCGCCCTGCGACGAGTTGACGACCAGCGAGCCTTCCTTCAGCGCCACGCGCGTCAGCCCGCCGGGCACCGTCTGCACGCCC
>CAYTWU010000278.1:0-5029 GCA_964442175.1 uncultured Rubrivivax sp.
CCGGCAACCTGAGCCTGCGCTGCGCGCAGGACGGGCGGCCGGGCATGCTGATCACGCCCACCGGCATGGGCGCCGAGCTGCAGGCCGAAGACTTCGTCTGGCTGGGCGAAGACGGCACGCGCCGCGGCGCCTGGCAGCCGTCGTCGGAGTGGCATTTCCACCAGGCGATCTACGCGGCGCGGCCCGATGTGCACGCGGTGGTGCACACCCATGCCGTCAACGCGACGGCGCTGGCCTGCCTGCAGCGGCCGCTGCCGGCCTTCCACTACATGGTGGCCGTGGCCGGCGGTGACGATGTGCCGCTGGTGGACTACTTCACCTTTGGCACCGAGGCCTTGTCGGTGGCCGTGGCCGCGGCGATGCACAAGCGCCTGGCCTGCCTGCTGGCGCACCACGGCCTGGTGACGGCCGGCGCCACGCTGGCGCAGGCGATGAAGGTGATGCAGGAGATCGAGGCGCTGTGCGAGGTCTACCTGAAGGAGCTGGCGGTGGGGGAACCGGCCACCCTGAGCGGCGCGCAGATGGCCGAGGTGATCGCCAAGTTCCGGCACTACGGCCGGGCCGCGGCCGCGTGAGCCTGGCCGGTCCGGTGTCGGGCCGGGTCGCCGCCTGGCCGGTGGAGTGGCGGCTCACCGGGCTGCTGTTTGCGCTGTCGTTCTGCATCTCGGGCCTGCCGCGCGTCTACACGCAGACGGCGGCGCACACGCTGTTCATCCAGGCCCATGGCGCAGAGGCCATGCCCTGGGCCTACCTGGCCGAGGCGCTGTGCATCCCGCTGGCCGGCTACGTGTACCTGCGCTTCGAGCGTGTGGCCTCGTTGCGCGCGCTGCTTCTGGGCACGCTGGCCACGCAGATCGTCGCGCTGGTGCTGTTCCGCATCGGCATCGCGGCTGGCTGGCCGCTGGTGGCGGGGGCCAGCATCGTCTACTTCGAGATCGAGTTTGTGCTGTCGTCGCTGCTGCTGTGGGGCCTGGCCAACCAGCTGATGACCTTGCGCCAGGGCAAGCGCTTGTTCGGCTATGTCAGCGCCGGCGAGCCGGTGGCCATCATCCTGTGCGGCGTGACGCTGCCGCTGCTGCTGCGCGGGCTCTCGGCGGCCGATCTCTTCCTGCTCTCGGCCACCGGGGCGCTGCTGGGCATGGGGCTGGTGGTGCACATCCTGCGCCACCACAAGCCGGTGGAGGAACGCGAGGCCGAGGCCGTTGCCGGCAACGGCCACCCGCCCGCCGCCGCCTGGTGGCGCCACCGCTACGTGTTGACGCTGGTGCTGATGGTCACGGTGGGGCAGATGGCCTACTTCTTCATCGACAGCGCGTTTTACATCGAGGCCGGCCAGCGCTACCCGGACGAAGCCGGCATGGCGGCTTTCCTCGGCCTGTACTCGGCGGCCATGGGCACCGTGAGCCTGGTCTGCAGCGTGCTGCTGGCCCCCTGGCTGCTGCGCCGCTGGGGCGTGCGCGCCGGCCTGCTGGCCTTGCCGGGGCTGCTGGCGCTTGGTGCCGTGGCCACGGTGGCGGTGGCGGCGCTGGGCGGGCCGGCAGACTGGGTCTTCTACCTGGTGGTGGGCAACAAGGTTGTCGACCAGGCCTTCCGCTACACGCTGGACAAGACCACCTTCGTCACGCTGTTCCAGCCGCTGCCGCCGGGTCAGCGCCTGCGGCTGCAGGCCGGGCTGGAGAGTGCCGTGGAGCCGCTGTCCGGCGGCGTGGCTGGCCTGCTGCTGTTTGTGATGCTGCAGGGGCTGGGGCTGGGCGCGGTGGGCATCACGGCCGTCATCGCCGCGGTGGCCTGCACCTGGCTGGGCCTGGTGGCGGTGCAGGTCCGCGGCTACCTGGGCGCGTTGCGGCGGGCCCTGGCCAGCCGCGCGCTGCTGCCGCAGCAACTGGCGCTGGACGACGCCGCCTCGCTGGCCGTGCTGCGGCAGGCCCTGGCCAGCCCGCGGCCGGCCGAGGTCTTGTACGGCCTGTCGCTGCTGGACGGGCTGGAGCAATCGCCCAGCGCGGACGAAGCCCAGGCCCTGCTGCGCCACCCCGCAGCCGAGGTGCGCCTGGCCATGGCCCAGCGGCTGAGCGCCGCCGGCTGGGCTGCGGACGACCTGCGGCGCGCCATGCACGCCGAGGCCGACCCGGCGGTGCAGGCCGCGCTGCTGGCCGCCCTGGCGCTGGCGTCGCCCGATCCTTCGGCGGCGCTGTCGGCCGGGCTGGCGCAGGCCGACCCCGCGCAGCGCTGGCGCACCTACGGGGCGCTGCTGCAGCATGGTGGGCTGGCCGGCGCCCAAGCCGTGGACCCGCCGCTGCGGGCGGCCCTGGCCTCTGCCGATGAGCAGGAGCGGCTGGCCGCTGCCCGGTTGCTGGCCCGCGCGGCGCGCCCGGCGTTCTGCGATGCGCTCTGGCCGCTGGTCACCGACCCCGAGCCGGCCGTGGCCCAGGCCGCGCTGCAGGCCTTGGCGGGCACCCGGGCCGAAGAGCGGCTGCTGGCGGCCCTGTTGGCGCACGACACCAGCGCAGCCTTGCGGGCGTCGCTGCTGCAGGCCTGCTGGCGCCGCCGTATCGCCGGGGCGCCCACGCAGCAGCCGGCGCTGCAAGCATCGGCGCTGGCCGAGGTGGACGCGGCGTCCGAGGCGCTGCAGGCCTGGGCCGCCGTGGCCGGCCCCGGGGATGCGCAGCAGCAGCTGGTGGCCCGTCTGCTGGCCGACCAGATGCGTCAGCACCGGCAGGCCGTGTTCGCCTGGCTGGCCTTGTGGCACCCGGGCCTGGACCTGCCCACCGCCTGGTCACACTACCAGCATGGCGGTCCGGCACGCCGCGCCTACGTGCTGGAGATGCTGGACAACAGCCTGGCCCGGCCGCTGCAGCAGCGGGTGCTGCCCCTGCTGGAAGCCGAGGACCCGTCACCCGCCGCGGCCGTCGACCCGGCCCGTCGCCTCGCTGTGCTCGATGCCCTGGCGCGCAGCGGCGCCACGGCCGTGCTGCGCGCCGCCGCCGCCTGGGCCGCCGCGCTGCAGCGCGGCCAGACCCCTGACCTGGAGCCCCTCACCATGCTGACGATCGAAAAGATGCTGGCGCTGCGCAACGTGCCGCTGTTCGCCGCCGTGCGCGACGGTGAGCTGACGGCCGTGGCCACGTCGGCCACGCCGGTGGCACTGGCGGCGGGCCAGACGCTGTTCCAGGCGGGTGATGCGGGTGATGCGCTCTACGTGGTGGTCAGCGGCGAGCTGGCGGTCTCGGTGCAGGGTCAGCGCATCAACACGCTGGGCGAACACGAGGTGGTGGGCGAGATGGCCGTGCTGGACCCGGAGCCGCGCTCGGCCACCGTCACCGCGTTGGCACCCAGCCAGCTGTTGCGCATCGGTGCCGCGGACCTGGAGGCCTTGATGGCGGCCGACACGGCCCTGGCGCGCGGCGTGATCCAGGCCTTGTGCCGCCGCCTGCGCCAGCGCGATCAGCGTGGCGCGCGCGACTGAGGCCAGACCGCCAGCATCAGCCCCGCGAGCGCCAGCACCAGGGCCAGGCCGTGGCGGAGGCCGAAGTGTTCGCCCAGCCAGCCCACGCCGATGGCCGCGGCCGTGACCGGCAGCAGCACCGCAAACACACCCGCCTGCGCCGCCGGCACACGGCGCAGGCCCTGCATCCAGAGCCACACCGAGACCACGCTGGCCGCGAGTGAATAGAACACCAGCAAGGCCCAGTCTGGCAGTGCGACGGTGCTGAAGTCGAAGGTCCAGGCCTGCCAGAGCCCGAAGGGTGTCACCAAGGCCAGGCCCCAGAGGTTGATCAGCGCACTGATGCGGCGCGGCGAGACCTGCCCCGTGAGCTGCTTGCCAATCACCACGTAGCTGGCCTCGCACAGCACGGCGCCCACCAGCAGTGCGTAGCCCCACCAGGGGCCCGGCCGGGCCTCACCGCCACGCGACAGCGCCAGCAGCGCGATGCCGGCCACGGCCAGCACGATGGCACCCCGCATGCGGGCGCCGATGCGCTCGCGCAGCAGCGCCCAGGACAGCAGCGCCACGGTGGCCGGCAGCGCCGCCATCACCACGCCGGCGGCCAGCGCCGAGGTGGCCGCCACGCCGAACAACATGCAGATCGAAAAGCCGAAGTTGCCCAGGAAACTCTCCCAGAACAGCAACCGGCGGTCGCGCACGGACAGGGGCGGCTCGCCCGGGCCGCGCCGCACCCAGTGCAGCATGGCCATGGCTGCAATGCCAAAGCGCAGCCAGGCCAGCAGGAACACCGGGAACACCGCCACCAGCAGCTTGGACAGCCCCACGTAACTGCCGACCAGCACCATGCTGGCCGCCAGGGCCGCGTACGCCAGCTTGGGCGTCACGCCGCCAGCAACGACGCGCGCAGGGTGTCCAGGGCTTCGTCGAAGACCGCGTCCGAGATGGTCAGCGGAAACAGGAAGCGCAGCACGTTGGCGTTGACGCCGCAGCTCAGCAGGATCAGCCCGCGTTGCAGCGCCTGGGCCTGCACATGTTTGGTGAAGTCGGCGTCGGGTTCGCCGTTGCGCGCGAACTCCACTGCGACCATCGCACCCAGGCCGCGCACGTCGAAGATCTGCGGCAGCTGCGGGCGCAGGGCATTCAACTCGGCCTGGAGCTTGTCGCCCAGCCGTGCGCCGCGTGCTGGCAGCTGTTCTTCGGCCATGATGTCGATGACGGCATGGGCCGCGGCAATCGCCATCGGGTTGCCCGCGTAGGTGCCGCCCAGGCCGCCGGGCAGCGGTGCGTCCATGATGTCGGCACGGCCGGTGACGGCCGACAGCGGCATGCCGGCCGCCAGGCTCTTGGCGCTGACCAGGATGTCGGGGATGACGCCGAAATGCTCCATCGCAAAGAGCTTGCCGGTCCGGCCGAAGCCGGTCTGCACCTCGTCGGCGATCAGCAGGATGCCGTGTTCGTCGCACAGCGCACGCAGCCACTGCACCGCCTCGGCCTGGATGACGTTGAAACCACCTTCACCCTGCACCGGCTCGAAGACGATGGCCGCGACGCGGCTGGGTTCGATGTCGGCCTTGAAGAGCTGGT
>CAYTWU010000279.1:0-5019 GCA_964442175.1 uncultured Rubrivivax sp.
CTCGCCCGGGCCGGCCGTACCGGCATAGCCCCAGGCGCCCAGGCCCTGAGCCCGCTCGTACGCCTGCCGTGCATCGGCCACCCTGAAGGCGATGGCGCAGATGCTCGGCCCATGCAGGCGCGCAAACCGCTGCGCAAAACTGTCGGGCTCGGCGTTGACGATGAAGTTGATGTCCCCTTGCCGGTACAACAGCACATTTTTGCGCCGGTGCCGGGCAATGGCCCGGAAACCCATGCGCTCGAACAGCGCACCCATGGCCACCGGATCGGGTGCGGCGTACTCGATGAACTCGAAACCATCGGTGCCCATCGGGTTGTCCCACGGGGTGAACTGCATGCGACGCTCCAGCTTGTTGAATGCCCAGACTGTAGCCAGCCATCCGCGCAGCATGTTTGCGCGCTCCAGGTTTGACGTCGGTCAACGCGCAGGAAAACTGCGAAACTCGCAGCATGAGCGATGCAAATGAACTCGATCAGGTCGACAAGCGCATTCTTCGCGTCCTGCAGGCACAGGGCCGGTGCACCTACGACGAGCTCGCCGCCCAGGTCGGGCTGTCCGCCAGCGCGGCCTTGAGGCGGGTCAAGCGGCTGGAGGATGCCGGTGTGATCGCCGGCTACGTGGCCTTGATCGCGCCTGAACGTGTGGGCCTGGGGCTGACCGCCTACATCAACGTGCGCCTGGAAAAACACACCGAACACCACAAGCGCAACCCGATGGACCAGTTTGCCGCCGCGGTGCAGGCCTGGCCCGAGGTGGTGGAGTGCAGCGCGCTCAGCGGCGAGATGGATTTTCTGTTGCGTGTGGTGGTGCGCGACATGGCGCACTACTCCCGCTTCATCATGGAGTCGCTGCTCAAGCACCCCAGTGTGCAAGACTGCAAGACCAGCTTCGTGCTGCAACGCATGAAGGGCACCACCGCCCTGGCCGTCTGAGCATGCGGCGATGCCACACAATCGCGCACCATGCTCGATTGGCTCCGCACACTTTCCACCTGGCTGCAATCCTGGGCCACCCCTGAAATGGGCCTTTGGGGCCTGTTTGGCTCGGCCTTCCTGTCGGCCACCATCCTGCCGGGCTCCAGCGAGGTGGTCCTGTCGGCTCTGATCACGGCCTTTCCTGCCCAGGCCTGGCCGGGATTTGCCGTGGCGCTGGCCGGCAACCTGCTGGGGTGCCTGCTCACCTTCGGCATGGGCCTGGCCAGCCGCCAGGGTTACGAGCGGTTCCAGCGCGTCAAGGTGGACATGGACGGCCCCCAGGTGCAGCGCCTGCGCCGCTGGGGCCCACCGGCGCTGGTGCTGTCGGTGCTGCCGCTGGTGGGCGATGCCTTGGTGCTTGCCGCAGGTTTCCTGCGCATGCCGCTGGCACAAAGCATGTTCTGGATCGCCGTCGGCAAGGGCGCGCGTTACCTGCTGGTGGTGTTGGGCATGCTGGGCGTGCTCCAGTTCGCCTGACTCGACGGGTCTCGCCCCACGCGCTGAGGCGCTCAGTTGTCGCCGTCGATGTCCATCAGCAGCGTGCGCACCGGCACCTCGCCCATCTGCAACAGCTCGGCGATGTCGTGCACGTCGTCGGGCAGGGCCGGGTTGTCCCAGCCTTGTGTGCTGTGGCGCGCCACCCGGATGGCCAACAGCACGTTGCGCACCTGCGGATCGTCGGCATGGCGGTCGTCGGTGATGCGCACCAGCAGGGCCGGCAGGCGCCAGTCCAGCATCAGCTGGTGCTGCAGGTCGGGCAGTTCGACGTTCAGCAGTTCGCGCTGCACCACGGCCGAGCGCAGGGCCGGGTCTGCCGCCTGCCGCGCGGCCATCTGAAGCGCGAGCGCGGGCGCTCGCAACCACAGCAGCAGTTCCGCAAAATCGTGCAACAAGGCGGCTTCGTGCAGCACCGCTGCATCGTGGTCCATGCGATGGACGGCGAAACCCATCGAAAACGCCGCTGCGCGGTGCGCGCGTTGCAGCACCGCCTTGAACCCGGCCACGGCCCCTGGCGTCGCTGCCAGCCATTCCTCGGCCGCGGCTTGCGGGCCGAAGTGGTGGAAAAACGGCCCGATGCCCAGCATCACCAGCGCACCGGTCACGGTTTCCGGGTCGGCACGTTCATCGTCCGGACCGCGCCGGCGCATGGTGCGCGCGACCACGGCAAACAGCTTCAGCGTCATCAGCGGGTCGCGCACGATGGTGTCGGCCAGCAGGTGGGCGTCCACCGCGTCTTCGTTGCTGCGCCATTCCTCCAGTGCCGCGGCCGTCTCGGCCAGCACCGGTAGTTCGTTCGGGTCAAACAGGGCCGCCCAGGCCGCGATGTCGCGCAGCGGGCGTGTCAGCAGGGGCGGGGGTGTCTGATCCATGATGGCGGCTCGTACTGGGTTATCGGCCGGTGGCCGCCAAACTTCAAGGCCCCGGCGTCCGCTCACGGACGCCGGGGGAGGTGGCCCTCAAGGTTGGGCCACTACCATCACATCGGGCTCCACGCGGGCCCGGCGTGCCACGGTCTGCTGGCAAGCCAAGCGCTCGGGGCCGGCGGCCCGGGCCTGGCACAGCGCCAGCTGCTCTTCGATCCACGGCGTGGCCAGCAGCAGGTGACTGGGCGTCTGTTGGTGGAACAGCGCCAGCAGGCCGGCATGCAGCGCCAGCGTCATGGTGGCAGCGGCCACCGCGAGGGTCTTTCGCGGCGGGGGGTGTGGTTGTCGACAGCTCATGGTCGTCTCTCCCTGGGCCGGTGGGCACTGCCCGCCGGCCGCAACTTGGTTCATCGGATGTTTGAGGCCTACAGCCGGGTCACACCGGGTAGCACGCCAACGCGGCGGCCGTCGATGTAGAGCGCACCTTCCGGTGCGCCTGCTTCGGCGTAGAACTCGAGCACCGGCTCGTGCAAAGGTGCACGTTCGGTCGCCACCAGGTGGCGCGCCCAGCGGTGCAGCCGGTGGCTGGCCGCGCGCAAGGTGCGCGCCATCGCGCGGCGCACGGGGCGGGGGGCCGGTGCGGGCACCACGCGGTGCCAGCTCAGGGTCTTGTCCATGGGTCTCTCCTGGGCCGGACCGGATGTTCCAAGTCGGGCCGCCGTGGTTCAGGGGCTGTGTCGGGTGAGTTCCGCGCGCAGTTCGCGCTGCGCCCGTTGCCGGTGTGCCGAGGCACTGCGGCGGTGGGCGCCCGCCAGGCGCAGGCGGCTGGCGGTGGCAAACGGGTTGCGCGGCTTGGTGGTCTTCAGGATCAGCTTCATCGGTCACTCCTCGGTCAGGCAAAAAAAACGGCCCGGGCGGGTGGCGCCGGGCCGTGGAGCGGTGAAGCCGTGATCCTGAGATCTCAGCCCGAGGCTCCTGGCCCGGTCGACACACCAGCCCACTTGCACGCGCAGGCGTGGCAGGGGCACAGGTCAAAGGTCGACAGGATCACGTTCAAGGAACTCCAGCGGTTCAACGACGGCGGCCTGCAGGCCTGTCGTTGCTCATATGATAAACAAACCATGCGCAAGCGCAAGGGGTCTTGATCAACGTTTTCGTTTCAACGGCGCCACACCGCTTTGGGTCTTCAGCCACAGCGCCTGGGCTTCATCGGCCGGCGTGGGCAGCGCCGATGGCGGCGGCGGGGGTTTGGGCGGTGGGGTGGTCAGCACCTCGCCCAGCAGGTCCAGCAGGCGTGTGCGGGCCTTCTGCGGGTGGCGGCGGTAGTAGGTGAGCACCAGGCCGACGATGAAGCGCTCGTCGTCGTCGCGCGGCGTGCTGCTGGTCGGCGGGGGGTCGTCGTCCGTGGGCGGCATCACGGCGGGCGGGCTGCCGTCGCCATGTGGCACGTCCATCCAGCCGATGGGTTTGCGGCACCGCTGTTCAAACTGGCGGGCGAGGCGTTCGCCGATCTGGCGCGCGCGGCTCTTGATCTGGCTCCAGTAGCTGGGCTGGATCAGCACTTGCTCGGCGAAGCGGCGTTCGAGGCCGCGCAGCGTGGCGGCGTCGGGGTGCTTGACCGTGGCGCGCACGAACTCGTCGAACAGGGCCAGCGCGTTCTCGAAGCGCACCTGCGCGATCACCGCAGGCTCGGGGCTGGCTTGGGACATGCCCAATGATAAAGCTCCGTTCACAGCGCCTAAGATGTCGGCCACGTCTTGTTCGAGGAGCCTGCCATGCCGCTGTCCCATCCTGCCGTGGCCGCTGCCAGCCTGCTGCTGTCGGCCGCCATCAGTGCCCATGGCGCCGAGCGTGCCATCGACAAGGAAGTGGTCGTGCCCGCCGGTGTGGATGCCGTCTGGCAGGCCTGGACGACCAGCGAGGGCCTGACCAGCTTCTTCGCGCCCGAGGCCGTGGTCGAAGCCCGCGTCGGCGGACCGTTCCACATCCACATCGACCCGGGCGCCCAGCCCGGCCAGCGCGGTGCCGACGACATGCGCATCCTCGCCATCCAGCCCAAGCGCATGCTGAGTTTCGACTGGAACGCACCCCCCAGCCTGCCGCAGGCCCGCCAGCAGCGCACCTTCGTCATCGTCCGCCTGCAGCCCGTGGACACGCAGAGCACCCGCGTCACCCTGCACCACACGGGCTGGGGCGATGGCGGCGAGTGGGACCAGGCCTACCAGTACTTCGACCGGGCCTGGGGCCAGGTGCTCGGCGGGCTCAAGACCCGCTTCGAACAAGGCCCGAAGGACTGGGGCCCCTGGCTGGCGCAGCTGGCGGCCTGGCGGGCGCAGCAGGCGGGGCCTGCCGCCACCGTGGCCAAGTGACCGGGCTCAGGCGGCCCGCTTCGCCAGCTTGGGCGCCGTGCGCACCGACAGCCACATCGTCACCGCCAGGATGCCGACCACCGCGCCCAGCGAGACCAGCACCGGGATCTTGAACACGTCGATCAACATCATCTTGGTGCCGATGAAGACCAGGATCACCGCCAGGCCGTAGCTCAGCAGGTGGAACTTGGCCGCCACCGCCTGCAGCAGGAAGTACATCGCGCGCAGGCCCAGGACGGCGAAGATGTTGGACGTGAGCACGATGAACGGATCGGTCGTGATCGCGAAGATCGCCGGGATCGAATCGACCGC
>CAYTWU010000280.1:0-5017 GCA_964442175.1 uncultured Rubrivivax sp.
TTGATGACCTCGGTGCTGGGCTTGTAGACCAGGCACTCGCGCTTGCGCCATTCGTTGACCTGGCTCCACCAGGCCGACAGGTGCGCGCTCTCGGGACGCGTCTGTGACTCGCGGATCTGCGCGATCAGCTCCTGCAGCACGTCCTTCACGTCGCCGACGATGGGCACGTCCACCTTCACACGCTTGGAGATGCTGGACGGGTCGATGTCGACGTGGATGATCTTGCGCTCGACCGAAGCGAAGTGCTTGGGGTTGCCGATCACGCGGTCGTCGAACCGGGCGCCCACGGCCAGCAGGACGTCGCAGTTCTGCATCGTCATGTTGGCCTCGTAGGTGCCGTGCATGCCCAGCATGCCGAGGAAGCGCGGGTCGCTGGCCGGCATCGCGCCCAGGCCCATCAGCGTGTTGGTGCACGGGAAGCCAACCAGGTCCACCAGCTCGCGTAGCTCGGCCGAGGCGTTGCCCAGGATCACGCCGCCGCCGGTGTAGATGTACGGCCGGCGGGCCTGCATCAGCAGCTGCACGGCCTTGCGGATCTGGCCGCCATGGCCCTTGCGCACCGGGTTGTAGGAGCGCATCACCACCTGTTCGGGGTAGTGGAAAGGCGCGGTCTTCAGCGACACATCCTTGGGGATGTCCACCACCACCGGGCCGGGGCGGCCGGTGCGCGCGATGTGGAAGGCCTTCTTGATCGTCAGCGCCAGGTCCTTGACGTCCTTGACCAGGAAGTTGTGCTTGACGATGGGGCGCGTGATGCCCACGGTGTCGCACTCCTGGAAGGCGTCCAGCCCGATGGCCGGCGTCGGCACCTGCCCGGTGATGATCACCATCGGGATGGAGTCCATGTACGCGGTGGCGATGCCGGTGATGGCGTTGGTCACCCCGGGGCCGGAGGTGACCAGCGCGACACCCACTTCGCCCGTGGCACGGGCATAACCATCAGCGGCGTGTACCGCAGCCTGTTCGTGGCGCACCAGCACATGTTCGATCGTCTCCTGCTTGTACAGGGCGTCGTAGATGTACAGCACCGCGCCGCCAGGGTAGCCCCAGAGGAACTTGACGCCTTCGGCCTGCAGGCACTTGACGAGGATTTCCGACCCGTTGGGATCGGCGGAGGGGGAATCAGAAGAAGGTTGTGCCGATGCGGCACGCTTGACTTCCGCGGCAGACATGTCCATTTCGAACCTTTGTGAATTTCTCTGACGAAAAACCATCGGTGCCGCTCCTCGCGCCCTCGTGAGGCGGAATCGCGGCCTGCGCGGTCAAAAAACCGTCGCCCAGGTCGGACGCTCGGATTGAGACCAGAAACTGCGTTGTGCGAAGCAGCATTATGGCATTGCCTCGCCAGGCCCCGGTTTGCGCACCGGTCGGGTGCCATAATCGCGCCGCTTTTCACACTGGCACCACGCCCCTCCCGTTGGCGACCGACCAAGAACTCTCCGACTTCCTCAAGAGCGTCGAGAAACGCGCCTTCAAGCGCACGGTTTTCACCGTCCGTGACGACGACGCGGCGCTGGACATCGTGCAGGACGCGATGATGCGATTGGCCGAGAAGTATGCCGACCGCCCGGCCGCCGAGTTGCCGCTGGTGTTCCAGCGCATCCTGTCGAATGCAACGATGGACTGGTTCCGCCGCCGCAAGGTGAGGCAGAACGTCGTGCAGAACCTGTCGGACTTCGACGGCGGTGACGACGATGGCGACTTCGACCTGCTGGAGATGCTGACCACCGTTGACGGCGCCCTGGGTGCCGAAAGTGCGGCCGACAGCGTGTCGCGGGCACAAATCCTGCAGGTGATCGAGCAGGCCGTGGCCGACCTGCCCGGCCGTCAACGCGAGGCGTTCTTGTTGCGTTACTGGGAGGAATTCGACGTGTCTGAGACCGCTGCGGCCATGGGATGCTCGGAAGGCAGTGTGAAGACACATTGCTCCCGGGCGGTGCATGCGCTCGCAACGGCCTTGCGCGCCAGGGGCATAGACGGAGGGCAGTCAGGGTGAACAAGTCACGCAACAACGCCGCCATGGCCGATCCGGCCTTGGTGGAGGCGCGCCTGGGCACCCGCCTGGCGGGTGCGTTGTCGCTGGCGAGTCAGTCTTTGCCGCCCGGTGTCGATGAACGCCTGCGCGTGGCGCGTGAGCAGGCTGTCGCCCGCGCCGCGGCACGCCAGGATGCCAGCGTGGTCGGCTTGGGTGCCGGTGGTGCCGCGCTGCTCGGCCGAATGGCCGCCTGGTGGCCACGGTTTGGCGCGATGCTGCCGGTGGTGGTGCTGGCCGTCGGAAGCCTGACGCTGGCCGATCTGAAGGAACGTGAAGCTGTTTCAGTGGCCGTCGAGATCGACACCGCGCTGTTGGCGGACGACCTGCCCCCGGAAGCCTACGCCGATCCCGGCTTTGTGGCCTTCCTGAAGCTTCGGCAGCCGTGACACGCCTGGGTGCTGCCCTGCTGCTGGCACTGTGCGTGGGGTCGTGGGCACAGGCCGCGCCCGCGCGCTGGCAGGACCTGAGCGCCGCCCAGCGCACCGCCCTGGCGCCCTTGCAGGCCAGCTGGGCCAACATGGACAACGCCCGGCGCGACAAGTGGCTGGAGGTCGCGGGCCGCTTTCCACAGCTCTCGCCGGCCGAGCAGCAGCGCATGCAGACACGCATGTCCGAGTGGGCCCGGCGCAGCCCGACCGAGCGCGGCCAGGCCCGGCTGCAGTTCCAGGAGGCGCAGGCCTGGACGCCTGAAGAACGCCAGGAGCGCTGGGAGGCGTACCAGAGCCTGGACCCGCAGGCGCGGCAGGTGCTGGCCGAGCGCTGGAAGCTGGAAGAAGCGGCCCGACCCAAGGCCCACACCCCGGCCGCACCGGCCGACAAGCGCAATGTGATCGAGGCCAGCAAGCCGACCGCCATGCCGCGCCAGACGGCCACGCCCACGGCGGTGCGGGCGGGCAGCGGTGCCACCACGCGGCCAATGTCCACGCCGCGGGCCGAGCCGCCGCACCACCACACCGGCCAGCCCAAGATCGCGGCCACGCCCAGCTTTGTCGACCCTGCCACCCTGTTGCCACGTCGCGGGCCGCAGGCGGCAGCCGTCAGTGCACAGCCGGCTGCGTCGGCCCCGTCGCGCCAGCGCTGATCCGCCCTTGGCAGGCGATCTCGAGCCCCCGGGCTTTGCCCGACGCATGGCGTGCCTGGTGTACGAGGGCCTGTTGTTGTTTGGCGTGGTGGCCATTGCGGGCTACCTGTATTCGACGCTGACCCAGCAGCGGCATGCGCTTGTCGGCACGGCCGGCTTGCAGGCATTCCTGTTCGTCGTGATCGGCATCTACTTCACCTGGTTCTGGGCCCTGGGCCGGCAGACCCTGGCGATGAAAACCTGGCACCTGCGCGTGATGATGCGGGACGGCCAGCCGCTCAGCCAGACGCGGGCGCTGCTGCGCTATGTGGCGGCGTGGCTGATGTTCCTGCCGGCCCTGGCCGTCACGGCCTTGACCGGCGTGCGCGGCGGCGGCGCGACCACGCTGGCCCTGCTGGCCGGCGTCGCGTTGTACATGCTGATCGCGCGGCTGTCCCCGTCGCGCCAGTACCTGCACGACCTGCTGTGTGGCACCCGCCTGGAGCGCTGGTCGGCGCCGCGGCCCGGGCAGAATCCAGGACCATGAACATCTGTGTGTATTGCGGGTCACGGCCCGGCGCCTTGCCGGCCTACGCCCAGGCCGCGCGCGACCTGGGCCAGGCCATCGCCAGCCTGGGCCACGGTCTGGTCTATGGCGGCGGCAACGTCGGGCTGATGGGCATCGTCGCCGATGCCGTGCTGTCCGCCGGCGGCCCGGTGCTGGGCGTGATCCCCGAGGCCCTGGTGCAGCGCGAGGTCGGCCACCAGGGCCTGAGCGAGCAGTTCGTGGTGCCCGACATGCACGTGCGCAAGCGCATGATGGCCGAACGTGCCGACGCTTTCATCGCCCTGCCCGGCGGCATCGGCACGCTGGAAGAGTTGTACGAGGTCTGGACCTGGCGCCAGCTGGGCTACCACGACAAACCGATCGGCCTGCTCAACGTGGCCGGCTTCTACGACGGCCTCTTGCAGTTCATGGACCACACCGTGGCCCAGGGTTTCCTGGACGACAGCCAGCGCAGCATGCCGCTGGTGGACACCGATCCCGGCGCGCTGCTGGCGCGGGTGTTGGCAGCGGCATCGGCAGCCACCGCGCCGGACGATTACAGCCGGATCTGAACCCGGATCGCTTGAAACCGGGTCAGATGGCCGCTTCGTCGGTCTCGCCGGTGCGGATGCGCAGCACCTGCTCCACCGCGGTGACGAAGATCTTGCCGTCACCGATCTTGCCGGTCTTGGCCGCACGCACGATGGCCTCGATGCAGCGGTCGACCTCGGCGTCCTTCACGACGACCTCGACCTTCACCTTGGGCAGGAAGTCGACCACGTATTCGGCGCCGCGGTAGAGCTCGGTGTGGCCCTTCTGGCGGCCGAAGCCCTTGACCTCGGTGACGGTCAGGCCGGAGACGCCGATGTCACCCAGCGCCTCGCGCACCTCCTCCAGCTTGAAGGGTTTGATGATGGCGGTGATCTGCTTCATGCCGGGCTCCTGCGTGCGTCGAATTGGCTTGATTTAAGCACGGAACTTCGAGGTGATGGGATAGCGCCAATCACGCCCGAAAGCGCGGTGGGTGATGCGGATGCCCACCGGCGCCTGGCGCCGCTTGTACTCGTTGATCTTGATGAGCCGGGTGACACGCTCCACGTCGGCGCGTTCGAAGCCGGCAGCAACGATGTCGTCAATGCCCTGGTCTTCTTCCATGAACCGGGCCAGGATCGCATCCAGCACCTCGTAGGGCGGCAGGCTGTCCTGGTCAGTCTGGTCGGGCCGCAGCTCGGCCGAAGGCGGCCGCGTGATGATGCGGCGCGGGATGATCTCCCGGCCCTGGGCATTGCGCCACTCGGCGAGCCGGTAGACCAGGGTCTTGGCCACGTCCTTGATGACGGCAAATCCACCGGCCATGTCGCCATACAAGGTGCAG
>CAYTWU010000281.1:0-5001 GCA_964442175.1 uncultured Rubrivivax sp.
GCATGCAGTAGCTGCAGCGGAAGTTGCAGCGGTCGGTGACCGAGATGCGCAGGTCGCGCAGTGGCCGGCCGAGCCGGTCGGCCAGCAGGCCCGAGGGTGCCGTCGCATCGGTCGGCACCACCGGCACGGGGGCCTGGTAGCGCAGATCGGCCAGAGGAATGACGTTGTCGCCCATCTCAGAGACAGCCGGGCCGCCCCAAGGGCGCTGAGCGCCCCCTCGGGGGGCAGCGAACGAAGTGAGCTTGGGGGTGAACCATCCCAGGATTCTGCCCTGTGCGGGCGGCGGGCATCAGGGTGGGGCGACCGTGGGCGCGTGCCCGAGTGCGGCCAGTGCGTCCACCCGCCGGGCACCGGTGAAGCGCCGGTCCCAGTAGCGCTCTTGCATGTCCTCCACCCGCACCTGGCCACCGGCCCGGGGTGAATGGATGAACTTGCCATCGCCCACGTAGATGCCCACGTGCGAGAAGGTGCGCCTGAGCGTGTTGAAGAACACCAGGTCACCGGGCCGCAGTTCGCTGCGGGCGATGCTGTGCACGCCGTGGGCGTGGGCCTGTTCGTCGGCGCGGCGTGGCAGCACCAGGCCGAGCGCCTCCTGGAAGATGTGGCGTGTGAAGCCGCTGCAGTCAAATCCTTCGTCAGCGGAGTTGCCACCGCGCCGGTAGCGCACGCCGATGAAGTTCATCGCCGAGATCACCAGGTCCGATGCGCGGTCGCCGATGTCGCGGATCTCGCGCATCAGGCCGGGCTGCGACACCTCGGCCGGCAACAGGCCACGTTCCTGCAGCAGGGTCAGCACCGGGTCGCTGCCGGCTTCCGGCGGCGCAGCCCAGGCCGGCCAGACGCAACTGGCCCCGAGCAGCACGAGGGCAATCACGGGACGGCGGGTGCGGTGGAACATGGCGGGCGGCAGAATAGGTGCACACCCGGGGGGTGTCAATTCCGATCGGAGACAAGATGTTCGATGCACTGCTGCTGCAAAAGGCCGAGGCCGGCTTCTCGGCCACCCTGACGACAATGAACGAGGACCACTTGCCTAACGTGCCGACCGGTGCGGTGCTGGTGCAGCCGGAGTGGTCCACGCTGAACTACAAGGACGCGCTGGCGCTCACGAACCGCTCGCCCGTGGTGCGCGTCTGGCCCATGGTGCCGGGCATCGACGGGGCTGGCACGGTGCTGGCCAGCGAACACCCCGGCTGGGCCGCCGGCGACCGCTTCGTGCACAACGGCTGGGGCGTGGGCGAAACACACTGGGGCTGCCTGGCACAGCGCGCACGGCTGAAGGGCGACTGGCTGGTCAAGCTGCCCGCCGCCTTCAGCACCCGCCAGGCCATGGCCATCGGCACCGCGGGTTACACCGCGATGTTGTGTGTGCTGGCGCTGGAGCGTCACGGCCTGCAGCCCGGGGATGGCGAGGTGCTGGTCACCGGCGCCACGGGCGGCGTCGGCAGCGTGGCCATTGCGCTGCTGGCGCGGCTGGGGCACCGCGTGGTCGCCGTCAGCGGCAAGCCGCAGGAAGCGGCCTACCTGCAGGCCCTGGGCGCGGCCAGCGTGATTCACCGCGCCGAGTTCGCCGCCGCCGGCAAGCCGCTGCAGAAGGAGCGCTGGGCCGGCGTGGTGGACGCCCTGGGCAGCCACACGCTGGCCAATGTGCTGGCGCAGACGCGCTACGGCGGTGTGGTCGCCGCCTGCGGCCTGGCCCAGGGCATGGACCTGCCGGGCTCGGTGGCACCCTTCATCCTGCGCAACGTCACACTCGCCGGCATCGACAGCGTGATGGCGCCGCTGGCCCTGCGCCAGCAGGCCTGGCAGCGGCTGGCCCGTGATCTCGATCCGGCACTGTTGGAGACCATGGTCACCGAAATTGGCCGGGCGGCGGCGCCGGCGGCCGCCGCGCAGCTGATGGCCGGCCAGGTGCGAGGGCGTTTCGTCGTGCGGATCTGAACTGTCAGCGGCCCGAAAGGGGCGCGCGGAGAATGCGCCAGGCGAGGAGACAAACGACATGAACTACGCCGACTTTTACCGCCGCTCGATCGATGGCCGCGAGGCCTTCTGGACCGAGCAAGCCGCATTGATCGATTGGCAGCAGCCCTTCACCCAGGTCTGCGACCACAGCCGGCCGCCCTTTGCGCGCTGGTTCGTGGGCGGCACCACCAACCTGTGCCACAACGCGGTGGACCGCCACGCAGCCACCCACCCCGAGCGCAACGCGCTGATCTGGGTCTCGACCGAGACCGACCAGGAGGTGGTCTACAACTTCAGCGCGCTGCAGGCCGAGGTGCAGCGCATGGCTGCGATCCTGCTGGCCCTGGGCGTGAAAACCGGCGACCGCGTGCTGGTCTACATGCCCATGATCCCCGAGGCGGTGTTTGCGATGCTGGCCTGCGCGCGCATCGGCGCCATCCACTCGGTGGTCTTCGGTGGTTTTGCCAGCCACAGCCTGGCCAGCCGCATCGACGACGCCGAGCCCACCGTCATCGTCAGCGCCGATGCCGGCAGCCGCGGCGGCAAGGTCGTGCCGTACAAGGGCCTGCTCGACGAGGCGATCCGCCTGGCCACGCACAAACCACCCCAGGTGCTGCTGGTCAACCGCGGGCTGGCCGACCTGCCCATGACCGCCGGCCGCGACCACGACTACGCCGCGCTGCGCCAGCAGCACCTGGACGCCCGGGTGCCCTGCAGCTGGCTGGAGGCCACCCACCCCAGCTACACGCTCTACACCAGCGGCACCACCGGCAAACCCAAGGGTGTGCAGCGCGACACCGGCGGTTATGCGGTGGCGCTGGCCGCGAGCATGAAACACATCTTCCTGGGCCAGCCGGGCGAGACCTACTTCAGCACCAGCGACATCGGCTGGGTCGTGGGCCACAGCTACATCGTCTACGGCCCGCTGATCGCCGGCATGGCCACCATCCTCTACGAAGGCCTGCCGACGCGGCCCGATGCCGCGATCTGGTGGAGCCTGGTCGAGAAGTACAAGGTCACCTCGATGTTCAGCGCGCCCACCGCGGTGCGCGTGCTGAAGAAACAGGACCCGGCAGCGCTGAAAAAACACGACCTGTCCAGCCTGCGCGCGCTGTTCCTGGCCGGTGAACCGCTGGACGAACCCACCGCGAGCTGGATCGCCGAGGCCCTGGGCCGGCCCATCATCGACAACTACTGGCAGACGGAAACCGGCTGGCCCATCCTGAGCCTGTGCAACGGCATTGAACCGGCGAAAAGCAAGTTCGGCTCGCCCGGCAAAGCCGTCTACGGCTACGACGTGAAGCTCATCGACGAGAACACCGGCCAGGAGCTCACTGGCCCGAACCAGAAGGGCGTGGTGGCCATCGAAGGCCCGCTGCCGCCGGGCTGCATGCAGACCGTCTGGCGCGACGACGCGCGCTTCGTGAAGACCTACTGGAGCAGCATTCCCGGCCGCCAGATCTACAGCACCTTCGACTGGGGCATCCGCGACGAAGACGGCTACATCTTCATCCTGGGCCGCACCGACGACGTGATCAACGTCGCCGGCCACCGCCTGGGCACACGCGAGATCGAAGAAAGCCTGTCCAGCCACCCCAACGTCGCCGAGGTGGCCGTGGTCGGCGTGGCCGATGCGCTGAAGGGCCAGGTCGCGATGGCCTTTGCGGTGCTGAAGGACCCGTCGCTCGCCGCCACGCCCGAAGCCGCGCTCAAGCTCGAAGGCGAGATGATGAAGGTGGTGGACAGCCAGCTCGGCGCGGTGGCCCGCCCGTCGCGTGTGCGCTTCGTCACCGTGCTGCCCAAGACACGTTCGGGCAAGCTGCTGCGGCGTGCCATCCAGGCCGTCTGCGAGGGCCGCGACCCCGGCGACCTGACCACCATCGAGGACCCCACGGCCCTGCAGCAGGTGAAGGACCTGGTCGCCGGCTGATAGCACCTGTCCCCCGGCCGGGGGACACCGCCGGGGCGATGGTGTGCAGTTGCACGGATCGGCACAGTGGCGGCCATGCACACCACACGTCGCCTCGTTCTCTCCGCCGGCCTGGGGCTGCTGGCACCGTCGTCCTGGGCCACCGCCCCGCTTGCACCGCAGCTGGCCATGGACGCCGGGCCCGGCATGGATCCGCAGGGTTGGCTGGTCAGCGAAAAACTCGACGGCGTGCGCGCGCTGTGGGACGGCGCGCAGCTGCGGTTTCGCAGCGGGCGCTTGATCGCCGCGCCGGCCTGGTTCCTGGCCGCCTTGCCGCCGGCGCCGCTGGACGGTGAACTCTGGGCCGGCCGCGGCCGCTTCGACGAGGCCTCCGCCACGGTGCGCCGCGAGCAGCCACAGGACAGCGCGTGGCGCGCGCTGCGCTACGAGGTCTTCGATCAACCCGGCACGCCAGGGCCTTTTGCCGAGCGAGCTCTTCGGCTGGCCACCGTGCTGCGAGGCGCAGCCCCTTTCGTGTCGGCGCTGCCGCAGCAGACGCTGCCGGATGCCGCCGCGCTGCAACGCCGGCTGGATGCTGTGTTGCGTGCCGGGGGCGAAGGGCTGGTGCTGCACTGGGCCGATGCGCCGTGGTTGCCCGGCCGCCAGCCCGCGTTGCGCAAGCTGAAAGCCGCGCACGACGCCGAGGCGCTGGTGCTGGCACACGAGCCCGGCCAGGGCCGGCATGCAGGCCGCCTGGGCGCGCTGCGGGTTCAACTGCCCGATGGGCGCGTGCTGCGCATCGGCACCGGCTTCAGCGATGCGCAGCGCGAGGCACCGCCGCCGGTGGGCAGCGTGGTCACGTACAGCCACCGTGGCCGCACCGCCAGCGGCCTGCCGCGCTTCGCCAGCTTTTTGCGCGTGCGGGACGCGCTGTGACCGGCGCTACAGCACGTCGTTGGCGTAGTCCGCCAGGCGTGAACGTTCGCCGCGTGCCAGCGTCACGTGGCCGCCATGCGGCCAGCCCTTGAAGCGGTCCACCGCGTAGGTCAGGCCCGAGCTGCCTTCGGTCAGATACGGCGTGTCGATCTGCGCCAGGTTGCCCAGGCAGACGATCTTCGTGCCCGGGCCGG
>CAYTWU010000282.1:0-4990 GCA_964442175.1 uncultured Rubrivivax sp.
GCGCGCAACCTGATCCGCTACGGCGGCATGCGGCCCGACCGCGACTGGCTGCAGTTCGACTGTGCGCTGAGCTACGGCCTGGTGGAGTACCTGCGCACGCTGGACATGCTGCGCGAGCACGGCTGGAGCGCCCGGCGCTGCGTGCCGCATGGCGGGCACCAGATGTCGCTGGCCATCGCGGCCGGCCTGGGCCTGGGCGGCAACGAGAGCTACCCGGACCTGTTCCAGCCCTTCGGCGGGTTCCCCGACGGCGTGCGCGTCGAGAACAGCTTCGTCACACTGCCGGAACTGCCGGGCATCGGCTTTGAAGGCAAGGCCGACCTGTACGCCGAGATGAAGGCGCTGGCGGCGTAGCGGGCCGCCGGGCGCCGCCCGCGGCGCGGCCTCGTCGATGGCGGCCCCGGTCAACCGACGGGGTGGCCTTCCGAAGGGGTCCATCATGTCTTCGGCTGGACGACTTCGGTACACTCGATTGGCCATGCGCCGTTCGTCCGTCATCTTCCTGATGCTGTTTGCCTTGTTCTGGCAATCGGTTGCGCTCGGGCGCGCGGGCTCCACCGTGAACGCCTTGGCCGACACGGTGCACACCGCCCTGCACTGGCAGCAGGAAGGCCACCACCACCACGAGGACGGGACCTACCAGCGGGACAACTCCAAGGAGTCGGTGCAGCACGTGGTCAGCGACCACGTCGGTGCCTGCTCGGCACCGCCTGTGTCCACCTCGCACCAGGTTCCGCCGCTGGGATCTGCATCTCCGGGGGGCCAGCGCGAGGTGCCCGTGCCCGATCCCGACCCTGAAGGCCTGCTCAGGCCGCCTCGTTCACACGCCTGACCCGCCTACGCGGCGGGCGCCCTGCCATGGGCGCCCGGCCTTTCGCCGCAATGGCCTTCCACGCCAGCCCCTGGGCGCCGATGGTGCGCCCGGCGCCTGCGGCGGGCCACACCGGCTGCCGAACCGTCAGGATCGATGTGAGATATCTCCCGTGGCTGTCGTCTGTCTGCGTGATCGCGGGCAGCCTGGCCGGCGGCCCCGTCTGGGCCCAGCCTGCCCACTCCCCGCCCCGCCCGCAGGCCTCGCAGTGGCCGGCGCCTGTTCCCGCTGCGGGCACCGTCAGCCTCCGCGCGGCGCTGGAAGCCGCCTGGCAGCGTGCCGTTGCGGCGCGCGAGACCGAGGGCCAGCGACGCCAGGCCGAAGCCGATCGCAGCGTGGCGTCGAGCTACTGGGCGGCGGCGCCGTCGCTGGCCTTGAGCCACCGCGACGACCGCCTCCACCAGCACGCCGGCCGCCGCGAAACCGAGATCGGCGTCGCCTTGCCCCTGTGGCTGCCCGGCCAGCGAGCGGCCCGCGCCGGCACCGCTGACGCGGCCGCGGGCCAGGCCCGGGCGGCGGAACAGGTGGCGCGGCTGCGCCTGGCCGGCGACCTGCGGGAAGCCGCCTGGCTGCTTGCCATGCTGCAGGCCGAACACGGTCAGGCCGACGCGCAGGAACAGTCCCTGATGCAGTTGGCCGACGACGTTGAACGCCGTGTGCGCGCCGGCGACCTGGCGCGCGCCGATGCCCTGGCCGCCCAGGCGGAACTGCTCTCCGCATCTGCGCTGAAGACCGACCTGCAGCGGCGCCTTCTGGCGGCGCGTTCGAGTTGGACACTGCTGACCGGGCTGGCGGCTGCACCAGACCTGTCGGAGGACCCGGCCACCGATGCGCCGGACATGGCACACGCGGCGCTGCAACTGGCCAGCCAGTCCACCGAGCTGGCGCGCCAGCGGGTCGAACTGGTGCGCAGGTCGCGCCGCGATGCGCCCGAGCTGACCCTCGGCGTGCGGCAGGACACGCCGGGCAGCGCCGAGCCGTCACAGGGCAGCCTGGTGATTGGCCTGCGCTTTCCCCTTGGCACCGACGGCCGCAACCGGCCGTTGGAAGCGGCAGCGTTGACGGAACTCGATGTGGCACAGACCCACGAGCAGCGCCTGCGCGAGCGCCTGGACAGCGACATCGCCGCCGCGCGCGACGCACAACGATCGGCGCAGGCGCAACTGGACGCCGAAACCGCCCGCGCCCGGCTGCTGCGCGAGCGCGCGACGCTGATCGACAAATCCTTCCGTGCCGGCGAGACGCCGTTGCCCGACCTGCTGCGTGCGCTGGCCGCCGCAGCCCAGGCCGACAGTGCAGCCGCCCGCCAGACCGCCGCGCTGGGCCTGGCCCGCGCCCGACTCCAGCAAACCTTGGGACTCCTGCCATGAACACCCCGTTTCCACGCTGTGCCCGGAGGCGAGTGTTCGCCGTGGCGCTGACGGCCGTGCTGGCCAGCGGCATCAGCCCGGTGCGCGCGGCATCCGCACTGCCGCGTATTGAAGCCAAGTCCGAGACCTTCGAGCTGGTCGCCGAACTGCGCGCCAGCGAATTGCTCATCTTCGTCGACCGCTATGAATCCAACGAGCCGGTGCTCGGCGCCCAGCTCGAGGTCGAGAGCGGCGCGCTGAAGGCCGTGGCAGCCTTCCGCGCCGAGCAAGGCGACTATGTGGTCACCGACGCCGGGTTGCTGAAGGCACTCGCCGCGCCCGGCGAGCACGGCCTCGTCTTCACGCTTGTCGCCGGCAAGGACAGCGACCTGCTCGACGGCACGCTGGTCGGCACGGCGGCGCGCACTGCTGCTTCAGCAGAAGACGAGCACGGCCACGGCCACGACCACGAACTGGAGCGCGCGGCGGGGATCGGTGCCGGTGTCGCGGCCCTGGGCCTGATCGGCGGCATCACATGGTGGCGCCAGCGCCGCCGCCAGGCCGGCCGGCTGCAGGGAGGCCTGTGATGCAACACCCGTCCGCTCAAAACTCCGGCGTCCTGGCGCTGATGGTGGCCGCCGCGACGGCGCTGGTGCCCGTGGCGCACGCAGCACCCGGCGCCCACGGCCCCAACGGCGAACACCTCGACGCGCCCGGCGCAGCCGTCAACGCCTCCGGCCTGGCGCGCCTGCCCGACGGCAGCGTCAACCTGCCCAAGGTCGCGCAGCGGCGCATGGCCATCCGCACCGTGCTGGCGCCCGAATCCGAAGCCGCCGCCACGGTCGAACTGCCCGGGCGCGTGGTCGCGGACCCGAACGCCAGTGGCCGCGTGCAGGCCGTGCACGGGGGCCGCATCGAACCCGGTCCCAAGGGCTTGCCGGTGGCAGGACTGGCCGTCCAGCGCGGTGATGTGCTGGCCTACGTGCGGCACCACGCCGAGCCCTATGCGCTGGGCACGCAACAGGCGCAGCTGGCGGAACTGCGCGCACAGCGCCAGCTTGCCGAGCAGCGTGTGCAGCGCCTCGAAGGCCTGGAGGGCACGGTGCCGCGCAAGGACATCGATGCGGCCCGCAGCGAAGCGCAGAGCCTGGCCGAGCGGGAGCGCAGCATCGGCGCCAGCCTGTCGTCGCGGGAGGCCCTGACCGCGCCAGTCTCGGGCGTGATCGCCCGCGCCGACCTCGCCGTCGGCCAGGTCGTCGAACCTCGCGACGTGCTCTTCGACGTGGTGGACCCGGCACGGATGCTGGTCGAGGCCACCACCGCCGACCCCCGCCTCGCGGCCCGTGTGGCCGGTGCATCGCTGCAGGGTGTGCCCGAGGTGTCTTTGCGCCTGCTCGGCGCGTCGCGCTCGCTGCGCGACGGCGTGCTGCCGATCACCTTCGCCGTCGCTGCAGCCAGGCCGGGCACGGCCTTGCCGCTGGCGATCGGCCAGCCGGTCACCGTGATCGCGCAATCGAAGGAACGCATCAAGGGTGTCGTGCTGCCGGCACAGGCCGTGGTGCGCAACCCGTCCAACGAGGCCATCGTCTGGATCAAGTCGGGCGCCGAGCGCTTCATCCCGCAGCCGGTGCAGTTCCGGCCGCTGGATGCTGGCACGGTCGTGATCACCCAGGGCCTGAGCGCGGACAACCGTGTCGTCGTCCAGGGCGCACCGCTGATCGCGCAGATCCGCTGAACAGGAGCGAACCTCATGTTCAACTGGATCGTTCGCACCAGCCTGCACAACCGCCTGTTCGTGCTGGCGGTGGCGGCGCTGTTGATGCTCTACGGCGCGATGACGGCCTGGCGCACGCCGGTTGATGTCTTCCCCGACCTCAACAAGCCGCTGATCACTGTGCTGACCGAAGCCGGCGGCATGGCGCCGGAAGAGGTGGAGCAGCTCGTCACCTTCCCGCTGGAGACGGCGCTGAACGGCATGCCGGGCGTGACCCGCGTGCGCAGCACCTCGGGCGTGGGCCTCTCGCTGGTCTATGCCGAGTTCGACTGGGGCACCGACATCTACCGCAACCGCCAGCTGGTGGCCGAACGGCTGGCGGTCGTGCGCGCGCAGCTGCCCGGCGACATCACGCCGGTGATGGGGCCGGTGTCGTCCATCATGGGCGAGGTGATGCTCGTCGCGCTTCCGCTGGTACCGGGCGATGGCAAAACCCCGGTGGCCACACCGATGCAGGCGCGCGAGTACGCCGACTTCGTGCTGCGGCCGCGGCTGCTGTCGGTCCCCGGTGTCTCGCAGGTCATCCCGATCGGCGGCGAGGTGCGCACCTTGCGCGTGGCGCCCGACACCGCACGCATGGCGCAGTTCGGCGTCTCGCTGACGCAGATCGAGCAGGCGCTGAAGGGTTATGCGGCCAATGCCGGCGGCGGCTTCATCGACCTGAACAGCCGCGAATACCTGATCCGGCACCTGGGCCGAACGAACCGCGTCGAGGACCTGGCGGGCATCGCGGTGGCGTGGAAGGATGGCCGCGCCCTCCTGATGGCGCAGGTGGCGACGGTGTCCTTCGCAGCGGGTCTCAAGCGTGGCGACGCCGGCTACAACGGCCTGCCCGCCGTCGTGATCAGCATCCAGAAGCAGCCCGATGCCGACACGGTCCAGCTCAGCGCGCAGATCGAGTCGGCGCTTGCTGAGCTGAAGCAGGGCCTGCAGAGTTCCAACTCAGGCCTGGCCGAGCCGCGTGTGCTGTTCCGCCAGGCCGATTTCATCCAGGCC
>CAYTWU010000283.1:0-4948 GCA_964442175.1 uncultured Rubrivivax sp.
GTGCTTTCCTGGAGGTGCTGGAGGGCAAGACGCTGCCGGCCTTCGAGATCCTGGCGCGGCGGGCGGCGGAGGGCCGGCCGTGAGCCGCTTGCAGGCCTTGTTCTGGGACGTGGACGGCACGCTGGCCGAGACCGAGCGTGACGGCCACCGCGTGGCCTTCAACCAGGCCTTCGCCGACCTGGGACTGGCCTGGCGCTGGGACGAGCAGCGTTACGGCGAATTGCTGGCCGTGACCGGCGGCCGCGAGCGCCTGCTGGCGGACATGGCCATGCGCTCGGACGCGCCAGTGTCGCCGCAGGAACGAGAAGCCCTGGCGCGTGAACTGCACCAGCGCAAGAACCGCCACTACGGCGACCTGGTGCAGTCCGCGCAACTGCCCTTGCGCCCCGGCGTGGGCGCGCTGATCGACGAAGCCCGGCGCGCCGGCTTGCGCCAGGCCATCACCACCACCACCAGCCGCAGCAATGTGGACGCGCTGCTGCGTGTGCCCCTGGGGGCCGGCTGGGCCGCACACTTTGCCGCCGTGGTGTGTGGCGAAGACGTGCAGCACAAAAAACCGCACCCCGAGGTCTACCTGCAGGCGCTGCAGCAGCTCGCGCTGGCGCCGCTGCAGGCCGTGGCACTGGAGGACTCCCCTGGCGGCGTGGCCGCCGCACGCGCCGCGCATGTGCCCGTGGTGGTGACGCGCAGTGCCTACTTCGCAGAGGCGCCGCTGGAAGGCGCCATCGCCATCGGCCCGGGCCTGGACCAGCGCGACGGCTGGCGGCCGGCACTGCGTGGGCGGGACGGCCTGGTCACGCTGGACGACCTCCAGGCCTGGCACGGCGAGATGGACACCGTTTCCCACTTTGGCTGACAAGCCCACAGGAGATCTTCATGGCCCTCGTTTCCCTGCGCCAGGTGCTGGACCACGCCGCCGAACACGGCTACGGCGTGCCGGCCTTCAATGTGAACAACCTGGAGCAGGTGCACGCCATCATGCAGGCGGCGCAGGCCACGCAGTCGCCGGTGATCCTGCAGGCCTCGGCTGGCGCCCGCAAATACGCCGGCGAGCCCTACCTGCGGCATTTGGTGCTGGCCGCCATCGAGGCCCACCCCGACATCCCGCTGGTGCTGCACCAGGACCACGGCGCCTCGCCCGCGGTCTGTGTCGGCGCCATCCGCTCGGGCTTCAGCAGCGTGATGATGGACGGCTCGCTGAAGGAAGACGCCAAGACCCCGGCAAGTTACGACTACAACGTGGCCGTCACGCGCCAGGTGTGCAACATCGCGCACGCCGTGGGCGTGTCGGTGGAAGGTGAGTTGGGCTGCCTGGGCTCGCTGGAAACCGGCACCGCGGGCGAAGAAGATGGTGTCGGCGCCGAAGGCACACTCAGCCACGACCAGTTGCTCACCGACCCCGAAGAAGCCCGCGCGTTTGTGGCCGCCACCGGGGTGGACGCGCTGGCCATCGCCATCGGCACCAGCCACGGCGCCTACAAGTTCAGCCGCCCGCCCACCGGCGAGACCCTGGCCATCGCACGCATCGCCGCCATCCACGCGGCGGTGCCCAACACGCACCTGGTGATGCACGGCTCCTCCAGCGTGCCGCAGGAGTGGCTGGCCATCATCCGCCAGTACGGCGGCGAAATGCCCGAGACCTATGGTGTGCCGGTGGAAGAGATCCAGCGCGGCATTGTCAGCGGTGTGCGCAAGGTCAACATCGACACCGACATCCGGCTGGCGATGACCGGCGCCATGCGCCAGGTCTTCGCCGAACAGCGCGCCGAGTTCGACCCGCGCAAGGCCCTGGCCGCGGCCACCAAGGCAGCGCGTGGCATCTGCGCCCAGCGCTTCGAGGCCTTTGGCTGCGCCGGCATGGCCGCCCGGATCAAGCCCGTGCCCTTGGAGGACATGGTGCGCCGCTACGCTTGAGGGGGGCGCCGAGCGACCCGTTCGATTTCGGCGGACAATATGCACTTTGGAGTGGGCCTCCAGGCCGGCTCCGCAGTTGCACCCACCGCCATGGCCACCCGACGCGCACCCACCCCCACCGACCCCTCCGCGCCCAAGCTTCGCCAAACCCAAGCGGAGTACACGGCAGCCCGCCCCAACGCCGAACCGGGCGTGAAGCCCATGATGTCCAGCTCGAAGATGTACGTGTGCATCAAGTGCCACGCCAACTTCAAGACCGGTGACGGCAAGCCCGATCCGCGCCTGCGTGGCCTGGGCAAGTGCAACAACTGCCTGGGCTTGACCGCCGCGGCCAGCTGATGGCCGCACCCGCCCTGCCCTTTGCCGCCGATGCGGTGGAGCGCCACCGCCCGGCCGGCATGCCGGCCGCCGAGTGGCAGGCGCGCGTCGAGCTGGCGGCCTGCTACCGCGTGTTCCACGCCCGCGGGTGGTCCGAAGAAATCTTCAACCACATCACTGTGCGTGTGCCCGGGCCGGCCCACAGCTACCTGATCAACCCCTTCGGCCTGCACTATGGCGAGGTCACGGCGCACAACCTGGTGCGTGTGGGCCTGGACGGCCAGCCGCTGCACCCCACCGACTGGGGCGTCAACCGTGCTGGGTTCGTGATCCACAGCGCCATCCACGCCGCGCGGCCCGATGCGCACTGCATCGTGCACACGCACGACAGCTTCGGCATGGCCGTGGCCTGCAAGGCCGGCGGGCTGGCGATGGACAACTTCTACACCGCCTTCCTCGACGGCCGCATCGCGTACCACGACTTCGAAGGCGTGACGACCAGCACCGACGAGCAGCCCCGCCTGGTGGCCAGCCTGGGCAACAAGCCGGTGATGATCCTGCGCAACCACGGCCTGCTGGTGGCCGAGGCCACGCTGCCGGCGATGTTCTACTGGTACTACGTGCTGCAGCGCGCCTGCCATGTGCAGGCGCTCGCCCACGCGATGCCGGGGGAGACGCTGGCGCTCTCGGCCACGGCACGCGCACAGTCATCGCAGAACGTGCAGGACAGCGATCCGCAACGCGACCTGTTCCCCAAGGTCTTCCACGCCGCGGTGCGGCGGGCCGGCATCACGCTGGACCAGATCGTCGGCTGAGCTGGCTTACTTCGGCGCGTCGGCGATGCGCCGGCCCAGCGACAGCGCGTAGGGCGCGGCGCGGGCGTTCAGCACCGGGTCGGCCGACGGTGCGATGCCGGCCGGCAGCACCACCGGGTTGAAGGTCAAACGCTCGCAGGCACCGCCCGCACCCGGGGCCACCTGGTCGATCACCAGGCGGCCGGCGTTCACCAGGCGACGCGACTCGGGCCACACCTGCGTGGGGTCGGTGATGGGGTCGCCGGCTTCGGCCAGCTGCAGCTTGAAGGCAAAGGCCACCGGCTGTGCGGCCACGCGCTGGCGCAGTTCGTCGGCCAGGAAGTCGTCGCCCATCGCCTTCAGCTGATCCTCGTTCAGGCCCAGCACACCGGCCTCGGGCTCGAACTGCCAGCGCACGAACTGCTTGGCGCCTTGGGCATTGCTGAGCTCGAAGGCGTTGGTGCTCCAGTAGTTCACCGTGCCGTAGCTGGCCGGGATGGGGGCCTTGGCCAGGTAGGCGGCCTGGCGCAGCGTTTCGGGGTTGGCTTCGTTGAAGGCCTTGAGTTTGTCCGGGTCGGGTTTGCCGGTGGCCGGGTCCGGCGTGCGCACCTGCAGGAAGGGCGCAAACTGCTCCGGCTTGGCGACGAAGAACACCGGTGCCGACACGTTGGCCATCTGCCACTGCTCACCGCCGGGCAGCTGGAACTGCAGCGCCAGGCCGCGCACGCTGCGGCCCTTGTCGCTGGCCTTGGGACTGCCGCCGCCCACCGAGAAGCGCGCCACCACGGGGATGCGCGCGCCGCTGAAGGCCGAGGCGCTGGACAGTGCCCGTGCATCGGCCGCGCCGACGAAGTAGCCGCTGGCGCACACGCCCTTGGCCCCGGAGCGGCGCGCGCCGGCATGTTTGCCAAACAGGCCCTCGAGCGCATTGACCTGCGCTTCGGGCAAGGAGATCTGGGCCGCTGCAGGGGCAGCACCGGCCAGCGCGGCAGCCGTCGCAGACAAGGCAAACAAGAACTTCATGGTGAACATCCGTGGTGGTGAAGGGTGGGCTGGGTGGGGGCGCGCTTGGGCGCCGCGCCGATGGGGTGGTCGCCGCAGACCCGCCTTTCTTACGCACGGCTACGATGCCTGGATGCACACGCCCAGCCAATGACCTCCAGCCCCCGCCTGACCACCGCCGCCTTCGCCACCCTGCTGCTGATCGCGCTGATGATGGGCGCCAACCACGTGGCCGCCCGCCTGGCCTTCGACCATGGCGTGGACGTGCTCACCGCGGTGAGCTTCCGCAGCGGCGTGACGGCGCTGGTGGTCGGCACGCTGCTGTGGAGGCAGCAGGTGCCGCTGGCGCTGCAGCCGCGGCACCGGCGTGCGCTGCCGGCCATCGGGCTGCTGATCGCGGTGCAGAGTTTCTGCCTCTATTCCGCCGTGGCGCGGCTGCCGGTGGCGCTGGCGCTGCTGGCCTTCAACACCTACCCGCTGAGCACGGCGTTGTGGGCGCGCCTGCTCTACGGCCACCGGCCCGAGCGCCGTGTGCTGATCGCGATGCCGGTGCTGCTGCTGGGGCTTACGCTCGCGCTGGATGTGTTCGGCGCTGCTGCCGGCCTGGGCGCCGCCGCGCAATGGGGCCGCATCGGCGCCGGCGTGGCCTTTGCGCTGGGCGCCTCGGCCACCTTCGGCCTGGCCCTGGTGTGGACGCAGCACGAAGCGGGCGACCTGGACGGCCGGCTGCGCACCTTCACGACGATGGCGCTGGTGGGGGTGCTGGCGCTGGCCGGCGTGGGCACCCAAGGCGGTGTCCATTGGACGAACGCCCTGCCCGGCTGGTGGGGCCTGGCCGCGCTGACCCTGCTCTACGGCACCGCCTTCACCATCATGTTCACCGTGCTGCCCAAGCTGGGCGTGGTCGGCAACTCGGCGAT
>CAYTWU010000284.1:0-4906 GCA_964442175.1 uncultured Rubrivivax sp.
GCATCAAGTGTGAAAGATGGGTCGCCACGACGGTCGAGCAATCAACCACCGTAAAGCCGGCCATCTGCGCCGTCTCGCGGTGGCGCTCCTCGATCCACACCGCGGGCAGGCCGAAGGCCGGGTCCATGGTCTTGGTGCCGGGCAGCTGCTGTGTCGCACCGCCGGGGTTGATGGCCAGCAGCTGGCCCGGGTAGGCCTCGCCCTCGCCCACCACGGCGCCGCGCAGCGTGACGCGGTAGACGCTGGGCTTGAGCTCCAGGTTGTCGCGGATGTGCACGCTGGGCGGCAGGAAACCCACGTCCTGCGCAAACTTCTTGCGCACGCCCTTGATGCGGCCCAGCAGGTCGCCCTGGCGTGCCTTGTCCACCAGCGTGATGAGCCGGTAGCCCACCTCCAGGCCCAGCGTGTCCACCGGCGCCAGGTCGTCCCAGCTGGCCTCGTTGCTGGCCATGGGCGCATCGGTCTCGCCCGGTTTGCGCTCGGGCTGCGCAGCGGCCACCTTCTGGCGCTGGCTCAGGCTCCAGGCCAGCGCGCCCAACGAGCCGCCGATCAGCAGGAACACGAAGTTGGGCATGCCAGGCACCAGGCCCAGCGCACCCACGATGCCGGCCGTGATGGCGATGGAGCGTGGCGACTCGAAGACCTGGCCGCGGATCTGCGTGCCGATGTCCTGGTCCTTGCCCACGCGCGAGACCACCATCGCCGAGGCCACCGAGATCAGCAGCGCCGGGATCTGCGCCACCAGCGCATCACCCACCGCCAGCGTCACGTAGGTGCTGGCCGCCTCGCCGGCCGACAGGCCGTGCATGGCCATGCCGATGATGAAGCCGCCCACGATGGTGATGAACAGGATCAGCAGGCCGGCCATGGCATCGCCACGCACGTACTTGCTGGCACCGTCCATGGAGCCGAAGAAGTCGGCTTCTTCGCTGACCTCGGCGCGGCGCTTCTTGGCCTCCTGCTCGTCGATCAGGCCGGAGTTCAGGTCGGCGTCAATCGCCATCTGCTTGCCGGGCATCGCGTCCAGGGTGAAACGTGCACCCACCTCGGCGATGCGCTCCGCGCCCTTGGTGACCACGATGAAGTTGATCACCACCAGGATGGCAAAGATGATGAGGCCGACCGCGAAGTTGCCGCCGATCAGGAAGTGGCCGAAGGACTCGATCACCGCACCAGCGGCGCCCGGGCCCTGGTGGCCCTCCAGCAGCACCACGCGCGTGGACGCCACGTTCAGCGACAGGCGCAGCAGCGTGGTGACCAGCAGCACCGCCGGCAAGGCCGTGAAGTCCAGCGGCTTGACCATGTGGGCCGCGACCATCATCACCATCAGCGCCAGCGCGATGTTGAAGGTGAACAGCAGGTCCAGCACAAACGGCGGCAGCGGCAGCACCATCATCGCCAGCATCATCACCACGAACAGCGGTGCCATGCCGGCGGCCATCTTGCCGGCGTGCGGGCCGAACAAGGCGTTCAGGCGGCGCATCAGGTCGTTCATGTGTCAGCTCCGGGGCCAGGGCGGCGGTGGCGGCCGATGCGGCCCATGCGGTTCAGGGGGTCGAATTCCGGCGGCACCGGCACCATGGCCGGGGCGTTGGGCAGGGCGGTGCCGGCGGCCATCGCGGCGCGCAGCTGGAACACCCAGGCCAGCACCTGTGCCACGGCGGCAAACAGCGGGCCCGGGATCTCCTGGTCGATCTCGCAATGTGCGTACAGCGCCCGCGCCAGCGGCGGCGACTGCAGCACCGGCACACGCGCCGCGGTGGCCGTGTCGCGGATCTTGAAGGCCAGCAGGTCGGCGCCCTTGGCCACCACCCGCGGCGCGCCGGTGCCACCTTCTTCGTACTTCAGCGCCACGGCAAAGTGGGTCGGGTTCATCACCACGATGTCCGCCTGCGGCACCGCGGCCAGCATGCGCTTCTGGGCGCGCTGGCGCATCGTGGCCCTGATCTTGCCCTTGACCTCGGTGTTGCCCTCGGCGTCCTTGTGCTCCTGCTTGACTTCTTCGACGCTCATCTTCAGGTTCTCCGCCAGCAGCCAGCGCTGCAGCGGCACATCGACGATGGCAAAGACGGCCAGCACCAGCAGCATCAGCGTCATGCCGCCCAGCACGATCTGGCCGGCGCCCGACAGCGCCATCGGCAGCGGCTGCGCGATCAGCTGCGCGAAGTCCGGCAGGTGCGCACGCAGGTACAGGCCGCCCACGGCAAACAGCACGACCGCCAGCAGGCAGGCCTTGAGCATGGGCGTGAGCTGCGACTTCGAGAACATGCGGCCCAGGCCCGCCAGCGGGTCGAGCTTGCTGAACTTGGGCGCCAGCGGCTTGAGCGTGAAGTTCCAGCCGCCCGAGAGCGTGCCCGCCACCACGGCCACCAGCGCCATCACCGTGCCCAGCGGCACCACGAAGGCCAGCATCTGCCAGCCCTGGTCGAACAGCAGGCCCGTCATCGCGCGCGGGTCGGTCACGGCGCTGCGCTCGAAGTGCAGGCCGCTCCTGAGCAAGGCCACCATCCAGTCGGTCAGCGGCCGGACCAGGCCGACGATCAGCGCGCCGCCGGCGGCAAAGGCCACCAGGTGGCCCAGGTCACGCGAACGCGCGACCTGGCCCTCCTTGCGGGCCTTGCCGATCTTCTTGCCGGTGGCGGGTAGTCTTTTGTCCTGGGCGTCGGCCATGGCGGAAACAGGCTCTGGATGAGCCCTGCCATGGTGCCGGGACGGGCGCGAAACTTGAGCCGGATAAGCCGGCGTTTCAGCGCGGTGTTCGGGTCAACAGGGGTGGCGGGCGTGAGCGCCTTTCACCACCAAGGCACAAAGACACAAAGGCAACAAGAATTTCCTTTGTGCCCTTTGTGCCCTTTGTGCCCTTGGTGTCTTTGTGGTGACCTGTTGGCCCACCACCAAAGTCTCAGAACCCCAGGGAGGCCAGCAGGTCGTCCACTTCGCCCTGGTCGGTCACCACATCGGTGCGGCCTTCGGCGTTGGTGACGGGGCCGTTCAGCACCATCTCCACCTTGTGCACCTGGTCGGCCGGGATCACCTGCATCAGCAGCTTGAGCAGGCTGCCTTCCAGGTCGTTGGCCAGGGTCACGACCTTGGCCACGACCTGGCCGGTGAGGTCGTGGAAATCCTGCGCCAGCATGATGTCGGTCAGGTGGGCATCGGTGCGCGCGGTGGCGGCCTCCACATCCTGCACGAAGTTCATCACGGCGCCGCTGGCCACGGCCTTCACCGGGTTGGTCATCAGCGCGGCGGCCAGGTCACGTGTCTTCTGGGCGATGTCGGCCTGCTCGGCCTTGGCGCTGTCGACGGTGTTGAGCACCTTGTCGGCCGCGTTGGCGGTTTTTTCGGCGATGAAGTTCAGTCGGCTGCGCGCATCGGGGATGCCATCGGCGGCCCGCTGCAGCTGCGGCATCACACCCAGCTGCGCGAGGGTGTCGTGCAGCAGGCGGGTGATGGTGCCGACCTGCACGAACACCTCGGTGGTGCTGGCTTCCTTCACGGCGCGCTGCGACAGCGTCTCGGCGGATTCCATCTTCATGGTGGGCTTTCGTTGGCGCTGCCGTCAGGCGGTGGCGGCGAGTTTCTGCAGGATCTTCTGCACCTTCTCTTCCAGCGTGGCCTTTGTGAAGGGCTTCACGATGTAGCCTGCCGCGCCGCTCTGGGCCGCCAGCACGATGTCTTCCTTGCGTGCCTCGGCCGTGACCATCAGCACCGGGATGTGCTTGAGGTTGTCGTCGGCCTTGATGCCCTTGAGCAGGTCGAAGCCGTTCATGTTGGGCATGTTGATGTCCGAGACGACAAAGTCGAACTTCTGCGCCTTCAGCATGTTCAGCGCGATGGCGCCGTCCTCGGCTTCGTCGGCGTTGTTGCAGCCCATTTCCTTCAGCAGGCCGCGCACGATGCGGCGCATGGTCGAGAAGTCGTCGACGATCAGGAACTTGAGGTCGCTGGGGTTGCTCATGGTGAACGGTCCTTGGGGCGGGAAGCTGACTTGTGAGGTCTTATCGGCGAGATTCGCTGCGACTTGAGGGCGCCGCCTGCGGCGCGAAGTCGGGCTTGATGGAGGGCAGTTCGGGCTCGGGCTCGGGCTGCGGGTCGCGGCCGAAGAAACGGTCTTCGGCGTCGCGGTTCATCACGATGATGCTGATGCGCCGGTTCGTCGGGGCCCGCGGGTCCTTGTCGTCGAAGGGTCGGCTGTCGGCCAGGCCCTGGATGCGCAGCATGTGGTCGGGCGGCAAGCCGCCGGCCATCAGCTCGCGGCGCGAGGCATTCGCCCGGTCGGCCGAGAGCTCCCAGTTGCTGTAGCCGCGGTCCTGCCCGCCAAAGACGGCGGCGTCGGTGTGGCCCTCCAGCGTGATGCGGTTGGGCACCTCGGTGAGCACGCCGCCGATGGTGCGCAAGAGCTCGCGCATGTGCGGCTGCACCACGGCGCTGCCGCTTTCGAACATCGGGCGGTCGTATTCGTCGACGATCTGGATGCGCAGGCCCTCGTGGGTCATGTCCAGCCGGATCTGCGCGCTCAGCGCCGCCAGCTGCGGGTTCTGCGCCAGCTTTTCCTTGACCTTGTCCATCAGGCGCTCCAGGCGCGCAACCTCGGCCCGGCGCTGTTCTTCCTTCAGCGCCTTCAGGTTGATGGTGCGGCGTTCGGCCGGTGTCTCGCCACTCTTGACCTGGCCGGAGCTGCGCGTCAGGTCGGCACCACCACCCTTGAGGATGTGCGAAGAATCGCCCGAGCCCGAGCCGCCCATCAGCGCCACCTTCAGCGGCGACTGGAAGTAATCGGAGATGCCCTTCTTGTCGCCCTCGGTGGTGGAGCCCAGCAGCCACATCAGCAGGAAGAAGGCCATCATGGCCGTCACGAAGTCGGCGTAGGCGACCTTCCAGGCACCGCCATGGTGGCCGCCGCCGA
>CAYTWU010000285.1:0-320 GCA_964442175.1 uncultured Rubrivivax sp.
CGAGCCACTTGGTTTCCACGGGCGGCAGTCTAAGGCGGCCAACCTGCTACAGGCCGCAGCTGCGAAACCCCGTGAACGCCGCATCGTCCTCCGGCGCCGCAAAGCGCCGCGCCTTGGCGTGCACGGCGCGTGGCGGGGTGGCGGTGCTGGCGCCCCGCAGCACGGCGCCTGCGGGTGCACCGGGCCGGGGCCGGGGGTCGATCTCGCCCGGCGGGTCGGCGTGGCCGGGCCAGGCGGGGCCGCTGCCCGCGGCCCATTCCAGCACCTCGCCGAACACGAAGCCACGTGAGCCGGCGCCGCAGGCCGCGGCTTCCCAATCG
>CAYTWU010000285.1:330-4886 GCA_964442175.1 uncultured Rubrivivax sp.
CGGAACCCGCCCGCCTCGACGGCAGCCCGTTCCCACTCGGCCTCGGTGGGCAGGCGGCGGCCGGCCCAGGCGCACCAGGCCTGGGCTTCGTGGCGTGTGACGTGCACGGCCGCCTGCTGGGCGCTGGCACGCTGCAGCCGGCCCTGGCGCTGCAGCACCACACCCTGGCGCATCTGCTCCACGTGGCGCGGCGCGCGGCGGCCGGTCTGCTGCAGCCAGGCCCAGCCGGCGGGTGTCCACCAGCGTTGTTCGTCGTACCCGCCGTCGAGCGCAAACTCGAGGTAACGCGCCCAGCTGACGGCCCGCGCGTCGATCTCATGTTCGGGGATGGCCACGGCATGCGCCCAGCGTTCAGGCCCGGGCACCAGGCCGCCGGGCGGTGAGCCCAGCATCCCCTTCTGCGCCGGCATGTGCAGCGGACCCGGGTCGCCGCCGACGACGGGCCGGCGGGCCGGGGCGCCGGTGTCGGCGGGCAGGTCCAGCGCCTGCGCCAGCACGGCCAGGCGCTCGGCGATGCGGTCTTCGTGGCGCAGCGCCAGGCGGTAGACGTAGAGCGCACGGTCGTCGTCGCCGGCCAGGGCCAGCAGCTCCAGCACCTGCTCCAGCGTGTCGGCCATCCAGGCACGCACCGCGTCGGGCGTGGGCAGCTCGGCCGCCGCCCCGCGGGCGTGCGGCAGGGCGTGGAAGTGCCGGTCGCTCAGCGGGTCGGCCGCGGCCAGGCGGGGGCGCTGCGGGTCACCGTCTTCACCGCGCGCGGCGAGCACGTGGCGCACCACCCACCAATCGGCGTACCAGGCCGCATGGCCGGCCAGCCACAGCGCGGGGGGCTGGCCTTCGGCGCCCACCCGGGGGCCGATGGTGGAGCCCTCGAAGGCCGCCAGCCAGCGCAGCGTGTGGTTGCGCGCGTCGATCAGCGCCAGCGACAGCCAGTCGGCCCCACCGTGGCGCGCGGCGTGCGGATCGTTCGGGTCGTTCGCGCCGGACACCCGTCAATCACCGACCAGGCCGGCACGCACGGCGTAGGCGATCAGCTCGGAGTTGTTCTTCAGCGCCAGCTTCTCCATCGCCCGCGCGCGGTAGACCGACACCGTCTTGGGGCTGAGGTTGAGCTCCAGCGCGATGTCGGCCAGCAGCTTGCCGCTGGCCAGCAGCACCACGGTCTGCAGCTCGCGGTCCGACAGCGTCTGGTGCGCGTTTTCGTGCACTGGGGCGGTGAGGCTTTCCACCAGCATCTGCGCGATCTCGGGCGTCACGTACTTGCGGCCCTGGGCCACGGTGCGCACCGCCTGCACGATGAGCTGCGGGTCCCCGCCCTTGTTGACGTAGCCAAACGCACCCGCCTTCAGCGCCCGGATCGCGTACTGGTCTTCCGGGTACATGCTGACCACCAGGACCTTGACGCTGGAGCCTTCTTCCTTGAGGGCGTGCAGCACGTCCAGCCCGCTGCGGCCGGGCAGGTTGATGTCCAGCACCAGCACATCGCAGCGCGTGGCGCGCATCAGCGTGCGCAGCTCGCCGTAGTCGCCCGCCTCGCCGACGACGCGGATGTCCACCGCGTCGCACAGCGTGTCGCGGATGCCGCGCCGGATCAGCGCGTGGTCGTCGCAGAGGATCACGTCGGTCATGTGTTTGCCTCCGGAAGCCGCTTTGGCAAGGCGAGTCCTCTTTCACCACGAAGGCACCAAGAACACAAAGAACACCAAGGAGAGCCGGGTCCTGCCAGTGGTCTTGGTGGCCTTGGTGGTCTTGGTGTCTTGGTGGTGAAAACTGCATCGCCCACCACCGTCAGGCCTCCCATGCAGATGGTCGTCATGACAACGGCGTCCACGCCGAAGGGTCATGTTCACGTTCGTCGGCCGCTTCAACGGCCGGCGCCCCGGCCTCCGGCCCCAGCGGCACGGACAGGATCAGGCAGGTGCCCTCCGGCCCGCTGCTCAGGTCGACCCAGCCGCCCACGGTGGCGGCACGTTCGTGCAGGCCGCGCAGGCCAAAACTCTTGTCCTTGGCGCGGTCGGCGTCGGTCAGGCCGCGGCCGTTGTCGTTGACCTCCAGCGAGAGCACACCCGCGCCCACCGTCAGCTCCAGGTGCACCCGTGTGGCCTGCGCGTGTTTGCTGACGTTGGTGAGCGCCTCCTGCGCCGTGCGGTAGGCCACCAGCGGCACCCCGGGCGGCAGGCTCAGGCTGTCGTGCGAGGTCTGGAAGCGGCAGTGGATGCCGGTGCGGCGCTCGAAGTTGCCCGCCATCCACTGCAGCGCCGCGACCAGGCCCTGCTCCAGGATGGCCGGGCGCAGGTTGTGCATCACCCGTTTGCTGGCGTCGATGGCGTGGGTCAGCAGCTCGGTGGCGGCCACGGCGCGCTCGGCGATGGCCGGGTCGGCCGCGTGGCGGCGGATCCAGTCCAGGTCGAACTTGAGCGCCGTCAAGCTGCCGCCCACGTCGTCGTGGATCTCGCGCGCGATGGCGGTGCGTTCGGCCTCGATGCTGGTCTGCAGGTGGCGCGCCAGCGCCGAGAGCTGCTCACGGGAGGACTGCAGTTCCCGGTCGGCCACGCTGCGGGCGCGGCGCGATTCGGCGGCCTCGATGGCGTGCTCCACCGCCGGGGCCAGGCGCGCGAGGTTGGCCTTGAGCAGGTAGTCGCTGGCGCCGTTGCGCATCGCGTCCACCGCGGTTTCTTCGCCGATCTCGCCGGAGACCAGCACAAACGGCAGGTCCACGCCCCGCTGGCGCAGGATCTGCAAGGCCTCGATGCCGGAGAAGCCGGGCAGGTTGTAGTCCGACAGGATCAGGTCCCAGGGCCGCGCCAGCGCCGCCTCGAACTCGGCGCGTGATTCCACGCGTGTGCAGTCCACCGGCCGACCGCCCCGGCGCAGGTGCGCGAGTGCCAGCTCGTGGTCGAGCTCGGAGTCTTCCAGGTGCAGCACGCGCAGCGGCCGTTCGGGCATGGCGGAAGTATGGCCCAGCCCCCAGCTGATCAGAAATGGGCGCCCTTTGCCCACAAGTTCAGCTAAAGGTCAAAGGGGGGGCTGCCGACAATCCTGGGACCACAGGCCGGAACACCGACCGACCATTTCCCGACCCGCTGATCTGCCGGAGAGCCCATGCTGAGCACCGACACCGCCACCGCGCCGCCGGACGGCCTGCCCCTGATGGCAGCCGCCGAGGTGCAGGACGACCTGCTCGTGGCCAGCAACGACCTGGAGCGCCTGCAGCGGCTGCTCACCGACGCCAGCGACGCGCTGATCGGGCATTTCTACTGCGCGTCCGACCAGCTGCGCGAGCTGTTGAAGCTGACCGCCATCCACCCCGAGCTGGACCTGCCGCAGGTGCACAAGACCATGGAACACGTCGCCGGTGCCATCACCGCGATGCAGTTCCAGGACCTGGCCTCGCAGCTCATCGACCACACAGGACGCCGTCTGCGCGGCTGTGCCGACCGCCTGGCGCGTGAAGCGATGGGCGACGACGAAGACGGCCCCGCCGTCGTCGAAAGTGTGCCCCTGCGCCCGAACCCTGTGACCCAGGACGAGATGGACGCTGGTTCCGTCGAACTCTTCTGATACCGCCCGAGACCGCCCCGGAGAACCTTGCCATGCATTCCATCCTTGCCGTAGACGACAGCGCCTCGATGCGCCAGATGGTGTCCTTCACGCTGAAGAACGCTGGTTTCAACGTCGTCGAGGCCGTCGACGGCCAGGACGCCTGGGAAAAGGCGTCCTCCCGCGATTTCAGCCTGGTGCTGACGGACCAGAACATGCCCCGCATGGACGGCATCAGCCTGACCAAGCGGCTGCGCGAGAACCCCAAGTTCAAGGCCACGCCGATCCTGATCCTGACCACCGAGAGCAGCGACCAGATGAAGCAGGCCGGCCGCGCCGCGGGCGCCACCGGCTGGCTGGTCAAGCCTTTTGACCCGGCCAAGCTGGTCGAGGTCATCGGCAAAGTCATCCGCTGAAGGACACGTCATGGGCGACATGAGCAACGAAGGCGGCCACCTGTCCGCCGGCATCGACCTCAGCCAGTTCTTCCAGGTCTTCTTCGAAGAAGCCGGCGAGAACCTGGACACGATGGAGCAGATGCTGCTGGCGCTGGACATCCAGAGCGCCGACGAAGAAGAGCTGAACGCCATCTTCCGCTGCGCGCACTCGGTCAAGGGCGGCGCCGCCACCTTCGGCTTCAGCGACGTGGCCGAGCTGACGCACGAGATGGAGACGCTGCTGGACAAGCTGCGCCGCCGCGAGCTGCAGCCCACCGCGGACATGGTGGACGCGCTGCTGGCCTCCGGCGATGCGCTCAAGGCCCAGCTGGCGCGCCACCAGGGCCATGGCGGCGCCGCACCCGACACCACCGCCCTGCTGGCCACCATCCGCGCGCTGGTGGAAGGGCGTGGCGCCCCGGCACCCGCGGCTGCACCCGTCGCACCGGCCCCGACGCCGGCTGCGGCGCCGGCCGCTGCGGCCGTGCCGGCCGGCACCCGCGTGCTGGAGCTGACCGTCGGCCCGCTGGACGACCCGGCCGTGGCCGACAACCTGGTGGACCTGTTCAAAGAAATCACCAA
>CAYTWU010000286.1:0-4883 GCA_964442175.1 uncultured Rubrivivax sp.
GCACCCAGTCCTGCTCGTCCACGGGCTGGATGCCCTGGACGTGGATGTCTGCGGCCCAGTCCTGCGCCAGGATCAGCGTGGCGGCTTCCAGGGCTTCGGCCTCGGTGGCGAACAGGCTCTTGATCGTCGAGCGCTGCCAGGCTTCGCGCGGCACGGGCATGCCCGGCTCACCCCACAGGGCCTCTTCGTGTTCCGTGTCGGCGTCGGCGTCTTCGACGGACACGGACAGGGCCTCGATCTCCATGAGCGCGTCGCTCAGGTTCTCGACTTCGGCTTCTTGGGCCAGCAGGGTGAGTTCGTACAGGGGCATGTCAGGGACCGGGGCCTGGTGGTTCAGCGCTTGCGCGCCGCCATCCAGCTTTCAAGGTAGTGGATGTCGGTGCCGCCTTCGACGAACTTGGCGTCCACCATCAGCTCGCGGTGCAGCGGGATGTTGGTCTGGATGCCTTCGACCACCGTCTCCTGCAGCGCGGTGCGCATGCGGGCCAGGGCCTGCTCGCGGGTGTCGCCGTGCACGATGACCTTGCCGACCATGGAGTCGTAGTTCGGCGGCACGAAGTAGTTGGTGTAGATGTGCGAGTCCACGCGCACGCCCGGGCCACCCGGCGGATGCCACATCGTCACCTTGCCCGGCGAGGGCGTGAACTTGTAAGGGTCCTCGGCGTTGATGCGGCACTCGATGGCGTGGCCACGCATCTCGATGCTGCGTTGGGTGAAGGGCAGCTTCTCGCCCGCGGCGACGCGGATCTGCGTCTGCACGATGTCGATGCCCGTCACCAGCTCCGTCACCGGGTGCTCCACCTGCACGCGGGTGTTCATCTCGATGAAGAAGAACTCGCCGTTTTCATACAGGAACTCGAAGGTGCCGGCACCGCGGTAGCCGATCTTCTTGCAGGCCGCGGCACAGCGGTCACCGATGCGCTCGATCACCCGGCGCGGGATGCCCGGCGCCGGTGCTTCTTCGATGATCTTCTGGTGGCGGCGCTGCATCGAGCAGTCGCGCTCACCGAGCCAGACGGCGTTCTTGAAGGTGTCGGCCATCACCTGGATCTCGATGTGGCGCGGGTTCTCCAGGAACTTCTCCATGTACACGGCCGGGTTGCCGAACGCGGCACCCGCCTCGGCCCGGGTGGTCAGCACCGCGTTCAGCAGCGCCGCCTCGGTGTGCACCACGCGCATGCCACGCCCGCCACCGCCGCCCGCGGCCTTGATGATCACCGGGTAGCCGATGGCCCGGGCCTGGCGGATGATCTCCTTCGGGTCCTCGGGCAAGGCGCCTTCGGAGCCTGGCACGCAGGGCACGCCCGAGCGGATCATGGCCTGCTTGGCCGAGACCTTGTCGCCCATGATGCGGATGGACTCCGGCGTGGGCCCGATGAACACAAAGCCGCTGCGCTCCACCCGCTCGGCGAAGTCGGCGTTCTCCGACAGGAAGCCGTAGCCGGGGTGGATGGCCTCGGCATCCGTCACCTCCGCGGTGGAGATGATGGCCGGCATGTTGAGGTAGCTGTGGGCCGACGCCGCCGGGCCGATGCAGACCGCCTCGTCGGCGAGCTTGACGTATTTGGCCTCGCGGTCGGCCTCGGAGTAGACGATGACCGACTGGATGCCCATCTCGCGACAGGCGCGCTGGATCCGGAGGGCGATCTCGCCCCGGTTCGCGATCAGGATTTTCTTGAACACGGTGGCGCTGTGATTATTCGACGATGAACAGCGGCTGGCCGAACTCGACCGCCTGACCGTTTTCGCACAGGATCTGCAGGACCTTGCCCGAGGTGTCGGCCTCGATCTCGTTCATGATCTTCATCGCCTCGATGATGCAGACCGGCTCACCTTCCTTGATGGTGCTGCCCACCTCGACAAAGGCCTTGGCGCCGGGGCTGGCCGCGCGGTAGTAGGTGCCGACCATGGGCGACTTGATCACCCGGCCGGCAGGCTCGGCCACCGGGGCAGGCGCAGCCGGCACCGCAACGGCAGGCGCAGGTGCTGCCGCCACCACCGGGGCCAGGCTGACCGCCGGCACGGCCAGCGTGCCCGCTGCGCCGCTCTTGACGATGCGCACCTTGCCTTCGGCTTCGGTGATCTCGAGCTCCGAGATGTTGGACTCCGACACCAGGTCGATCAGGGTCTTGAGTTTGCGCAGATCCATGGTTCTCCTCGAATCCAGGCTCAAGCCCGGACATCTGTCGTCTTCGTGCAGCAAGTATCAAGCCAACACCGCTGCGCTGCCGGCCGCCGCCTGGGACCGGGAAAACCGCGACTCTACGCGAAAATGAGCGGAAATCTCAAATCTTCTGCCAGGTTTGGCTTCAGTAGCCACCAGATCAGGTGATCGTGCGTGATCAGACCCTGGATTGCCAGCGCTGGAGCCGGGCTTCGTCCAGTTCACCCAGCTGGCGCTCTTTCAGCCGGCCATCGCGGCCCAGGACCACGCTGAAGGGCAAGGCACCCTGAACATTGCCCAGCGCGCGCGACAAGCTGGTGCCGTCCAGCCCGGCCAGCCCGATCGGGAACGCCAGCGGGGTGCGGCGCAGGAATTCTCGCACGGGCGTGGGGCCGTCCACCGCAATGCCGATCACCTGCCAGCCGTCGGCCGGCTGGGCCCGGTGGAAACGGTCCAGCATGGGCAACTCGCGCACGCAGGGCGGGCACCAGGTGGCCCAGAAGTTCAGCAGCAGGGGCCGGCCGCGGAAGTCGGCCAGCGCCAGCTCGCCCCCCTCCGGGCGCGGAAACCGCAGCGCCCAGAGCGCCGGATCGATGGCTTCGCCGCCGGCGGCCCGGTCGCGCCAGAGCGCGCCCCCCAGGCCCGCCAGCGCCGCGGCGGCACCCACCCCGCCGATCAGCCAGCCCCGACGCGCCGGGGTCACGGCAAGACCTCGCCATCGGCCAGCAGCCGGCGCACCGCGGCGGCATCACCGCGCCAGGTCTGGCCGCGGCTGTCGGGTTTGAGGGCGCCGCGCAGTTCGTCCAGGTCCCGCACCAGCAGGTGCACGGTGACCCAGTCGCCCAGCGCCGGCACCTGCGTGGCCACGGTCAGCACGTCCAGCGGCCCGGCGCCCGGGCGGTCCAGCGTGGCCACGTCGAAGTCCACGCCCTTGTCCAGCAGCCCGATCTCGGCCGACTTCGGGTCGTCGCAGTAGAGGTCGATGCGCAGCGACGATTGCCGGGTGGCGGTGCCGCGCCAGACCGCGCCCGACAGGTGCGGCCGGAAGTCTGCCAACCGCTGCATCCACACCAGCGCCAGCTCGCGCAGCGCGCACAGCTCGGCCGGCTGGGTGTCGGCGTGGAAGATGGCGATGTGCTCGCGCACGGCGTCTTCCAGCTGTTCGTCGCTGGGCAGATCCCCCGAGCGGCCCGCGCGCCGGCCCAGGGCCTGGGCGGCCTTGTGTTTGGCGGCGGCGTATTCCATGCCTTCGTCCACCACCAGTTCGGCGGCCGCGGCGGCCACCTGCTCTGCCCATGCGCTCATGGCAGGCTCACCGCACCCATGCGCGCCACGATGGTCGCCGCACGGCCTGTGACGTAGGCCGAACCCGGACGCTGCTCGAAGCGCTTGGGCGCCGGCAGCATTACCGCGAGCCGGGCGGCGGCCTCCGGCCCCAGCTTGCCGGCGTCGACCCGGAAATAGTGGCGCGCCGCGGCCTGGGCGCCGAACACGCCCTCGCCCCATTCCACGTTGTTCAGGTAGATGGCGAGGATGCGGCGCTTGGACAGGAACAGCTCCAGCCAGACGGTGAGCACCGCCTCCTGCGCCTTGCGCAGCACGGTGCGTTCGCCGGACAACAGCAGGTTCTTGGCCAGCTGCTGCGTGATGGTCGAGCCGCCCACCACCTTGGCCGTGACCACGCGGTTGGGCTGGCGGGCGGCGCGTTGTTCGGCCCGGGCCTCGGCACGCTGGTTGCGGTCCCAGGCCTTTTCGATGGCCTCCCATTCGATGCCGCTGTGGTCCACGAAGCCGGCATCCTCGCTGGCGATCACGGCGCGTTTGAGGTGGGCGGCGATGGCCTCGTCGTCCACCCAGTGCTGGCTCCACAGGATCTGGCCCTTCTCCGTCAGCAGCCGCCAGGCCTCGCTGCGCTGGAAGGCGGTGGACTGCGGGTCCAGCAGCGCCATGCCGGCGATGCGCAGGCCGAAGAACAGCTGCAGCGCCAGGAAACTCAGCACCGCCAGGCCCAGCAGGCGCACGATGTGGCGTTTCATGCCGGCACCTGGCCGGCCAGCCGGTCGCGCAGCGCCTGCAGCACGGGCGCGGTCTGCGGGTGCACGCCGCGCCAGACAAAAAAGGCCTCGGCCGCCTGCTCCACCAGCATGCCCAGGCCGTCACGGGGCACGGCACCCTGGGCCTGGGCCCAGGCCAGGAACGGCGCCGCAGCGGGGCCGTACATCAGGTCCACCGCCAGCGCGCCCGGCGCGAGGCGATCCGCCGCCATCGGCGCCGGCGCACCCTGCAGGCTGGTCGCCGTGGCGTTGAGCACGATGTCGAACACACCCTCGGGCGACGCCAGGTCGCCCGCGCCCAGGCGCACGCCATGGGCATCGGCCAGCGCCGCGTGGCGCGCGGCCAGGGCCTGGGCCTTGTCCGGGCTGCGGTTGGCCACCCACAGCTGCGCCGGGCCGGCCTGCAGCAGCGGGCCCAGCACCCCGGCGCCCGCACCCCCGGCGCCCAGCAGCAGCACGCGCCGGCCGGCCAGCGGCACACCGGCGTTGAGCTCGATGTCGCGCAGCAGGCCCACACCGTCGGTGTTGTCGGCGAACCAGCCGTCGGCGTCAAAGCGCAGCACGTTGGCGGCGGCGGCCAGCCGCGCACGGTCGCTGCAGCGCGTGGCCAGCCGCGGCGCGTCGAACTTGAAGGGCACGGTCACGTTGCAGCCCCCGGCGCCTTC
>CAYTWU010000287.1:0-4883 GCA_964442175.1 uncultured Rubrivivax sp.
GTGGGAACACCCAGACCGTGCATGGCTTCGCTGCACAGAAATTCGCGGATGGAGCTGCGCAGCACCGCGCGGCCGTCGCCCATGCGCGAGTAGGGCGTGAGACCTGCACCCTTGAGCTGGATTTCCTGGGGGCCACCGGCGCCGGGCAGCTCGCCGAGCAGCAGCGCACGGCCATCGCCCAGCTGGCCGGCCCAGACGCCGAACTGGTGGCCGCTGTAGACGCTGGCCAGCGGCGCCATGCCGGGCCAGGGCGCGCCGCCGCTGAAGACCTCCAGCGCGCGCCAGGACGGGCGCTGCCACCAGTCGGCGGGCCAGCCCAGCGATTGCGCACAATCGTCGCTCACCGCCACCCAGTGCGGGTCGGGCAGCGGGTCGGCGGCCAGGCTGGTGTAAAACCCGGCGCCCAGGCCGGCCAGGCGGTTGGGCCAGTCGGTGGGCGGCAGGTCGTTGTTCAGGACAGCATTCACCCTGTCAGTGTAGTGAGCAGGCCCCGGGCCCGCGTTCCACAAGGCCTTCATGGATCTGATCGTCGTCCCGCTGCTGAACGGCCTGAGCTACGGCCTGCTGCTTTTCATGCTCAGTGCCGGGCTGACGCTGATCTTCAGCCTGATGGGCGTGATGAACTTCGCCCACGCCAGTTTCTACATGCTGGGCGCCTACGTCGCCGTCGCCTGCACGCAAGCGCTGGGCTTCTGGGCCGCACTGCTGGCCGCGCCGCTGGCGGCCGGCGCGCTGGGCCTGGCTGTCGAGCGCTGGGTGCTGGCCGCCGTGCACCGCCACGGCCATGTGCACGAGATGCTGGCCACCTTCGGGCTCTCGCTGCTGATGCTGGAGGGGGTGCAGCTGGTCTGGGGCCGCGCTCCTCAGGAAACCCGGGTCCCCACGTGGCTGCAGGACCCCATCGTCTGGGGCGACGGCCTGGTCTTCCCGGCCTACCGTGTGTTCATGATGGCGGCGGCGCTGGCCATGCTGCTGGGGCTGTGGGCGGTGTTCACGCACACGCGCCTGGGCCTGGTGCTGCGCGCCGCGCTGACACATCCGCAGATGGCACAAGCCCTGGGGCACGACGTGCCGCGTGTGATGCGGGGTGTGTTCGCCGGCGGCACGGCGCTGGCCGGGCTGGCCGGTGCGATCGGCGGCAACGCCTACACCACCGAGCCGGCGATGGCTGCGGCGCTCGGGCCGCTGCTGTTTGTCGTCATCGTGGTCGGTGGGCTGGGCTCGTTGGGCGGGGCGCTGCTGGCGTCGCTGGTGATCGGATTGCTGCAGTCGCTGGCGGTGGCTTTTGACCGGCCGCTCGGCGCGCTGACGCTGTCGCAGCTGGCGCCGCTGCTGCCCTACGCGCTGCTGGTGGCGGTGCTGGTGCTGCGGCCGCAGGGCCTGCTGGGCCGTCGGGTGCACTGATGCGGCGAGCTCTGCCGTTGCTTGCCGTGGGCCTGGCGCTCTTGCCGCTGTGGCTGGGCGCCAGCGGCCTGGTGCTCACCCTGTTGGCACAGACCGCCGCAACGGCGGTGGTCTGCCTGGGCGTGGCCTTGTTGATGGGGCAGGGCGGGCTGGTGAGTTTTGGCCATGCGGTCTACAGCGGCCTGGGTGGTTTTGCCGCGATGCATGTGCTGAACGCGCTGCCGGGGGGCCACAGCGCGGCCTGGGTGGTGGTGCTGCCGCTGCTCGGCGTGGCCGCCGGGGCCGCCGCGGCGGCCCTGCTGGGCTGGTTGTGCACGCGCCAGGCCGGCCTGGGCTTCGCGATGATCACGCTGGGGCTGGGCGAGCTGGTGTATGCCGCCGCCCTGATGTGGCCGGCCTGGTCGGGTGGTGAAGGTGGCGTGCGGGCCGACCGCGCACAGGGGGCGCCCATCGCAGGCCTTGACTTCGGGCCGATGGCCCAGGTCTACGCCCTGGTGCTGGTCTACGCGGCGCTGGCCTTTGCCTTTGCGGCCTGGTTCCCGCGCACGCCGCTGGGCCTGGTGCTGCGCGCTGTGCGCGACCAGCCCGGCCGCGCCGCCGGCCTGGGCCAGGACCCGGCACGCATCCGCTGGATCGCGTTTGTGCTGGCCGGCGGCCTGGCGGGCGGCGGCGGGGCGCTGCTGGCGCTGGTGTTCGAGTCGGTGACGGCCGAGGCCTTGTCGGGCCACCGCTCCGGCCTCTTGATGCTGTTCACCTTCATGGGCGGTGCGCTGGGCCTGGCCGGCCCGCTGCTGGGCGCGGCCCTGCTGGTGTTCTGCAGCGTCTGGCTGTCGGTCTGGACCCCGGCCTGGGGCCTGTACGTCGGCGCGCTGTTCCTGCTGATGGTGACGGCCGCGCCCGGCGGCCTGGTGGCGCTGCGTCCGCGCTGGCCGGGCACCACGCGCGCGCTGGCCGCCGTGGCCGGCGCAGCGGCCGTGGTGGCGCTGCTGGAGATGCTCTACCACCGCAGCCTCAACCCCGAGGCCGGCCCGGTGTTGCGCCTGTCGGGCCTGGCGCTGGACACGGCTTCCCCCTGGCCCTGGGCGGTGACGGGGGTGCTGGGGCTGCTCGCCGCTTGGGTCTGGAGGCGCGGCCGATGAGTCCCGCCCTTGAACTTCGCGGTGTCCACAAGGCCTTTGGCCGCACGCCGGTGCTGCGCGGCTTGTCGCTGGCCGTGGCCCCGGGCGAGCGCCTGGCGCTGATCGGCCCCAACGGCGCCGGCAAGACCACGCTGTTCGAGTTGGCCAGTGGCCGGCTGGCGCCGGATGCGGGCCAGATCCTGCTGCAGGGCCAGCGCATCGAAGGCTGGGCGCCGCAGCGGGTGCAGCGCGCCGGCCTGGGCCGCAGCCACCAGGTGAGCCAGCTGTTTGCACGGCTCAGCGTGGCCGAGCACCTGCGCTGCGCGCTGCTGCGCGGACGCCGCGGCTGGCGCTGGCCGGCGATGGGTGACGAGCTGGCCCAATGGCTGGACCGCCTGTCCCTGGCCCACCGCGCCGAGGTGCCGGCCGGCGCGCTGAGCTACGCCGAACAGCGCGCGCTGGAGATCGGCCTGGCCGCGGCAGGCGGCGCCCCGGTATTGCTGCTGGACGAGCCCACGGCCGGCATGAGCGCCGCCGAGACCGCCCGCTGCGTGGCCCTGGTGCGTGCGCTGTCCGCCGGCCGCACGCTGGTGGTCATCGAACACGACATGGGCGTGGTCTTCGAGCTGGCCGACCGCATTGCCGTGCTGGTGGACGGCGCCGTGATCGCGCTGGACACCCCGGCCCGTGTGCGCGCCGACCCGCGTGTGCAGCAGGCCTACCTGGGGACGGCGCTTGCTTGAGCTGCACGACCTGCACGTGGCCTTCGGGGCTCTGCCGGTGCTGCGCGGCGTGACACTGCAGCTGCGGCCGGGCGAGATCCTGGGCCTGCTGGGCCGCAACGGCGCCGGCCGCTCCACGCTGCTGCAGGCCGTGATGGGCCTGGTGCCGGCCAGCGGCCGTGTGGTCTGGCAGGGCCAGGATCTGCTGGGCCAGCCACCGCATCGGATCGCCCGCGCTGGCCTGGGTTATGTGCCCGAGCGGCGCGAGGTCTTCCCCGGTCTCAGCGTCCGCGAGAACCTGGCCCTGGGCCTGAAGCCCGGGCAGCGCCACAGCCGGCAGTGGCCGCTGGACGAGGTCTGGCGCCGCTTTCCGGCACTGGCCGCACGCCAAGAGGCGCCGGCGGGCGTGCTCTCGGGCGGTGAGCAGCAGATGCTGACCCTGGCCCGCACGCTGCAGGGCGACCCGGCCGTGGTGCTGGTGGACGAACCCACCGAGGGCCTGGCCCCCGCGGTGGTGGCGCAGATCGCGCAGCTGCTGCAGCGCATGCGCGCGCAGGGCCTGGCGGTGCTGCTGGTGGAACAAAAGCTCACGATTGCGCTGGACCTCTGCGACCGCCTGGCCGTGCTCGGCCAGGGCCGGGTGGTGTTCCAGGGCACGCCGGCCGAACTGCGCGCCGATGCAGACGTGCAGCAGGCCTGGCTGGGCGTCTGATCGGCCTCCCGCAGCGGCGGCCTCGGGTATAGGAGCAGCCCCTCTGTCACGGCAGGGACACGGCGCTGCACAATGCTCTCCATAGAATCGAACGACCGTTCTATTTTCTGCACCGTCCCCTTTCAGGAGCCGCGATGAGCGCCAGCTACGACCTGCGCGACGGCATTGCCGTCATCACGCTGAACAACCCGCCCGTCAACGGCCTGGGCTTCGAGACCCGCCGCGCCATCGCCGACGGCGTGGCCCGGGCCCATGCCGACCCGGCCGTGCGCGCCATCGTGCTCACCGGCGCCGGCCGCGCCTTTTCCGGTGGTGCCGACATCCGCGAGTTCGGCAGCCCCAAGGCCATCGCCGAGCCCAACCTGCTGTCGCTGATCAAGCTGCTGGACGACGCCACCAAGCCCATCGTCGCCGCGGTGCACGGCACGGTGATGGGCGGCGGCCTGGAGCTGTCGCTTGGAGCGCATTACCGCGTGGCCGCACCCGGCACCAACGTGGCATTGCCCGAGGTGAAGATCGGCCTCGTGCCGGGTGCTGGCGGCACGCAGCGCCTGCCGCGGGTGCTGGGCGTGGAGACCGCGCTGAACATGATCGTCAGCGGCGAGCCGGTGAAGAGCGAACTGCTGGCCAGCCTGCCCGGCCAGAAGCTGTTTGCAAAGATCGTCGATGGTGACCTGGTGGCTGGCGCCATCCAGTTCGCCCACGAGGTGGCCGACGTGCGCCCGCTGCCGCGTGTGCGCGACCTGCCGCTGAAGCACCCCAACGGCGACGCCTACTTCCAGTTCGCGCGCAACACCGTGAAGGCGATGGCGAAGAACTTCCCGGCGCCGGCACGTTGCGTCGATTGTGTCGAGCAGGCCACGTTGATGAAGTTCGACGACGGCATGGTCTACGAGCGCCAGGCCTTCTTCGCGCTGATGATGACGC
>CAYTWU010000288.1:0-4877 GCA_964442175.1 uncultured Rubrivivax sp.
CATCAGTGTGATGTAATAGAACACGTCTTCCTGCTTATCGACCATGCGCCTGAGGCCGTCCTGCATGATCACCGCGACTTCATGCGCGAAGGTCGGGTCATACGGCATGCAGTTCGGGATGGTCGACGCCAGCACGTGGCTGTGGCCGTCTTCATGCTGCAGGCCTTCGCCGTTGAGCGTGGTGCGCCCCGAGGTACCGCCGAGCAGGAAGCCGCGCGCACGCATGTCGCCGGCGGCCCACGCGAGGTCGCCAATACGCTGCAGCCCGAACATCGAGTAGAAGATGTAAAACGGGATCATCACGCGGTTGTTCGTCGAGTACGACGTGGCCGCGGCCACCCAGCTGGCCATGCCGCCCGCTTCGTTGATGCCCTCTTGCAGGATCTGGCCGGCCTTGTCCTCGCGGTAGTACATGACCTGGTCCTTGTCGACCGGGGTGTACAGCTGGCCCTTGGGGTTGTAGATGCCGATCTGGCGGAACAGGCCCTCCATGCCGAAGGTGCGCGCCTCGTCCACCAAGATGGGCACGACGCGCGGGCCCAGGTCCTTGTCGCGCAGCAGCTGCGTCAGGAAGCGCACATAGGCCTGCGTGGTGCTGATCTCGCGCCCTTCGGCCGTGGGTTCGAGCACGGCCTTGAAGGTTTCCAGCGGCGGCACGGTGAACTGCTCGTCGGCCTTCACGCGGCGCTTGGGCAGGTAGCCGCCCAGCGCGGCGCGGCGCTCGTGCAGGTACTTCATCTCCGGCGTGTCGTCGGCCGGCTTGTAGAACGGGATCTTGGACAGCTCGGCATCGGGGATCGGCAGGTTGAAGCGGTCACGCATGAAGCGGATGTCTTCGTCCGTCAGCTTCTTGGCCTGGTGCGCGGTGTTCTTGCCCTCGCCGGCCTTGCCCATGCCCCAGCCCTTGACGGTCTTGACCAGCAGCACCGTGGGCTGGCCCACGTGGCGGTTGGCCTTGTCGAAGGCGGCGTAGACCTTGCCGGCGTCGTGGCCGCCGCGGCGCAGGTTCCAGACCTCGTCATCGGTCATCTTGGCCACCATCTCCAGCGTGCGCGGGTCGCGGCCGAAGAAGTGCTTGCGCACAAAGGCGCCGTCGTTGGCCTTGAAGGCCTGGTAATCACCGTCCAGCGTGTCCAGCATGATCTGGCGCAGCGCACCGTCCTTGTCGCGCGCCAGCAGCGCGTCCCAGTTGCTGCCCCAGATCAGCTTCAGCACGTTCCAGCCGGCGCCGCGGAACTCGCCTTCCAGCTCCTGGATGATCTTGCCGTTGCCGCGCACCGGGCCGTCCAGGCGCTGCAGGTTGCAGTTGATGACGAAGACCAGGTTGTCCAGCTTCTCGCGCGCGGCCAGGCCGATGGCGCCCAGGCTCTCGGGTTCGTCCATCTCGCCGTCGCCGCAGAAGACCCAGACCTTGCGGTTGGCGGTGTCGGCGATGCCACGGGCGTGCAGGTACTTCAGGAAACGCGCCTGGTAGATCGCCATCAGCGGGCCCAGGCCCATGCTGACGGTGGGGAACTGCCAGAACTCCGGCATCAGCTTGGGGTGGGGGTAGCTGGACAGGCCCTTGCCGTCCACCTCCTGGCGGAAGTTCAGCAGCTGCTCTTCCGTCAGCCGGCCTTCCAGGTAGGCGCGGGCGTATACGCCGGGCGCGCTGTGGCCCTGGATGTAGAGCAGGTCCCCGCCATGGCCTTCGCTCTCGGCGTGCCAGAAGTGGTTGAAGCCGGCCGCGAACATGTGCGCCAGGCTGGCGAAGCTGCTGATGTGGCCGCCGAGGTCGCCACCGTCGGCCGGGTCCAGCCGGTTGGCCTTGACCACCATGGCCATCGCGTTCCAGCGCATGTAGGCGCGCAAGCGGCCTTCCAGCTCCAGGTTGCCGGGGCTCTTGGCCTCGTCACCGGCTTCGATGCTGTTGACGTAGCCGGTGGTGGCGGAAAACGGCAGGTCGATGCCGCGCTCGCGCGCTTCTTCGAGCAGCTGCTCCAGGATGAAATGGCCGCGCCCGCGGCCTTCGGTCTCGATCAACGCGCCCAGCGCGTCCAGCCATTCACGGGTTTCCTGGCTGTCGGGGTCTTTGGCGGCAAGGCCAGGCACATCTTGGGGCACTGCGGACATGGTTTGTCTCCTGGTTCTCGTGGAAGTCGGCGGCGCGCAGTGTCGCACAAGCCGTCAGAATTTCAAATAGTGCTTCTTGATTTCATATCGTGAACTAACGATGAACAACCGCCGCCTCGATAATGGGCCGATGAGCTCCCTCCCCGGCCCGGCAAACCCGCGCAGCGCGTACCTGCCGCGTCTGCAGCGGCTGCTGGGCCGTTGGTGGCGGCGCCAGTCGCCCGCCCGGCAGGACCGGTTCGTGACCGTCGCGCCGCTGGTCTCGGTGCTGCTGTTCCTCGCAGCCATCATCTCGGCCTTCTGGTACCTGCGCAATGAGGAATTCGAGCGCGAGACCGAGTCCGTCAAGCGCGATGTCGAGGTCACGCAGCAGCAGATCGGCCTGCGGCTGATCCAGCACCAGGAGCAGTTGGTGCGGCTGGCCGGTGAGCTGGCGGCACGGCCGATGCCCGCGGCCGAGCTGATCCCGGTGATCGAGGCCTTCGCCCGCGACCGGCCCGAGGTGACCCACGTGGCCTGGTACGACGCCAACCGCCGGCAGACGGCGGTGTACTGGGCGCCGCTGCACCACGCCGGGCTGCCGCCCGAGCCCCAGCAATCGCAGGCCTCACGGCCGCAGGAGGGCAGCCTCTCTGCCGCGGAAGGCGCCTTCCGCACCGCACGCCAACGGCTGCAGCCCGTGTACTCCACGGTGTTTGCAGACAGCACCCGCAACGCGGTCTTCCAGCTGCAGGTGCCGCTGGTGGCACGCAGCAGCTTTGAGGGTGTGTTGCTGGTGGAGTACGCGGTGGACGCGCTGCTGCGCTACGAGGTGCCCACCGAGGTCTCGGCGCGCCACCGCATCAGCGTGATCGACCTCGCCGGCCGCACGCATGCCAGCACCGTCACGTCAATGCCCGGGCAGAACGCCCGCCCGGCCGCCATCGTGCACGACGCGCCGCTGGTGCCGGCACTCAACGGCCTGCTGCTGCGCGGCGAGGGTTACCGCACCGGCATCGGCCTGATCGGCAACACCTTGTTCTGGATGGTGGTGGCGCTGTCGGTGCTGACGGTGTGGATGCTGCTGGGCAGTTGGCGCCACATGCGCCGGCGTGCGCAGATCCAGGGCGCACTGGTGCAGGAGACCAACTTCCGGCGTGCGATGGAAAACTCCATGCCCACCGGCATGCGCGCGATGGACCTGGAAGGCCGCATCACCTACGTGAACGCCGCCTTCTGCGGCATGGTGGGCTTCAGCGAGGCCGAGCTCATCGGCCGGCTGCCGCCCTTCCCCTACTGGCCGCGCGACCGCATCGAAGAGAACACGCGCCTGCTGCAGCAGGAGCTGCAGGGCCGCAGCCCGGCCGGCGGCATCGAGGTGCGCGTGATGCGCAAGGACGGCACGCTGTTCGACGCGCGCATGTACGTCTCCCCGCTGATCGACCCGCGCGGCCAGCAGACCGGCTGGATGACCTCGATGACCAACATCACCGAGGCCAAGCGCATCCGCGACCAGCTGTCGGCCTCGCACGAACGTTTCACCACGGTGCTGGAGGGGCTGGACGCCTCGGTGTCGGTGCTCTCGGTGCAGCAGCGCGACCTGCTGTTCTGCAACCGCTCCTACCGGCTGTGGTTCGGCGCCGATGCGCGTGGCCATGGGCTGATGGCCGGCGGCGCCGGGACCGACGTGCCCGACGTACAGCCCGACGAAGACATCGACGACCTCTCCGGCCTGCCGCAGCAGGCGCTGACCGAAGCCGGTGTCGATCCGCGCGAGGTCTATGTGGAATCGTTGCAGAAGTGGTTCGACGTGCGCTCGCGCTACCTGCAGTGGACCGACGGCCGGCTGGCGCAGATGCTGATCGCCACCGACATCACGGCGCGCGTGCGGGCCGAAGAAACGGCCGCGGCCCAGGCCGACAAGGCCCAGGTGACCAGCCGCCTGGTGACCATGGGCGAGATGGCCAGCTCGGTGGCACACGAGCTGAACCAGCCGCTGACCGCGATCACCAACTACTGCAACGGCATGGTCTCGCGCGTGGTGGCCGACACCATCGTGAAGGAAGACCTGATCGCCGCGCTGCAGAAGACCGCGCGCCAGGCGCAGCGCGCCGGCCAGATCATCCACCGCATCCGCGCCTTCGTGAAACGCAGCGAGCCGCAGCGCCAGCCCTCGCAGGCGGTCAAGATCGTCGAAGACGCGGTCGAGCTGGCCGGCATCGAGATCCGGCGCCGCAACGTCGCGATCCGGGTCTACGTCGCGCAGCGGCTGCCCGAGCTGATGTGCGACCCCATTCTCATCGAGCAGGTGCTGCTGAACCTGCTGAAAAACGCCGCCGAGGCCATCGACAGCGCGCAGCTGCCCGCCGCCCGCCGCCACATCGAGCTGCGCGTGGTGCCGCGCCACACGCCGGAAGAAGGCGGCGTGATCGAGTTCAGCGTCACCGACAAAGGCCCCGGGCTGAAGGAAGAAGTGAGCCAGCGCCTATATGAAGCCTTCTTCTCCACCAAGCCCGAAGGCCTGGGCATCGGCCTGAGCCTGTGCCGCACCATCATCGAGTCCCACCGGGGCCGGATGCGGGCGGAGAACCTCTACAATGGCGAGCAGGTCGCCGGGTGCCGTTTTGCGTTCACGCTGCCGGTGGAACTGGCGGCCCGAAACGCCGACACGGCCGATGCAGGTGCCGCCTCCAACCCTCCCACCGTGACCTCCTGAATGAGCCTCATCCCCAAGAAAGGCACCGTCTACGTCGTCGATGACGACGAGGCCGTGCGCGATTCGCTGC
>CAYTWU010000289.1:0-4856 GCA_964442175.1 uncultured Rubrivivax sp.
GCAGGCCTCGCGGTGCAGGCCGAAGTGCGGGCAACCCGGCTTCACCCGCTGTGAACTCTCGCGCCGGATGGCCGTGGCCTGGCCGTGCTCCCACTGGTTCTTGCGGCGGCCGACGTTGACCTGCACTGCTTCGCCCGGCAAGGCGCCTTCGATGAAGACCACCTTGCCGTCGGCACGGTGCGCGACGCCCTGCCCTTCGAGGTCCAGCGACTCGACGGACAACCATTCGTTGGAATCTGACATGCGGGTGATTATCCGGCGCCAAACAAAGGGCCGCCCGAAGGCGGGCGCCAAACAAAGGGCCGCCCGAAGGCGGCCCGTGGCAGCGGCTGCGCGGGCAGGCTACTTGATGTAGTCGGTCACAACCTTCCAGCGCGCGTCCTGCAGCTGCGACAGCCGCGACACATCGTTGCCCAGACGCTTGGTGGCCGTGAACGTGGCCTCCGGGCTGCCGAAGATGTCGGCCGGGATCTTCATCGTTTCCATGGCCTTGACGAACGAATCCGTCGTCAGGTTCGGGCCGGCCTTCTGCGCGGCCTTCACGAAGGCGTCGATGGCGTTGTAGCCATAGACCGAGAACACCGTCGGGTCTTCGTTGAACTTGGTCTTGTACTTGTTGGCCCAGAACCGGATGGGCTGCGAGGCTTCGTCCAGGTAGGGGTGCTGCGAGGTGTGCGTGGCGTACAGGCCATCCATCGCCTTGCCACCCAGCTTGTGGATCAGGTCGGTGTAGGCCGCGCTGGAGCCCAGGAAGGTGGGGTTGAAGCCCAGCTTGCGCGCCGTGGCGATGCCGCCAATGGTTTCGCGGATGATGGTGCCCATCACGACGAAGTCGCAGCCGCTGGACTGCAGCTTGGCCATCTGCGACGAGAAGTCGGTCGCGCCCCGCTTGTACGAGGTCTTCTCAGCCATCTCGACGTTGATGGTCTTCAGGCCGGCCTCGGCGCCGCGCAGCACTTCGAGCCCGAACTCGTCGTCCTGGTACATCGCGCAGACCTTCTTGGCGCCCTTCTCCTTCACCAGCTTGGGCGCGGCGGTGCGCATCTGGTCGTAATACGTCGCGGCAAAGGCGTACTTGAGCTTGTGGAAGGGCTCGTACATCTCGCGCGCGGCCGTCACCGGGAAGAAGTTGGGCACGTTCTTCTCGAACTGCACCGGCATTGCCGCCATGTTCTGGGCGGTGCCGATGTGGCCGATCATGATGAAGATCTTGTCCTGGTTGACCAGCTTCTGCGCCGCGAGCACGGCCTTCTTCGGGTCGTAGGCCGAGTCTTCGACCAGCAGCTTGAGCTTGCGGCCGTTGACGCCACCTTGTTCGTTGACCTCGTCCACGGCCAGCATCATGCCCAGCCGCACCTGCTTGCCGAAGCCGGCGATGGGGCCGGACAGATCCTGGATCGACCCGACGGTGATCTCGGTCTTGCTGACACCCTGCTGGGCGAAAGCACCGCCGGTGGCGGCCAAGGCCGCGGCAGCGATGAACGTTTGCATCTTCATGGTCGTCTCCTGGGAAGTGAATGGTGGGATGCTCGCACCTCGAACCGGGTCGTCACATCCTGATTTGCGAGAGGGCGCTCAGGGCTTGGTGTAGTCGGAAATCACGGTCCAGCGGCCGTCCTTGATCTGCGACAGCCGTGTGGCCAGGCTGCCCAGCCGCTGCGTGGGGCTGAACTTCAGCTCCGGCGTGCCGAAGATGTCCGGCGGCACCGTCAGCGTGTCCATGGCCTTGATGAAACTCTCGGTGTTCAGGTTGGCACCGGCCTTGCCGGCCGCCTTGGCGAACAGGTCGACGATGGTGTAGCCGTACACGGAGAACACCGTCGGGTCTTCGTTGAACCTGGTCTTGTACTTGGTGGCCCAGAAGCGGATGGGCTGCGAGGCCTCGTCCAGGTACGGGTGCTGGGTGGCCATCGTGGCGTAGAGGCCGTTCATGGCCGGGCCGCCGAGCTTGTGGATCAGATCGGTGTAGGCCGCCTGCGAGCCGAAGAATACCGGGTTGTAGTTCAGCTTGCGCGCCGTGGCGATGGTGCCGATGGTCTCGCGGATGATGGTGCCGAGCACAACGAAATCGCAGCCCGCACCCTGCATGCGGCTCACCTGCGACGAGAAGTCGGTGGCGCCACGCTTGAAGGTGGTCTTTTCGGCCAGTTCCTGCCCGATGGTCTTGAGGCCGGCCTCGGCACCGCGCAGCACCTCCAGGCCAAAGTCGTCGTCCTGGTAGATGGCGCAGATCTTCTTCGGCGCCTTCTCCTTCACCATCTGCGGCAGGAACACACGCATCTGGTCGTAGTACGGCGTGGCAAAGGCGTACTTGAGCTTGTGGAAGGGCTCGTACATCTCGCGCGCCGCGGTCACGGGCAGGAAGTTGATGACGTTCTTTTCGAACTGCACCGGCATCGCGGCGTTGTTCTGCGCCGTGCCCAGGTGCGCCGCCATGATGAAGATCTTGTCCTGGTTGACCAGCTTCTGCGCCGCCAGCACCGCCTTCTTGGGGTCGTAGGCCGAGTCCTCCACCAGCAGCTTGAGCTTGCGGCCGTTGATGCCGCCCTGCTCGTTGATCTCGTCCACCCGCAACATCATGCCCAGCCGGGTCTGCTTGCCGAAGCCGGCCAGCGGGCCCGACAGGTCCTGGATCGTGCCGATCACGATCTCTGATTTGCTGACCCCTTGCTGCTGGGCCGGTACGGCGAACGGGAGCACCACCAGGCTGGCGGCCAACAGACGGCGAACGTGGTTCATGCAGCGCTCCTGGCCGGCGCTCAGCCGGTGTACATCGCGTCGATCTGCGGCGCGTACTTCTTCTGCACCAGCTTTCGCTTGAGCTTCATCGTCGGTGTCAGCTCTTCGTCCTCGGCCGTCAGCTGGCTCTCGATCAGGTGGAACTTCTTGATCTGCTCGACACGCGCGAACTTGGTGTTGGCACGGTCCACCTCGGCCTGGATCAAGGCCCGCACCTCGGGCGCACGTGTCAGGCTGGTGTAGTTGCTGAACGGGACGTCGTTGTCCTGCGCATACTTCTCGACGTTTTCCTGGTCGATCATGATCAGCACCACCAGGTAGGGGCGCGCATCACCGATCACCACCGCGTCGGTGATGTAGGGTGAAAACTTCAGCTCGTTCTCGATCTCGGTCGGTGTGACGTTTTTGCCGCCGGCCGTGATGATGATGTCCTTCATGCGGTCGGTGATGCGGAACACACCTTCTTCGTCCATTGCGCCCACGTCGCCGGTGTGCAGCCAGCCGTCGGCGTCGATGGTCTCCGCGGTCTTCTCCGGCTGGTTCAGGTAACCCATGAACACGTTGGGGCCGCGCACCAGGATCTCGCCGGTGGCGGGGTCGATGCGCACCTCGTTCCAGGGCGCGGCGATGCCGATCTTGCCCGGGCGGATGCGGTCCGGCGGGGTGTAGGTGGAGATGCCACCGGTCTCCGTCATGCCCCAGACCTCGGCCATCGGCACACCCAGCGCCATGTACCACTTCACCAGATCGGGCGATATGGGCGCGGCACCGGTGATGCAGGAGCGTGCGCGGTGGATGCCGATCATCTTGCGCACGTTGTCCAGCGCCAGCACCCGGGCGATGCGGAACTTGAGCTTCAGCGCCGACGGCACCGGCTGGCCGGCCAGCACCTTGTCGACCACCTGCATGCCCACGCTCAGGCCCCAGCCGTAGGCCAGCTGCTGCAGGCGGCTGGACTCCTTGATCGCGATGGTGACGGCGGAATAGAACTTCTCCCACACCCGCGGCACGGCGACCGCGACGGTGGGTGCGATCTCGCGCACGTTCTCCGGCACGGTGTCAGGGTTCTCGACGAAGTTCAGCTTGGAGCCGGCGTACAGACAGAAATACTCGCCGCCCATGCGCTCGGCGATGTGGCACAGCGGCAGGAAACACATGCGCTCGTCGTTTTGATCCTGCGGCCCGGTCAGGTTGTAGCCATGCATCGCCGTCACCAGCGTGCGCTGGCTGTGCATCGCACCCTTGGGTCGGCCGGTGGTGCCCGAGGTGTAGACCAGGATGGCCAGGTCCTCGGGCTGGATCGCGGCCACCCGTTGCTCCAGCGCCTGCGGGTGTTGCTGCAGGTGCTCGCGGCCCAGCGCGCGCAGCGCATCCAGGCCGATGATGCGTTCGTCCTGCACGCCGTGCAGCCCGTCCATGTCGAACACGACGATCTTGCGCAGCAGCGGCAGCTGCTCCCGCACCTCCAACGCCTTGTCGAGCTGTTCGTCGTCTTCGACGAACAGCAGCACGGTGCGCGAGTCTTCGCACAGGTAGTGCACCTGGCTGGCCGCGTCGGTGGGGTAGATGCCGCTGCAGACACCGCCGCAGCTCAGCACGGCCAGGTCGGCCAACACCCATTCGACGACGGTGTTGGCCAGGATGGACACGGTCTCGCCGCGCTCGAAGCCCAGCGCCATCAGGCCATGCGCGATCTCGCGCACCGCCTGGCCGGTCTGGTTCCAGCTCCAGCTGCGCCAGATGCCGAGTTCCTTCTCGCGCAGCCAGACGGAGTCGCCGCGTTGCTGCACAGCGTTCCAGAAGATGCGCGGCACGGTGTCGCCGGGCACGACGATGGTGTCGTTGCCCTGCATGCCTGCAATATCCCAGAGGTTCGACATCCTTGTTCTCCCGTCAGCGCCAGGTCTTCTTCTTCTTCCAGCGCCGCTCGCCCCGCACGCCTTCTTCCTTCATGCCGAGGTAGAACTCCTTGACGTCGTCCTTCTCGCGCAGCACGGCACAGCGGTCTTCCATCACGATGCGGCCGTTCTCCAGCACATAGCCGTAGTCGGCGACGTTGAGCGCCATGTTGGCGTTCTGCTCGACCAGCAGGATGGTGGTGCCGCGCTCGCGGTTGA
>CAYTWU010000290.1:0-4852 GCA_964442175.1 uncultured Rubrivivax sp.
GGGCCGAATATGTCGGCATCACCGACGACGAGGCACTGAGCGCCTTCCACCGCCTTTGCCGCACCGAAGGCATCATCCCGGCGCTGGAATCCAGCCATGCCGTGGCCTACGCGATGAAGCTCGCGGCGACGATGCGGCCGGACCAGCACCTGCTGGTCAACCTCTCGGGCCGTGGCGACAAGGACATCGGCACTGTGGCCGACCTGTCGGGCGCCGATTTCTACTGCCGGCCGTCGTGCCGTGGCCAGCAGGTGAAGCAATGAGCCGCATCGCTGCCCGCATGGCCGCGCTGAAGGCGGCTGGCCGCACCGCGCTGATCCCCTACGTCACCGCCGGTGACCCGTTTGCCGACGCCACACCGGAGGTCATGCACGCGCTCGCCGCTGGCGGCGCCGACGTGATCGAGCTCGGCGTGCCCTTCAGCGACCCGATGGCCGACGGCCCGGTGATCCAGAAGGCCAGCGAACGTGCGCTGGCCCGGGGCGTCTCGCTGGACCATGTGCTGGCCATGGTGCGCCAGTTCCGCCAGGACGACAGCAGCACGCCGGTGGTGCTGATGGGTTATGCCAACCCCATCGAGCGATTTGACCAGCGGGCCGGGGAGGGCGGTTTTGTGCGCGCCGCACGCGAAGCCGGGGTCGACGGTGTGCTGGTGGTCGATTACCCGCCCGAGGAGTGCGAGGCCTTCGCCGCCGGCCTCAAGGCTGCGGGCCTGGATCCCATCTTCCTGCTCGCCCCCACCTCGACCGAGGGGCGCATGGCCCAGGTGGGCCGCATCGCCAGCGGCTATGTGTACTATGTGTCGCTGAAGGGCGTGACCGGTGCCGGGCACCTGGACACCGCTGCGGTGGCCGCCATGTTGCCGCGCATCCGGGCCCATGTGCCGCTGCCGCTGGGTGTGGGTTTCGGCATCCGCGATGCCGCCACCGCGCAGGCGGTGGCGCAGGTGGCCGATGCGGTGGTGATCGGTTCGCGCCTGGTGCAGATCCTGGAGGCCGAACCACGCGAGGGTGTGGCGGCGGCGGCAAAGAACTTCATGGCGGAGATCCGCCATGCGCTGGACGACCTGAAACCGAAGGACGAAGGAGTGACGCGATGAGCTGGCTCGAAAAACTGCTGCCCCCGAAGATGCAGCAGACCGACCCCACCGAGCGCCGCACGGTGCCCGAGGGCCTGTGGATCAAGTGTCCCTCCTGCGAGACGGTGCTCTACAAGACCGACCTCGAAGGCAACGTCAACGTCTGTCCCAAGTGTGGCCACCACCACCGCATCGGCGCGCGTGCCCGGCTGGACGCCTTCCTGGACGCCGAAGGCCGCTACGAGATCGGGCAGGAGGTGCTGCCGGTCGACGCGCTGAAGTTCAAGGACAGCAAGAAGTACCCTGAGCGGCTGAAGGCCGCGCTCGAGACCACCGGCGAGACCGACGCCCTGGTCGTGATCGGCGGTGCGGTGATGAGCGTGCCGCTGGTGGCCGCCTGTTTCGAGTTCGACTTCATGGGCGGCTCGATGGGCGCCGTGGTGGGCGAACGTTTTGTGCGTGGCGTCGAAACCGCGGTCGAGCAGAAGGTGCCGTTTGTCAGCTTTGCCGCCACCGGTGGCGCGCGCATGCAGGAAGGCCTGCTGTCGCTGCTGCAGATGGCCAAGACCAATGCAGCACTGACGCGTCTGGCCAAGGCCGGGCTGCCGTACGTCAGCGTGCTGACCGACCCGACCATGGGCGGTGTCTCGGCCAGCTTCGCCTTCATGGGCGATGTGGTGATCGCCGAGCCCAAGGCGCTGATCGGTTTTGCCGGCCCGCGCGTGATCGAAAACACCGTGCGCGAGAAGCTGCCGGAAGGTTTCCAGCGCTCGGAGTTCCTGATCACCAAGGGGGCACTGGACATGATCGTCGACCGCCGCCAGATGCGCAGCACCGTGGCGCGCACGCTGGCGATGCTGCAGAGACAGAGTGCCGACGCCGTTGCCTGAACTGCTGACACTCGCGGACTGGCTCGCACATTGCGAGCGCCTGCACCCCAAGACCATCGAGATGGGCCTGCAGCGCACCAATGCGCTGCGGGACAGGCTCGGCCTGCGCTTTGATGTGCCGGTGATCACGGTCGCCGGCACCAACGGCAAGGGCTCGACCTGCGCGATGATCGAAAGCATCGCGCGCCAGGCCGGTTACCGCACCGGCCTGTACATCAAGCCGCACCTGGTGCACTTCAGCGAACGCTGCCGCGTCAACGGCGAGCCGGTGGCCGAGGCCGACCTGCTGCCCCACTTCCAGGCGGTGGAAGACGCCCGCGGCGAGCTGACGCTGAGCTACTTCGAGTTCACCACGCTGGCCATCCTGCGCGCGCTGCAGCATGCCCCGGTGGACCTGGTGATCCTGGAGGTCGGCCTGGGCGGGCGGCTGGACGCGGTGAACACGATCAACGCCGACTGCGCGGTGATCACCTCCATCGACATCGACCATGTCGAGTACCTGGGCCCGGACCGCGAGAGCATCGGCCGCGAGAAGGCGCACATCATGCGCGCCGGCCGGCCGGCCATCGTCAGCGACCCGCTGCCACCCGCCAGCGTGCTGGCCCACGCAGACAGCGTCGGCGCCGACCTCTGGCTGGTTGGCCGCGATTTCCACCACGACGGCGACCGCCAGCAGTGGCGCTGGGCCGGCCGCGGCCGGCGCTACCACGCACTGGCCTACCCGGCGCTGCGCGGCGCCAACCAGATCCTGAACGCCGCCGGCGCCATCGCCGCGCTGGAGTCGCTGCGTGACCGCCTGCCGATCACCGCGCAGGCGGTGCGCACCGGGCTGGCGCTGGTGGAGTTGCCGGGCCGCTTCCAGATCGTGCCCGGCCAGCCCACCCTGGTGCTGGATGTGGCACACAACCCGCAATCGGTGGCCGCGCTCGCGCAGAACCTGGACGCGATGGGTTTCTACCCGCGCACCCATGCCGTGTTTGGCGCGATGCAGGACAAGGACCTGCCGGCGCTGCTGGCCCGCATGCAGGTGCTGGTGGACCATTGGCACTTCTGCGACCTGGCCACGGCCCGCGCCGCCAAGGCCACGGACCTGGCGGCCCTGCCGCGGCCAGCGACCCCCGGCCGCACGGTCGGCGTGAGCACCCATGCCTCGGCCGCAGAAGGCCTGCGCGCCGCCCTGGGCGCCGCCGACCCGGCGGATAGAATCGTGGTCTTCGGTTCTTTCTACACCGTGGGCGGCGTGCTCGAAGCGGGGCTGCCGAAACTCCACTCAGCGCATGCCTCTGCCGTCCTTTCTCCGTCGCAAGACCCCGGCCGCGGCCCAGCCCAGCCCTGACACCCCCCCCGAGGCCGCGCGCACCCGCGCGCGCCGCCGCCTGATCGGCGCCGTGCTGCTGCTGGGCATCGGCGTGATCGCGTTCCCGCTGCTGTTCGAAACCGAACCTCGGCCGATTCCGGTGGACCTGCCCATCGAGATCCCGAAGAAGGACGGTGCACCGCCCCTGGCCATGCCGGCACCGGTGGCGCCCCCTGCCGCGGCCGCGTCGGCCGCGTCGGCCGTGGCGCAGGCCTCCGGCACGCCCGCGCCGCCGCCGATGATCACCGAGATGGCGACCGAAGCCCCGGCGCCCAAGGCATCCGCCCCGGCGCCCAAGGCCTCGGCGCCTGCGCCCAAGGCGTCCACCCCGCGCAGCGACGGTGCCCGTGCGCAGGCCCTGCTGGAGGGCCAGGACTCGGCCGCCACCCCGCCGGCTGCCGCGTCGGCCGCAGCCGCCCGGTACGTCGTGCAGATCGGCGCCTTTGCCGAAGACAAGACCGTGCGCGAGGTGCGGGCCAAGGCCCAGAAGGCGGGCCTGGAGACCTACACGCAGGACATCGCGGCCGCGGCCGGCAAGCGCACCCGGGTGCGCATCGGTCCGTTCCCGCGGCGCGACGAGGCCGAGGCCGCTGCGGCCAAGGCGCAGAAGGCCGGGCTGCCCGCGTCGGTGATCCGGCTGTGATCGGCGGTCTGCCGCCACTCGACTGGGTCCTGCTGGCGGTGTTGCTGGTCTCGGTCGGCCTGGGCTTTGTGCGCGGCCTGCTGCTGGAGGTGGCGATGCTGGTCGGCTGGGTGGTGGCGTACTTCGCGGCCCACTGGTTAGCCGGTGACCTGGCCCCGCACCTGCCTGAAGTGCCGATTGGCTCGGCCGGCTCCGGTGCCAACCGGGCTGCGGCCTTTGCCCTTGTCTTCGTGGCCAGCGTCATCATCTGGTCGCTGGCTGCCAAGCTGGTGCGCATGGTGGTGCACGCCACGCCGCTGTCGGTGGTCGACCGCATCGGCGGTGGTGCCTTCGGGCTGTTGCGTGGCGGCGTGGTGTTGATCGCGCTGGCCACGCTCGTCAGCTTCACGCCGGCCGCACAATCGCCCCTCTGGCAAGCGTCGACCGGCGCGCGCTGGACGACCGAGACCGTCAAGTTCATCAAACCGCTGCTGCCGCCTGATCTGCGGGAGTGGCTGCCCAGGACCTAATCCACATGTGCGGCATCGTCGGCGTCATCTCCCAACAGCCCGTCAACCAGCTCATCTACGACGCGCTGCTGCTGCTGCAGCACCGCGGCCAGGATGCAGCCGGCATCGTGACGATGCTGGACACCAAGTACTTCATGCACAAGGCGCGTGGCATGGTGCGCGACGTGTTCCGCACCCGCAACATGCGTGGCCTGCCGGGCACCGTGGGCCTGGGCCAGACACGCTACCCCACCGCCGGCAACGCCTACAGCGAAGAAGAGGCCCAGCCCTTCTATGTCAACGCACCGTACGGCATCGTGCTGGTGCACAACGGCAACCTGACCAACGCGCTGGCGCTGAAGCAGGAGCTGTTCGACATCGACCGCCGCCACATCA
>CAYTWU010000291.1:0-4823 GCA_964442175.1 uncultured Rubrivivax sp.
ACGACATCGGCGCCGCGGTGGAAGTGGCCGACCGCATCGCGGTGATGTACGCCGGCCGCATCGTCGAAGAAGGCACGGCGCGCGAGCTGATCCGCGCACCGCGCCACCCCTACACGCGGGCGCTGCTGCACAGCCGGGCCCACGGCGCGCTGGCCAAGGGCAGCCGGCTGCAGACCATCGGTGGTTCGCCGCCCGACCTGTCGGCGCTGCCGCCGGGCTGCGCCTTTGCCGAACGTTGCCCGATGGTGCAGGACGGCTGCCGCAGCACACGGCCCGAGGTCGTGCACCTGAGCGGCTCGCACCGCGCGCGCTGCCTGCGCACGGCGGACACGGTGGCAGCGGCATGAGCGTGTTGCACGACACCGCGCGGGCCTTCATGCCCTACCCGGAGGTCCCGGTGCGGCACGCGTCCACCGGGCCGCTGGCCGGCCTGCGCTTCGGCGTGAAGGACCTGTTCGACGTGGCGGGTTACCCCACCAGCGGGGGCCAGCCGATGATGCTGGCGCTGTCGGGCCTCAAGACCCGGCACGCGCCCGTGGTGCAGGCCCTGCTGGACGCGGGTGCCGCCTTCGCCGGCAAGACCATCACCGACGAACTGGCGTTTTCGATGAACGGCCAGAACGCGCATTTCGGCGCGCCCATCAACGGCGCGGCGCCGGAGCGCATCAGCGGGGGGTCGTCGTCCGGCTCGGCCGCGGCCGTGTCCAACCGCCTGGTGGACTTTGCGCTGGGCAGCGACACCGGCGGCTCGGTGCGCGCGCCCGCCAGCCACTGCGGCCTGGTCGGCCTGCGGCCCACGCACGGCCGCATCTCCCTGGCCGGCGCGATGGACCTGGCGCCCAGCCTGGACACCTGCGGCTGGTTCACGCGCGACGTGCCCCTGTTTGCGCGCGTGGCGGCGGTGCTGCTGGGCGCCGATGCGGTGCCGCTTCCGCAGCGTGTGCGCCTGCTCTGGCCGCACGAGGTCTGGGCGCAGCTGGCGCCCGAGGCCACGGCCGCGCTGGCCGAGCCCTGTGCCGCCGTGCAGGCCGTGCTGGGTGCGGCGACACCGGTGGACCTGGTGCTGGACAGCTTCGACGCGATGTACTGGCACACACGCCACATCCAGGGCCGCGAGGCCTGGAGCAGCCTGGGCGGCTTCATCACCCGCCACCAGCCGCCGCTGGGGCCGGGCGTGCGAGAGCGCTTCGACTGGTCCAGCCGCGTGACGGACGAGCAGGTGGCCGCGGCCAGCGCCTTCCGCGTGCAGTTCACCGCCCGCCTGAACGATCTGCTGGGCGACGACGGCGTGCTGCTGATGCCGACCATGCCCGACATCGCACCGCTCAGTGCCACAGCGGAAGCGTCGCTGGAGGACTACCGCAACGCGTCCATCCGCCTGCTGTGCAGCGCCGGCCTGAGCGGTTTCCCGCAGCTCTCGCTGCCGCTGGGTGGCCGGCTGGGCGCGCCGCTGGGCCTGTCGCTGCTGGGCCCGCCGGGGCGCGATGCCAGCCTGGTGAACCTGGCCTTGCGCCTGGCTCAGAGCACGATCTGAACCGGCGCCACCAGGTGCACGATCTCGCAGTCGACCGTGTCGGCCGCACGTTCCAGCACCGCCACTTCCACATCGTCCAGCACGATCAGCGCGTGGTGCCAGGTGCCGGCAGCCAGCGTCCAGCCCTGGCCGGGGCGGGTGACAAACGCGGCCAGCGTGGCAGGGTCGGGCGCGGTGTCACCTTGGGCCACCAGCAGCACACAGCGCGCCGTGCCCAGCGGCAGAAAACTCTGCGTGCCCAGCCGGTGGCGTTCCAGCTCGTGCCAGGGGCCTGCTGCAGCACGCGCACGGGCGCGGAAGACGGCCAGCACCGGGCGGCCACCGTCGGCGGTGAGGGCCAGCGGGCCGGCTTCGCTGCGCCAGGCGTTGCCGTCGTTGATCCAGCGGCCGGACGTGCGGTGCTCGACCACCTGACCGTAGGGCGCAAACGTGTGAGCGGTCAGCGGCTGGGCGTGCAATGTGGACATCGTGGCGTCGTCGGGCGGCGGGACAATCCCGTGGGCCTGCCAGCCTAGCAGGCGCCGCGCCATGAACCCGCCCCCGCCTCCCGCCACCACCACCGACCGCGTCTACCAGGGCATCTACCAGGCCATGATGGAGCACCGCCTGGCGCCTGGTGCCTGGCTGCGCGAGGAGGAACTGGCGCAGACCTTCGGTGTCTCGCGCACCGTGGTCCGCCAGGCCTTGCAGCGTCTGGCGCAAGACCACCTGATCGAGCTGATCCACAACCGCGGCGCGCGGGTGCCGCAGCCGGCGCTGGCCGACGCCGCCCATGTGTTTGAAGCCCGGCGCGTGGTGGAGTGCGAGGTGGCGCGCCGGCTGGGCGGCCGGCTGGCTGATGCGCAGCTGGCCGAGCTGCGCAGCCTGACCCTGGCCGAAGCCGAGGCCGATGCGCGTGGCGACGCGGCGGCGGCCGTGCGGCTGTCGGGCGAGTTCCACCTGGCGCTGGCCCGCATGCACGGCAACCCGCTGTTCACGCGGCTGCTGGACAGCCTGCTGCCCACCACCTCGATGCTGATGGCCTTGTACAAGGTGGGCGGCGGCCCGGTGTGTGTGGCGCACCGCCATGCCGATCTGGTGGATGCGCTGGCCGCCAGCGGCACGGCCGGTGCGGCCGAGATGCGGCGCCACCTGAAGGAGCTGGAACGTTCGTTGACCCGTGGTGACCGCCCGGCCAGCACCCCGTTGCGGGATGTTTTTGCGCCGTACAAGGACAACGACGGTCCTTAGAATCGCGGCCCATGCCAGCGCCCGGCCTGCCGATCACCCAGCTGTCCTTGTTCGACGAGGCTGCGGCGCCACCGACACCGGCGGCCACGCCCGCGGCACCGGCGCCGGCCCTGCCGACCTCTCCGCGTGCCCGGCACGAGCTGCTGCTGGGCGAACACCGCGTGCCCTTCGAGCTCAAGCGCGCGCGCCGCCGCAGCATCGGCTTCATGGTCGGCCCCGAGGGCCTGGCCGTCAGTGCGCCCCGCTGGGTCGGCCTGGCCGAGATCGAGACCGTGCTGCGCGGCAAACAGGCCTGGATCCTGCGCAAGCTGCACGAGCAGCAGCAGCGCCAGCGCCGCCAGCACGCGGCCCGGGTGGAGTGGCGCGATGGCAGCGTCGTGCCCTTCCTGGGCGAATCCGTGATCCTGGTGCTGGACGCGCGATGCACGGGTGCGGTGCTGCACACGGCAGACAACACCCTGCCCGGCGTGCCGCACCTGACCCTGCACCTGGGCCTGCCGGAACACGCCAGCGCCGAGCAGGTGCGCGAGCTGGTGCAGAGCTGGTTGCAGCGCCAGGCCAGGCGGGTGTTCGAGGAGCGCTGCGCGCTGTTCACGCAGCGCCTGGGCGTGCGCATGACCCGGTTGTCGCTGAGCTCGGCCGCCACGCGCTGGGGCAGCGCCAGCGCCGACGGCTCGATCCGGCTGAACTGGCGCCTGGTGCACTTCGGCCTGCCGGTGATCGACTACGTGGTCGCCCACGAGCTGGCCCACCTGCGCGAGATGAACCACAGCGCGGCCTTCTGGGACGTGGTGCGTTCGGTGGTGCCGGGCTTCGAGCAGGCGCGGGTCGCCCTGCGTGAAGGCGTGCTGCCCAGCTACGACTGAGCGTGGGTTTTCATGCTTTGTGGGGATGTGCGGCCAATGCACCCTCCGTCACACTCCGTTGCGGTGCTGTCGTCAGGTAAGCACAGGGAAGGCAGGCACCGCTCGAGTGCCTGGTGATCGAGAAAGTCAGGAGGGGCCGGTCGCAAGACCGGCCCTTTTTGCGTATCGGATGAGGTACACCAGTTTTATCTCTTTGCCCTCAGTGCACATGCAACTAGTGCTTTGTAGTCATCCGTACTGAACGCAGGAGGCGCGAGCAAGTCCTGAGCGAGCTTGCGCTTGCGATCCATCAGTTGCTGCAACTGGACGTCGAAGCTGTACTCCTGGGCGTCAGGCAGGACGGCCAGCGGGTAGTAGATGTGGACAGGGCGGGTTTGCCCGATTCGATAGACGCGGTCGGAGCACTGATCCTCGACGGCCGGGTTCCACCACCGAGAGAGATGCACCACGTGGTTCGCCGCCGTCAGCGTCAAGCCGACGCCACCGGCCTTCGGTGAAAGCAACATGACGTCGAAGCCACGCTCGCGCTGAAAGTCGTTGACCCGTGCCTGCCTCGCCTCCGTAGCGACCTGCCCGTTGATCACCATCGGCAGTCTGGCAAGACCGTACCTTCGCTTCAGCAACAGCGGCAGTTGGTCGGCGTCCTGCAGGTCCAGTGACTCCAGGAAAACCAGCGCCCTTTCCCCAGCTTCAGCGACTCGATCAAGCACCTCCAGCGTCGCCATCATCCGAGCCGAGTCCTCAACACGGAGTTCCTCGCTGCCGACGCCGCCCTCAAGAAGGAGCGGATGCAACGAGATCCGACGCAATGCGTGGATCATCCCCAGCGTGCCTTCCGGCCCAGAGAGTTCCTTCATGGCCAGCGCACGGCCGTACGCATCTGCTTGGCGCGATGGCATGGGCGTTGAGATGACATGCTCATGCTTCCTCGGCAAGCCTTCCAGCTTATCGGTCTTGAGGCGCCTGAGCAGCATCTTGGGTGGAGCGGCTTCGCTCTGGTCTTCGTCGTGCCAAACAAGCTCGCGCAGCTCGCCAACATCAGCGCCGGCTGCCTCGTACTTGGAGCTGAATTCTTTGAGATCCGAGAGAGCACCCGGCTGAACCGCATCGGCAATGCACCAGAGATCAGCCAGGCGGTTTGAACCGCCCCGGAATTCGCGGAGGCTCGTTGGTTTAAGTCAGGCCGCCACCTC
>CAYTWU010000292.1:0-4822 GCA_964442175.1 uncultured Rubrivivax sp.
CCTGTCGCTGTTCTTCTTCATCGACCTGGTCGACCAGCTGGACGGCGTCGGCCAGAAGGGCCGCACCGTGGCCATCGCCGTGCTGGCAGCGCTGTACGCCCTGCCCGGCCATGCCTACGAGCTGATGCCGATCGCGGTGCTGATCGGCACGATCTACGCGCTGTCGCGCATGGCGCAGAGTTCGGAGTTCACCATCCTGCGCACCGGCGGCCTGGGCCCGCGCCGTGCCCTGCTGCTGCTGGCCGGGCTGGGCGTGGCCTTCGCAGCGGTGACCTTCGTGATCGGCGATGTGGTCGCACCGGCCAGCGAGCGCCAGGCCGTGTTGCTGAAGGCGCGCGCGGGTGGTGGGCTGCGGCTGTCCGGGCCGGGCGCCTGGCTGAAGGAGAAACACGGGCTGGCCGACAGCGGCCTCACGGTGTCGGCCAACGTCGGCGGGCTGGCAGGCGACGGCACGCTGACCGAGGTGCGCATCTACGAGTTCAACGCCCAGGGCCGGCTGGTGCAGCGCTTGGCTGCACCCCGCGCTCGGGTGGAGGGCGACGGCCACTGGCTGCTCAGCGACGCCGAGCAGCTGCGCTGGCCGGATGACGGTGGTGCGGTGGGCGTGCAGCGCCTGCCCAGCCTGCGCTGGGCCACCAGCCTGAACGCGCAGGTGGTGGCCGCCGCGCTGCTGCCGGCCGAGACCATGACCACATGGGCCCTGTGGCGCTACAGCGGCCACCTGGCCGAGCAGGAACAGGCCGCGCTGCGTTACGAGCTGCAGTTCTGGAAGCGGGCGCTGTACCCGCTGGCCTGCATCGTGATGGTGGCGCTGGCCCTGCCGTTTGCCTACCTGCAGTCGCGCAGCGGTGGTGTCAGCCTCAAGGTGTTCGGCGGCATCCTGCTGGGCATCAGCTTCGTGCTGCTGAACAACATCGCCGGCCACCTGGGCGTGTTGTCCGACCTCACGCCCTGGGTGGTCTCGGCGGCGCCGGGGCTGCTGTACCTGTTGCTGTCGCTGGCCGCGTTTGCGTGGCTGGTGCGTTACCGGTGAACCCCAAGATGAACCACGGCCTGATCCTGTTTGCCCACGGCGCCCGCGACCCCCGCTGGGCCGCCCCGTTCGAGGCCGTGGCGGCCCGCGTGCGGGCCACGCAGCCCGGCGTGGCCGTGCGCCTGGCCTTCCTGGAGCTGATGACACCCAGCCTGCCCAGCGCCGCGGCCGAGCTGGTGGCCCAGGGCTGCACGGCGGTGACCATCCTGCCGCTGTTCCTGGGTGCGGGCGGCCATGTGCGCAAGGACCTGCCGGAGATCGTCGACACGCTGCGCAGCACACATCCGGCCGTGCAATGGCAGTTGCTGCCGCCGGTGGGCGAGCTGCCGTCGGTGATCGACGCCCTGGCCGCCGCCGCGACGGATGCCTTGAAGGCATGAACCTGCACCAGTTCCGTTTCGTGCGCGAGGCGGTGCGCCGGGGCCTGAACCTGACCGAGGCAGCCAAGGCGCTGCACACCTCGCAGCCCGGCGTCAGCAAGGCCATCCTGGAGCTCGAGGAAGAGCTGGGCATCGAGATCTTCCAGCGCCACGGCAAGCGCCTGCGCCGCGTCACCGAGCCCGGCCAGCATGTGCTGGCCTCGATCGAACGCATCCTGCAGGAGCTGGACAACCTCAAGGCCATCGGCGAGGAGTTCAGCAAGCAGGAGCGCGGCACGCTGTCCATCGCCGCCACCCACACGCAGGCGCGCTACATGCTGCCCGGTCCGGTGGCGCTGCTGCGCCGACGCTACCCCGAGGTGCGTGTGGCACTGCACCAGGGCAACCCCGAGCAGGTGGCGCAGATGCTGATCGACGGCGCGGCCGACATCGGCCTGGCCACCGAATCGCTGGAGGCGCACGACGAGCTGATCACCGTGCCGTGTTACGACTGGCAGCACGTGATCGTGGTGCCCACGGGCCACGCGCTGGCCGCCGTGGCGCGCCCGACGCTGGAGCAGCTGGCGGCCGAGCCGCTGGTGTCCTACCACCCCACCTTCACCGGCCGGCGGCGCATCGACAACGCGTTTGCACAGCGCAAGCTGGCGCCCGACGTGGTGCTGGAAGCCATCGATTCCGACGTCATCAAGACGTACGTGCGGCTGGGCCTGGGCGTGGGCATCGTGGCCGAGATGGCGATGCGCGACGACAACGCCGACAGCGGCCTGGTCAGCATCCCTGCGGGCCACCTGTTCGGCCGCAACGTCACGCGCGTGGCCTTCCGCCGCGGCGCCTATTTGAGACACTTCGTCTTCAGCTTCGCCGAGCTGCTTTCCGACCGCCTGACCCGTGCGCTGATCGAGCGCGCCCTGGCCGGTGGCCCGGGCGACGACAACTACCAACTCTGAACCACCATGCACCCCACGCCCGCCCTGCAAAGCCGGCTGCCCACCGTGGGCACCACCATCTTCACCGTGATGTCGGCCCTGGCCACACGCACCGGCGCCGTCAACCTCGGCCAGGGCTTTCCGGACTTCGATTGCGACCCGGCGTTGCCGGCCCAGGTGAGTGCCGCGATGCGGGCCGGCCTGAACCAGTACCCACCGATGGCCGGTGTGCCGGCGCTGCGGCAGGCGGTGGCGGCCAAGGTCGAAGCGCTTTACGGCCGCGCCTACATCCCGGACACGGAGGTCACCGTCACCGCCGGCGCCACGCAGGCCATCCTGACCGCAGTGCTGTGCTGCGTGCACCCGGGCGACGAGGTCATCGTGCTGGAGCCGTGCTACGACAGCTACGCCCCCAACATCGAGCTCGCCGGTGGCCGCGTCGTGCGCGTGCCGCTGAAGCCCGGTGTGTTCCGCCCCGACTTCGACGCCATCGCCGCGTCCTTGTCCCCGCGCACGCGGGCGATCATCGTCAACTCGCCGCACAACCCCACCGGCACGGTGTGGACCCGCGCCGAGATGCAGCAGCTGGCCGACCTGCTGGCACCGACCGATGTGCTGCTGATCAGCGACGAAGTCTACGAACACATGGTGTACGACGGCGCGCCGCACGTCAGCGCATCGTCCCTGCCGGCGCTGGCGGCGCGCGCGTTTGTGGTGTCGAGCTTCGGCAAGACCTACCACGTCACCGGCTGGAAGGTGGGCACCGTGCTGGCGCCGGCACCGTTGATGGCGGAGTTCCGCAAGGTGCACCAGTTCAACGTGTTCACCGTCAACACGCCGGTGCAACACGCCCTGGCGCACTACATGGCCGACCCAGCGCCCTACCGCAACCTGCCGGCCTTCTACCAGGCCAAGCGCGACCTGTTCCGCGCTGGCCTGGCCGGCACGCGGCTGCGCCTGCTGCCCTGCGAAGGCACCTACTTCCAGACGGTGGACTACAGCGCGGTGAGCGAGCTGCCGGAGGCCGCGTTCTGCGAGTGGCTGACGCAGGAGGTGGGTGTGGCCGCCATTCCCATCGCCGCCTTCTACGAAGGCGGTTTCGAGCAGCGGCTGGCGCGCCTGTGTTTTGCCAAGAAGGACGAGACGCTGAAAACCGCCCTGGGCCGGCTGGCCAGGCTCTGACCGAACAGCGCCGGGCCGGCGCCGCTCAGCGGTAACGGCCGTAGGGGCTGGGCGGCGGCTCGGCCGGCAGGTCCAGGTCGAGGTCGATCGGGGCCGTGGGCTGGTGCTCCGGCGGGGCCAGGCCGTCATCGCCGAAGTACGGCCGCGGGGACGTGGGCGCAAAACCCGGCGTGTCGTTCAACGGCAGCAGCACGTCCACCGCGGTGCCGGCATGGCCGGTGTCGCCATCCAGCAGGTCACGCGCCAGCGCGTAGAGCATCAGCAACTCGCGGTAGGCGGGTAACTCGAAGAGCTCGCCGCCGTCCTTGCGGAACAGCAGTGATTCGAGCTCGGCCATCGCATCCAGCGGCTTGGGCCAGACATGCTGCAGCCAGCCCATCACGTGCGGGTAGTCTTCCAGCGTGCGGCCATCGCCGGCCGGCGCATCCCAACCCGGCACGTGCGCGTTGAAGCGGTGGTTGAAGCGGTCGCGTGTGCGCTCGTAGGCGTCGCGATCCCCCAGGCGGCGGTAGATGTCCAGCAGCTTCAGGTACGGCAGCGGGCTCGCGCCGCCGCTGTCGCGCAGGTGCGAGACCAGCAGGTCAATGGCGGCGTCGTCCTGGCCCAGCACCACAAAAAACTCGGCCTGCTGCTCCAGGTCGATCAGCTCTTCGGCGCTGACGTCCCGGCTCTCGGGCTGCGCCAGCGCGGCCGAGGGCACCAGGGGCTGGGTTTTCAGCGTCGCGGTCTCCGGGGCCCAGTCCGGCGGCGCCGTGGAGGGTGGGTCCGGCAGTTCCGACGGCGTCGGCACGTGCACCGGTGCGAGGCCGGCACCCAGCGCCGCGACCCCGGTGGTGCGCACGCTGCGCTCCACCAGCAGCGGCACCTGCGAGGGCGACGGCGGCACGGCCGGTGCCGGCGCTGGCGGCGGTGCCGGTGCGCGCGCCGCGCTCAACCAGCCGTGGCGGCGGTCGCGCTCAAGCTCACGCAGCCGCATCCACAACCAGCCCGCCAGTGCCAGCAAGGCCAGCAGCGCCAGGCCCAGCGGCAAGACCCACTGGTTGCGGCCCTCGGCCGCGGCCGCGCGGTCGCGCAGGGTGTCGACCATGGCCTTCTGGGCCTGGGCTTCGTCGCTGAGCTGGCGCATGCTGGCTTCCAGCGCCGCGATGCGGCCCTGCGACGCAGAGGCCGCGGCAATCGCCGCCAGCACCGCCTGGTTGGCCTGTTCGACCAGGTCCATCACCGGCGCGGGCAGTGGGGCGGAAGCGGCCGCTGAAGGCGGAGCTGGCGGCGGCGGCGGGGCCGCATCCAGCTTCAGGCGT
>CAYTWU010000293.1:0-4821 GCA_964442175.1 uncultured Rubrivivax sp.
CATCGAGACGAAGCGTTTGGCATAGGGGTAGAGCAGGGTCACGGCCAGCGCCGCAAAGCTCAGCAAGATGGTCGGCGGGTTGGTGGTCAGCACCAGGCCAAAGGCCCCCAGCGCCAGCACGGCGCCCAGCGCCAGCGCCTCCTGGACCGAGACCGCGCCGCGTGTCACCGGCCGCTGCGCGGTGCGCTTGACGTGGCGGTCGAAGTCGCGGTCGGCCACGTCGTTGACGCAGCAGCCGGCGCTGCGCATCAACACCGTGCCGGCGACGAACACCGCCAGCAGGTGCCAGCCCGGAAAACCATCCGCTGCGATCCACAGCGCAGACAGGCCGGGCCACAACAGCAGCAGCCAGCCGGCGGGGCGGTTCCAGCGGACCAGGTCGAGGTACAAGGCCGCACGGGCCGCCAAGGCAGACATGCCGGGATTATCCCGAGCCCGGCAGGGGATGGCGCCCGGGCCGCCGGCCACCCAGAATCGGCGCCGGAGGTGACCCCATGACACTGCGTTCCCTGCTCGCCGCGCTGGCCTTGTCGCTGACCACGGGCCTGGCCCCGGCCGCCGAAGGCTGGCTGACCATCAACAACCCACCGCCGGTGATTGGCGCCGATGGCCGCCCGCACGCCGCCACCTGCTCCGGCTACCCGGGCACGGATGCGCGCTTTCGCTTCTGGGTGCGCCCCGGGGACCCGAAGAAGCTGGCCGTGTTCTTCGATGGTGGTGGCGCCTGCTGGGACAACCTGACCTGCAGCTTTCCCTTCGGCGGCCGGTTGCGCGACCCGCTGATCCAGTTCTACAATCCGGCCATCCCGCGCAACTCCGACCCGAGCCAGTACGACGGCGCGCTGGACCTGCTGAACCCGGCCAACCCGCTGAAGGACTGGACGATGGTGGCCATCCCGTACTGCACGGGCGACGTGCACCTGGGCTCCACCGACCGCGTCTACGACACCGTGGGCCACCCCGCGCTGCCGCGCCAGATCACCATCCGCCACCGCGGCTACGACAACTTCATGGTCGTGCTGGACTGGATCGCGAAGAACATGCCGCCCGACGTGGGCGAGCTGCTGGTCACCGGTGCCAGTGCCGGCGGCTACGGCGCGGCGGCGCATTTCCCGTGGCTGGCGCAGCAGTTCCCGCAGGCGCGGCTGTCGGTGCTGGCCGATGCCAGCCAGGGTGTCAGCACGCCGGCCTTTGACGCCCAGACCCCGGGCCGCGGCAGCTGGAACGTGCAGCTGGCGCCCTGGGTGTTTGGCAGCGACCCGTCTGCCGTGCCCACGAACCAGGTCTTCCGGCGTGGCGCACAGGCCTACCCGAACGGCCGCTTTGCGCAGTTCACCGACACGCAGGACAGCGTGCAGGCGGGGTTCTACGCCTACATGAAGGTGTTTTTCGGCCCGGGGGGCGATTGCCCCCGGATCGTGCCCGACTGGAACCGCCAGATGCTGGCCACGCTGGCCGAGGACACGGCACTGCTGCCGAACTTCCGCTCCTTCGTGCTGCCGGGCACGGCGCACACCATCCTGGGCGACAACCGCTTCTACGCCGACTCGCCCGCCGGCCAGCCGTTTGCGCAATGGCTGGCCGCGATGCTGTCGCCGGGCGGGGAAGGCTGGCTGCACCGCGCCTGCCCCGATTGCCTGACGGCCATGCCCTGCACCAACTGACGGTCTTCAGCCGGACAGCGGCATGGTGTCGGTGCCCGGCACCTCGGCCTGGGCGGCGGTCATCACCGGCCGGCGGTGGTGCTGCCAGTGCCAGAGGAAATCCACCACCTCCGGGCTCCGCAAGGGGCGGCTGACCAGGTAACCTTGCATCAGCGCGCAGCCGTAGCGCTGCAGCACGCCCACATGGGCTGGTTCTTCCACGCCCTCGGCCACCGTGCGCATGTTCAGCGTGCGGGCCAGGCCGATGATCATGCGCACGATGGCGCGCGCATCACCGCGCGTGACCAGCTCGCGCACGAAGCTGCGGTCGATCTTCAGCGTGTCGAACGGGAAACGGCGCAGGTAGGACAGCGCCGAGTACCCGGTGCCGAAGTCGTCCAGCGCGATGCGCACCCCGGCCGCGCGCAGCCGGTGCAGCGCCTCGCCGGTGGCGGCACTCTCCTGCAGCAGCACCGATTCCGTGATCTCCAGCTCCAGCCGGGCCGGTGCCAGGCCGGCCGCCTGCACGTGTTGCAGCACGCGGTTCACGAAGTCCGGCGCCATCGCCTGCACCGGCGACACGTTCACCGAGACCGTCAGCGCCGCATCCCAGCCCACCGCCTGCCGGCAGGCCTCGGCCAGCACCCAATCGCCGATGGCGGGCATCAGGCCGGCCTCCTCGGCCACCGGGATGAACTCGCTGGGCGGCACCTCGCCCAGCTCGGGGTGGGTCCAGCGCACCAGGGCCTCGAAGCCGACGATCTGCCAGCTTTCCAGCGTGGCCTGCGGCTGGAAGGCCAGGCGCAGCTCGTCGTGGATCAGCGCGTCCCGCAGGGCCTGCTCCACCGCCAGGCGCCGTCGGGTGGACGCGGCCATGGCCGGTGCGTAGAACCGGTACTCGTTGCGGCCGGCGGTCTTGGCGGCGTACAGCGCCAGGTCGGCTGCGTTCAACAGGGCGTCCACGTCAGCCCCGTCCTGCGGCGCGCGGGCGACGCCCAGGCTGCCGCGCACCGTGAGCTGCAGGCCCTTGATCTCGCAGGGCGCGGCCAGCGCGTCCAGCAGGCGCTGCGCCAGCTGTTGCAAAGCGGCCGTGCCGGACAGCGCGGTCAGCAGCGCAAACTCGTCGCCGCCCAGCCGCGCCACCACATCGTTGGGCCGCGTGACGGCGCGCAGGCGTTCGCCGACGGTGCGCAGCAATTCGTCGCCCACCGCGTGGCCCAGGGTGTCGTTCACCTGCTTGAAGTGGTCCAGGTCCAGGCACAGCAGGGCCAGTGGCCCGGTGTGGTCCGGCCGCAGGCGCAGCGCCAGTTCGCGCCGGAACTGGTAGCGGTTGGCCAGGCCGGTGAGCGCGTCGTTGTGCGCCAGCCAGGTGAGCTGGCGGTTGGCCTGGCGCGCCGCGGTGATGTCGCTGGCCACGCCGCGCCAGCCGCAAACGCGGCCCTGCTCGTCCAGCACCGGTTTGGCACTCAGCGACCACCAGCGCACGCGCCCGCCGCGGCTGGTGGCCAGTGGCAGGTCGCGGAAGGCGGCGCCCAGCGCCATCTGCTCGCGCAGCTGTGCCAGCTGGCCCTGGGCCTCGTCGCCGGCGGGCGTCAGGCGCTGCAGCAGCTGCAAGGCCGTGACCTGGTCCAGGGCTTCGTGGCCAAAGGCCGCCGCCAGGCGCGGCGACAGGTGGCGCAGGCGGCCGTCGGCACCCACCTCCCAGAGCAGGTCGCTCGCGTTTTCCTCGAAATCCCGCAGCAGCAGGCCGATCACCTCGTTCTGGCGCTCGGCCTCGGCTTCGGCCAGCAGGCGCGCGCCGAACAGCCGCGCGGTGGACCAGACGCTGCCGATCACGATCAGGCAGTACACCAGCAGCAGCCCGCCCAGCGTGGCCGCGACGCCCAGGTCCGACAGGAACAGCGCCACCGCGCCACTGCCGCCCAGCACCGCGACGTAGACCGTGCCGGCCCAGGGCACGGTGGCCAGCGCAAAACCGCCGGCGCAGATCATGCCGGTGGTCACGGTGGCGACCAGCAACTGCTGTTCGGACGTGCCGCCGGCCAACAGCGCCAGCGGCAGCGCGCCCCAGAAGCTGGCCAGCAGCGCACCCGCCACCACGGCGCGCCGCAGGGCGCGGGGTGACGCCGTCTCGCGTGGCGGCTGGCCGCGCATGCGCCACCAGCCCTGGATGCCGCGCAGCGCCAGCAGCGTGACCAGCGCGCCCCAGGGCAACAGAAAAGCCCAGGGCCCGTCGGCCCGGAAGGCCCAGAGCACCAGCGCCACGTTCAGCAGGTTGGCCACCACGGCCAGCGGCGTGAAACGTGCCACGGCCTGCAGCTGGCGGGCGCGGAAACGGCGCGCCAGCGCCTCCTCGGCGCGGTAGGCCGACAGGCGCGACGTGAGGCGGCTGAACAAGGGGGGCAGGCGGATCACCCCACGTTATCGGCGGGAACGGCCGGTCTTGGAGTCCCGGCCTGCGCAGTTGTTGACTGAGATCAGCCGTCCAGCTGCTTCTGGAACACCAGCCCCGCGTGCTCGCGCAGCGCGTGGAACTGGATCTTGGGCCAGTTGTCCTGCATCGCGCGCAGCTCGCCGGCGTACTCCAGCAGCACACAGGGTGCGTCCACCGCGTCCAGCGCCACCCGGTGCGCGTTGCCGTCGATGAAACGCTGCAGCTCCTTGGCGTCGGTGCAGGTCACCCAGCGCGCCACGTTGTAGCGCGCCGGCATGATCCGGGCCTTGCAGCCGTACTCATGCTCCAGCCGGTGCGCCACCACTTCGAACTGCAGCTGGCCCACCGCCCCCAGCAGCAGCACGCTGCCGGCCACCGGGCGGAAGACCTGGATCGCGCCCTCCTCGCCCAGCTGCGTCAGCCCGGCGCGCAGCTGCTTGGTGCGCAGCGGGTCGGCCACCTCCACCGAGCGGAACATCTCCGGCGCAAAAAACGGCAGGCCGGTGAACTGCAGGGCCTCGCCCTCGGTCAGCGTGTCGCCCAGCTGCAGCACGCCGTGGTTGGGCAGGCCGATGATGTCGCCGGCAAAGGCTTCTTCCAGCAGCTCGCGCCGCTGGCTGAGGAAACTCACCACGGTGTTGGGCCGCAGCTCCTTGCCGGAGCGCGTGACCTTCAGCCGCATGCCACGTTCGAAGTGGCCGCTGGCCACGCGCACGAAGGCGATGCGGTCGCGGTGCGCCGGGT
>CAYTWU010000294.1:0-4808 GCA_964442175.1 uncultured Rubrivivax sp.
CAGAAGTACAAGGCCTGCCACGGCAGACTGGCCTGACCCGCGCGCCTCAGGTGCATAAAAAATAAGGGGCCCCGCGGGGCCCCTTTCGTTCGGCTGTGGCGTCTGCCCTTACTTGCCCGCCACCGTGCGCGTCGGTTGTTTTTCCGGGCGGGCGATGGTGATCGCCGGCGACGTCCAGGTCTCCCAATCCGCCGCGACGTTTTCGTCGCCCAGCGCCTTCAGCACCGACACCTTGACGGTGTACACGCCGTTCGGCGCGGTGCGCACCAGCACCGGGTTGTCGGACGGGCCACGGTAGGTCACGCCGTCCCAGGTGAAGGCGAAGAAGCCGCTCGGGGTCGAGTTGCGGGTGAAGTACTCGTCGTCACTCACCTTGCCGACGAAGTTGCCCGCGGCGTCATAGGCCTCCAGCTTGATGCGCCGCGACAGGTGGTCCAGGTGCATCAGGAAGTACGGGATGTTCCCGTCGAGCATGGTGTAGCTCGCACCACCGGGCTGGTTGGTGTAGCTGCCGTTCGCCAGCGTGGCCAGCCACGGGAAGCCGTTGGCCGTGGGGGTGAGCACCTGGTAGGTCTGGTAGTCACCCTTGAGGCCGGCATAAGGCACACCCATCACCGTGCCCGAGCCTTGCGGCGTGAGCGTGATGTACCCGCCGTACAGGCTGCGGTCCGGCAGGCTGTCGTTGGCTGTGATGGTGACATCGAACGTGGCGGTGCCCAGGGCCGGGATGGTCAGCGTCGTCTTGCTGAAGCTCACCGTGGCCGGTGCATCAAACGTACCCGACACGTTGTACGACGCACCCGTGGTCGTGTTCGGGCCTGCCGCCACACCGGACACATGGCCCACCACGTAGCTGGCGGGTGACGTCGACAGGTTGCGCACGGTGAGGGTCTTCACCGAGGGCCCGGCGGCACTTTCGCCCAGCGACAGCTCGCTGGGCGAGACGCTGGCCGTCGTCGTGACGCTGCTGACGATGTCCAGCATGCCGGCGCCCTGGCGGAAGCTGTAGTCCAGCAGGCCCAGCGCCGCGTTGCCCGACCAGTTCTTCGGGTCGGCCACGTTCTGCAGCCGGCCCTTCATTGCGCTGGCGCGCAGATTGGGCTTGGCTTCCAGGATCAGCGCGGCACCACCGGCCACGTGCGGGGCCGACATCGAGGTGCCCGACAGCGTGGCCGCGCCGCCCAGTTCCAGCGGGTAGCTGGACAGGATGGCGCCGCCCGGTGCGCCCAGCTGAGGCTTGATGCTCAGGTCAGCGGCCATGCCGAAGGAGCTGAAGCCGGAAATCAGGCCACCCGTGCCGTAGGGGAAGGAGACGTATTGATCGCCCCAGGCCAGGGTGGTCGGGCCGGCGGCGATGGCCGCGTCCAGCGTGGCCCCTTGCGCGGCGGTGATGCCGACCACCGGGATCGTGATCGGCGGCGTGCCGGCCACGGTGGCGTTCAGCGCGCCGGCCTGGTTGTTGTACAGCACCACGGCGGCGGCGCCCGCGTTCATCGCGTTGCTGGCCTTGATGTAGAACGAGCAGGTGCCGCGGCGCACCAGCACGGCCTTGCCGTCGAAGGAGCCGGCCGGCACGGCCACGCAGAGGTCGTCGGCGGTGGTGACCGTGCCGCTCTTGGTCATCGGCAGGCTGCCCGTCAGCGGGGGCAGCGGCGCGCCGGTGGCCGGGTTGAAACCGTAGGGCGTGTCGCTCACGGTGAAGGCACGTTGCGCGTTGTCGTACGACGCGACACCGATCACGTTCTTGCCCACGCCCGGGGCGCCGGCGGCGAACAGCGCGTCCGGCGACGAGCCCAGCGGGCCGTTGTTGCCGATGGAGGCGACCATCACGACACCCTTGGCCACCAGCCTGGTGGAGGCTTGCGCGGTCGGGTACTGCGGCCATTGGCGGGCGGCGCCCAGGCTCTGGTTGATGACCTGCATGCCGTCGGCGTAGGCGCGCTCCAGCGCCTCGACGATGACATCGGACGACGAGGAGCCGGCGCAGCCGAAGACGCGGTAGGCGCCGAACGAAACAGCCGGTGCCACGCCCTTGAGGCCACCGCCGTTGGCGCCCACGATGCCGGCGACGTGCGTGCCGTGGCCGCCGCAATCGTCCGGGTTGGCATCGGGCACGGGGATCTGTTGCTCCGGCGTGCCGCCCGCGTTGTAGTTGTCACCCACCAGGTCGTAGCCCGCAATGACGCGCGCCGACGGGAAAGGCGTGGTGCCCGGGGTGCCGGTGCCGCCGAAGGCCGGGTGGTCGATGTCGATGCCGGTGTCGATGATGCCGACCTTCACCCCCACCCCCGACAGGCCCAGCTGGTTCTGCGCCACGTCCGCGCCGGTCAGCGACAGGGCCGCCGCCAGGTCGGGCGCGGTGTCTGACGACACGGCCGCAGCCGGGCGCTGGATGATGTCCACCGGGTACAAGGCCTTCACGCCCTTCAGGCGCGCCAGCTTCAGGCGGTTGGCGGTGTCCACCTCCACCGAGAAACCGTTGAACAGCACGTCGAAGGAACGGCGTTCCTTGAACCTGATGCCGGCCTGGGCGACGGCTGCGCGGAAGGCCGCCTTCTCCGACTGCACCGCGTTGCGGGCGCGGCCATCGGCCACGGGCGCACCGGCCAGTTCAACAAACCACAGACGACCGTTCTCGGCGGCAGTTGCCGGGACGGACATCGACGGCTTCGCCGCGAATGCGCCCATCGACAAAGTTGCCGCAACCGCCAGCGCGATTGCTGTACGGGATGGATTCATGCCAGACCTCCTGCTGATAACTCAAGGGTGTCACCGAGGCCCGCGTAGGGGCCTGGTGCCGCGATGGTGGCCCACGGCGCAGGATCAGCCGCACCGCAGAGCCGTCGGGATGCTGCCCGGCGGGTCGCCCCCCAGCAGGAGGGCTTTCCCTGAGCAGCCTGGGCGTGGCATGCACGGAGCGTGCCCAACCCCTTGACCCGGGGGGTGGTGACACAATCGCCGCCGCTGCACTGCAAGCCCCGTTCAACCTTTGTCCGTAGACCACCATGCCCGTGAACCTTGCCCCCCTAGACGCCTCGACGCTGCTGCCCGTGCCGGGCCTGCGCATCGGCACCACGATGGCTGGCGTGCGCAAGGCCAACCGGCGCGACCTGGTGGTATTTGCACTCGATGAGGACGCACAAGTGGCAGGGGTGTTCACACAAAACCGCTTCTGCGCCGCACCGGTGCAGGTCTGCCAGGCACACTTGGCGGGCAACGCGTCGATCCGCGCGCTGGTGGTCAACACCGGCAACGCCAACGCCGGCACTGGCGCGCCGGGCCTGGCGGCCGCGCAGCAGACCTGTGTGGCGCTGGCCGCCATCGCCGGCTGCAGCCCGGCGCAGGTGCTGCCGTTTTCCACCGGCGTCATCATGGAGCCGCTGCCGGTGGACCGCATCACCGCTGCGCTGCCTGCGGCCTGGGCCGACCTGCACGCCGCGCACTGGGCCGACGCGGCACACGGCATCATGACCACCGACACGGTGCCCAAGGCCGCGTCGCGCCAGGTGCAGGTCGAGGGCCACACCGTCACCGTCACCGGCATCTCCAAGGGCGCCGGCATGATCCGGCCGAACATGGCCACGATGCTGGGCTTCATGGCCACCGATGCGGTGCTGGCGCCGGGCCTGCTGCAGGCCATGGTGCGCGAGGCGGCGGACCGCAGCTTCAACCGCATCACCATCGATGGTGACACCTCGACCAACGATTCCTTTGTGCTGGTGGCCACGGGGCGCGCGGGCCATGCGCCCATCACCACGCTGGATTCGCCTGCGGGCCGGGCACTGGCCGAGGCGGTGATCGCCGTGGCGCAGACCCTGGCGCAGGCCATCGTGCGCGATGGTGAAGGCGCCACCAAGTTCATCACCGTGCAGGTGGACGGCGGCCGCAGCACGGACGAGTGCAAGCTCGTGGCCTATGCCATCGCGCATTCACCGCTGGTGAAGACCGCGTTTTTTGCCAGCGACCCCAACCTCGGCCGCATCCTGGCCGCCGTGGGCTACGCCGGCATCACCGATCTGGACCAGGCCCTGATCGACCTGCACCTGGACGATGTGCTGGTGGCCCAGGCCGGCGGCCGCCACCCGGCTTACCAGGAGGCCGACGGCCAGCGTGTGATGAAGCAGGCCGAGATCACCGTGCGCGTGCACCTGCACCGTGGCGAGGCCACGGCCACGGTCTGGACCTGTGACCTCTCACACGACTACGTCAGCATCAATGCGGATTACAGGAGCTGATCCCCGCCTGTTCCGCTTGCTGGAATCCGCGCCACACTGATAACATTCGTTTATCTCAAGATAAACGACAGGTGGCGCTGCCATGACGCGCACACTACTGCTGCAAGGGCTGCAGGCGTTGCGCCACCGGCTCACGCTGCGCCCCGATGATCTGCTCCGCGATGCGGTCTACCGCCGCCTGTGGAGCTCCATCCTGATCAGCTCCTTCGGGGGCCAGATCACGATGCTCGCGCTGCCGCTCACGGCGGCCGTGCTGCTGCACGCCACGCCCACGCAGATGGGCCTGCTGACGGCGATGGAAATCCTGCCGTTTGCGCTGCTGTCGCTGCCCTCGGGTGTCTGGCTGGACCGAGTGCGCAAGCTGCCGGTGTATGTGATCGGTGAGATCACGATCGCGGTCGCCGTGGCCAGCGTGCCGCTGGCCTGGTGGATGGGCTGGCTCAGCATGCCCTGGCTCTACGTGGTCGGCTTTGGCATTGGCTGCGTCTACACCGTGGCCGGCAGTGCCGCGCAGATCGTGCTGACCCAGGTGGTGGCGCGCGACCGGCTGGTCGAGGCCCATGCCAAGAACGC
>CAYTWU010000295.1:0-4801 GCA_964442175.1 uncultured Rubrivivax sp.
CATGGCCTGGCCCAGCGTGTGCGCGTACTGCACCGTCTGGGGCTGGGTGCGGCCGAAGATGTTGGCCGCGACCTCGCCGACCACACCCGCCACCAGGTGGCAATAACGCTGCAGCGCCGGGTAGTCCAGGAAGCGGGTCTGCTCCAGATCGACCTGGCAGCCGTCGATCACCGCGTTCAGGTGCTGCGCTTCGATGGCATGCGCCGGCGCGAGTGGCATCAGCGCCTGCATCACCGGGTGGCCCGGCTGCCCGGCGTAGGCTTGCCGCACCTCGCCGCGCCACCACTGCAGCTTGGCAGCGGCCACACCCGGGTCGCGCATCTCGTCGACCACGTCGTCCACCTCGCGGCAGAAGGCGTAGAACGCCGTGATGGCGGCACGCCGCGGCGGCGGCAGGAAGCGGAAGGCGTAGTAGAAGGACGAGCCGCTTTTGGCCGCCTTGTCCTGCACGTACTGCTGAGGTGTCATGCGCGGCGCATCCACAAGGCGCGCCACAACAGGCGTGGCAAGTCGCTCGCACCGAGCGTGCGCCGGCGGGACATCGTGGCGTGCTGCATATCCTCGATTTTCTCCAGAATCCGCAAGCCCCCTTGCACCACCAGCCGCAACTCCCAGCCGGCTCGGCCGGGCAGCCGGTGCACCAGCGGGGCGCCGCTCAGCATCAGCGTGCGCGACCACTGCACCAGCGCCTGCACCAGGGCGCCCGTGGCGGGCGTGTCCACACCGGGTGTCAGTGGCCCCGCGCCGTGGGCCAGCACGTCGGCTTGCGGCAGGTAGTGGCGACCGCGCGGCAGGTCCACGCTCAGGTCCTGCCAGAAGTTGATGAGTTGCAGCGCCGTGCAGATGGCGTCGGATTCGGCCAGCGCCGCCGGCTCGCGCACACCATACAGGTGCAGCAGCAGGCGGCCGATCGGGTTGGCCGACCGGCGGCAGTAGTCCAGCAAGGCCGGGCGGTCGGCATACCCCGGGTTGCGCACGTCCTGCATGAAGGCATCCAGCAGATCGGCCAGTGGCGCCTCGGGCAGTTCATGCTGCAGCCGCATGCGGTCCAGCGGACCGAAGACGGCCGCCCAGCGCGGCGAAGGCGGGGTGCCGGTGTACAGCGCGCGCAGGTCCGCCCGGTAGGCATCGAGGTCCGCCAGGCGCTGTGGCGGCGGTGCGTCCCCTTCGTCGGCAATGTCGTCTGCCGTGCGCGCGAAGTGGTAGATCGCCACCACCGCAGGCCGCAGCGATGGCGGGCAAAGCACCGACGCGACGGGGAAGTTTTCGTAGTGCTGGACGCCGTTCACGGCGCCGATTCTCGCCGCCCGGCGGCGCCGGATTGCGATTGACAGCGCTGGACCGGCTCAATACATTACTGACCAGTCAGTCAGTAGTGAGATTTCCCGTGATGTCCACCGCCCCCCGACGCCTCCTCCTGCTGGCTGCAGCCCTGCTGCTGGCCGCCTGTTCCCGCCCGGCACCTGCGCCCGAGCCGGTGCGCGCCGTGCGCACCCTGAAGGTGAGCAGTGGCCCTGTGGCGGCGCAGCTGGCGTACGCGGCCGAGGTCCGCGCCCGCACCGAGAGCCGCTTGGGCTTTCGCGTCGGGGGCAAGCTGGTGCGGCGCTCGGCCGAGGTGGGGCAGGCGGTCGCGGCTGGGCAGGTGCTGGCGGAGCTGGACCCGCAAGATCTGCGCCTGGCGCAAGAGGCCGCACGTGCCGCGGTCGCGGCAGCGCAGGTCTCGGCCACCCAGGCCAAGGCCGACTACGAACGCTTCAAGGACCTGCAGGCCCAGGGATTCATCAGCGCCGCGGAACTGGAGCGCCGCAGCAGCACCTGGAAGGCTGCTGACGCGCAACTCGCCCAGGCCCGTGCCCAGGCCGATGTGCAGATCAACCAATCCGGTTACAGCCGCCTGCTGGCCCCGGCGGCCGGGGTGGTGACGGGTGTCGATGCCGAGCCGGGCACCGTGCTGGCCACCGGCGCCACCGTGCTGCGCCTGGCGCATGCCGGCCCGCGCGACGTGGTGTTTGCCGTGCCGGAGGACAACGTCGATGGCCTCCGGACCCTGCGTGGCAAGCCGGGCCTGCTGACCGTCACGCTCTGGGGCCGCGCCGAGCCCCTCAAGGCCACGGTGCGCGAGGTGGCGGCCGCTGCCGACCCGACCACCCGCACCTTCCTCGTCAAGGCCGACCTGGGTGAGGCGCGTGTGGACCTGGGGCAGACGGCCTCGGTCAGCCTGCCGCTGCCGGTGATGGATGGCCTGATCCGGCTGCCCTTGTCCGCCCTGCTGCAGCAGAACAACCGCACCGTGGTCTGGGTGCTGGACCCAGGCACGATGACGGTGAAGGCGCAGCCGGTGCAGGTGGCGGGCGCTGATGCCAACAGCGCCTTGATCGCGGGCGGCCTGGCGGCCGGCGCCGAGGTGGTCACCGCCGGCGTGCATGTGCTCACCGAAGGCCTGAAGGTCAGCCGCTACGCCGCCACCGCAGTGGCCGCCAAATGAAGGCCTCGCGCTTCAACATCTCGCGCTGGGCGCTGGAGCACCCGGCCCTCACGCGTTACCTGCTGGTGGTGCTGCTGGTGCTGGGCACGGCGGCCTACTTCCAGCTGGGGCAGGACGAAGACCCGCCGTTCACCTTCCGCGCGATGGTGGTGCAGGCCTTCTGGCCCGGCGCCACGGCGCAGCAGATGGCCGAGCAGGTGTCCGACAAGATCGAGAAGACGCTGCAGGAGGTGCCGCACGCCGACAAGATCCGCACCTACACCAAGCCGGGTGAATCGGTCACGATCTTCCAGCTGAAGGATTCGTCGCCGCCGGGCGAGGTGCCGGCCACCTGGTACCAGGTGCGCAAGAAGATCGGCGACATGCGCAGCACGCTGCCGCAGGGTGTGATCGGGCCGGTGTTCAACGACGACTTCGGCGATGTCTACGGCTCCATCTTCGCGCTGTCGGCCGACGGCTTCAGCCGCGAGGAGCTGCGTGTCTTTGCCGACCGCGTGCGCCAGCAGCTGCTGCGCGTGCCCGATGTGGCCAAGGTCGACACCTTTGGCGCACAGGCCGAGAAGGTGTTCATCGAGATCTCGCAGAAGCGCCTGGCCCAGCTGGGGCTGGACTTCAGCCAGGTGATCAACCAGATCGGCGCACAGAACGCGGTGGAGGGTGCCGGCGTGATGAACGCCGGGCTGGAGAACCTGCAGGTGCGCGTGGGCGGCCAGTTCAACTCGGTGGACGAGCTGCGCCGGCTGCCGATCCGCGCCACCAACCCCAGCACCGGCCAGGCGAGCACGCTGCGCCTGTCGGACATCGCCGAGATCCGCCGTGACTATGCCGATCCGCCCAGCGTCAAGGTGCGCCACCAGGGCAAGGAGGTCATCGCGCTCGGGGTCTCCATGGCCAAGGGCGGGGACATCATTGCGCTGGGGCAGGCCCTGCGCACGGCCACGGCGCGCATCCAGACCGAGCTGCCGCTGGGCATCACGCTGGAGCAGGTGCAGGACCAGCCGGAAGCCGTGCAGCGCTCGGTGGGCGAGTTCGTCAAGGTGCTGATCGAGGCCATCGTGATCGTGCTGGCGGTCAGCTTCATCAGCCTGGGCCTGCACCAGCGCCCGCTGCGGCTGGACCCGTGGCCCGGCCTGGTGGTGGGCATCACGATCCCGCTGGTGCTGGCCATCACCTTCGTGACCATGTTCTATTGGGGCGTGGGCCTGCACAAGATCTCGCTCGGCAGCCTGATCATCGCGCTCGGCTTGCTGGTGGACGACGCCATCATCGCGGTGGAGATGATGGTGCGCAAGCTGGAGGAAGGCGAGGACCGCATGACCGCGGCCACCTACGCCTACGACGCCACCGCGATGCCGATGCTGACCGGCACGCTGATCACGGCGGCAGGTTTCCTGCCCATCGGCCTGGCCAAGTCGGTGACGGGCGAATACACCTTCGCGATCTTCGCCGTCACGTCGGCGGCGCTGGTGATCTCCTGGGTGGTGTCGGTGTACTTTGTGCCCTACCTGGGCGCGCGTTTCCTGCGCACCCACCCACGGGTCGGCGACACGCCGCACGAGCTGTTCGACACGCCGTTCTACAGCCGCTTCCGGCGTGCGGTGCACTGGTGCGTGCAGCACCGCTGGATCACCATCGGCCTGACGGTGCTGACCTTTGCGCTGGGCATCGTCGGCATGGGGCGGGTGCAGCAGCAGTTTTTCCCCGATTCCAGCCGGCCGGAGATCCTGGTGGACATGTGGTTGCCCGAGGGCTCCACGATCCAGCAGACCGAAGAGGTGGCGCGCCGCTTCGAGCAGCGCCTGATGCGCGAGCCGGGCATGAAGAGTGTCACGCTGTGGGTGGGCGCCGGTGTGCCGCGTTTCTACCTGCCGCTGGACAACATCTTCCCGCAGTCCAACGTCAGCCAGGCCATCCTGCTGCCGACCTCGCTGGCCGAGCGCGAAGCTTTGCGCGTGCGCCTGCCGGCGCTGCTGGCCACCGAGTTCCCGGAAGTCCGCGCCCGGGTGAAGCTGCTGCCCAACGGCCCGCCGGTGCCGTACCCGGTGCAGTTCCGCGTCGTCGGCACCGAGGTGGCCGAGGTGCGGGCCTGGGCCGAGCGCGCCAAGGAGGTGCTGCGGGCCAACCCCAGCATGCGTGGCGTGAACGACAACTGGAACGAAGCCGTCAAGGTGCTGCGCCTGGAAATCGACCAGGACAAGGCGCGTGCGCTGGGCGTCAGCAGCCAGGTGCTGGCGCAATCCTCGCGCACCATCCTGTCCGGCTCCACCATCGGCCAGTACCGCGAAGGTGACAAGCTGATCGACATCGTGCTGCCCC
>CAYTWU010000296.1:0-4775 GCA_964442175.1 uncultured Rubrivivax sp.
GCAAGCCCGACATGGCGATGGCCGGCGGCACCGATGCCACGGCGCTGCCGCAGGCGCTGGCATCGGTGGCGGGCTGGGTGGGCGAACGGGTGTGAGCGTGTTGTCCATCCGGCGTGTGGAACCGGCCGATGCCGAGGCCATCGCGCGAATGATGGGTGATCCGTCGGTCTACCCCGGCCTGATGCAGGTGCCGTTTCCCAGCGTGCTGTCGTGGGCCGAGCGCCTGAAGACCGCACCGTCCGACGGCAGCGTGGACCTGTTCCTGATCGCCGAGCGCGACGGCCAGGCCGTGGGCAGCGCCGGCCTGCACCCGGCGGCCACGCGGCTGCGGCGCCGGCATGTGGCCACGCTGGGCATCTCGGTGGTGGGCCCCGCACAGGGCCAGGGCGTGGGCTCAGCCCTGATGGCGGCGCTGCTGGACTACGCGGACCGCTGGGCTGGCATCTTCCGTGTCGAGCTGCAGGTCTACGCCGACAACGCACGGGCCATCGCGCTGTACCGCAAGTTCGGCTTTGAGCATGAAGGCACGCACCGTGCCTATGCCTTGCGGGACGGGGTGTACGTCGACAGCCTGTCGATGGCCCGTCTCCATCCGAATCCACCGAGTGTTCGACCATGACCCGACGCGACAGCAGCGACGCCGAACTCGACGCGCTGGAAGAGGTGGGCCGCCGGCTGGGCGGCTTCGAGCCCATCCTCTCGGCCGAGTGGCTGGACGGCGCCTTCGCCGCGCTGCTGGCCGGGCCCAGCGTGCCGCCCGACGTGCAGTCGGTCATCGTGCCGCTGATGGACGACCTGTTCGAACGCACCTTCGGCGACCCGGACGACGTGGAACAGGCGCTGGCGGTGCTGGAAGCGCGCTGGCGTGTGCTGCGTTCGCAACTGGACCCGGAGCTGCTGTACGAAGACCCGGAGCGGCTGCAGCTCTCACCGCTGCTGCTGAGCCCCGACGAAGAAGGTGAGTTCCCGCTGGGTTACGACTGGGCCTCGGGCTTCCGCGCCGTCGCCGAAGACCCGCAGTTCGGCTGGCAGGTGGCCATCGAACCCGAGGTGGTGGAAGCCTTGCTGGGCCCGGTCCGCGCGCTGCTGCTGGAGCCCGAGCCGCTGGCCGCGTGGATCGCCGAGCACTACCGCGAGCCACCCAGCCGCGAGCAACTGGTGGACGACGCCAGCTACGCGGCGCAGGACCTGCGCCTGTGGTGGCTGGAAAACGCGCCGCGCACCGCGCCCCGGCGGGTGGACGCCGTGCCCGGCCGCAACGACGCCTGCCCCTGCGGCAGCGGCAAGAAATACAAGAAGTGCCACGGGGCGAACTGATCAGGCATACCGGAGTTCACTGGCCTTGCCCCAGAACACCCGGTACGCAAAGACCGTGTAGCCGATGATGGCCGGCACGGTGATGGCACAGCCCACGCCGATGATGGCCAGTGATTCGGTAGCGCTGGCGGCTTCCCAGATCGTCAGCCGGTCCATCACCACGAACGGGTACAGGCTGTAGGCCAGGCCGACGAAGCCCAGGCAGAACACCGCCACGACCAACACAAACGGTGCGGCGCACCAGCGGCCCAGCACACGCTCGCTGCCCAGCAGCCAGCGCACGCCCAGCAGCGCCGCCAGCGTGGCCAGCGGGATCGGCAGCAAGGCGATGAACTCCGGCATCACGAACCAGCGCTCGCGCACCGAGGCGCTGACCCAGGGCGTGGCCAGCGAGATCAGCCCCATGCCCAGCACCACCGGCGGCCAGGCCATGCGCGCCCAGCCGCGTGCACGCCGCTGCAATTCGCCGTCGGTTTTCATCACCAGCCAGCAGGCGCCCAGCAGCACGTAGGCCGCCGGCAGCAGCAGCGCGATCACGGCGGCGAAGACGTCGTACCACCAGCCGGGTTTGAGGCCGGTGATGTAGTGGCCCAGCATCCAGCCCTGGGCCGCGGCGGCGATGCCCGATCCGGCAAAAAATGCCGCGTTCCACAGCGGCTTGTGGTCATCGCGCGCTTTGACACGGAAGTCGAAGGCCACGCCGCGCAGCACCAGGCCGACCAGCATCAGCGCCACTGGCAGGTACAGCACCGTCAGCACCATGCCGTGTGCCTTCGGGAAGGCGATCAGCAGGATGCCGACGCCCAGCACCAGCCAGGTTTCGTTGGCGTCCCAGAAGGGGCCGATGCTGGCGATCATCGTGTCCTTCTGGGCATCGCTGGCGCGTGGCAGCAGCAGGCCCACGCCCAGGTCGTAGCCGTCCAGCACCACGTAGGCCAGCATCGCCAGGCCCATCAGCGCCATGAAGACCACGGGCAGCGCTTCGGCCCAGTTCATGCTGCGCTCCGGGCCAGCATCGGCTTCGCGGTCGGCACGGCGTCGGGCTTCTCGGCCATGTGCCGCACCACGGCGACGAAGGCCACGATCAACGCGGCGTAGACCGTCAGGTACAGCGCCAGCGTCAGCGCGATCATCGGGCTGGGCACGGCCGATGCGGCTTCAGAGGTTTTCAGCAGCCCGAAGACCAGGAAGGGCTGGCGGCCGATCTCGGTGACGTACCAGCCGGCCAGCGTGGCCAGCCAGCCGGAGAAGCTCATGCCCGCCAGGCCCCAGAGCAGCGGGCGGGGCAGGGCACTTGCGTCCCAGCCGCGGCGTTTCAGCAGCCACCAGCCCACCCAGGAGAAGGCCAGCATCAGCATGCCGGTGCCGACCATGATGCGGAAGCCCCAGAACACCGGCGCCACCGGCGGGTGCGCGCCCTTGAATTCGTCCAGGCCGCGGATCTCGCCGTCCAGTTCGTGCGTCAGGATCAGGCTGGCGAGCTGGGGGATGCCGATCTCGAAGTGGTTGCTGCGTGTGGCCTCGTCGGGCCAGGCAAACAGCAGCAGTGGCGCGCCCTTCTGTGTTTGCCACACCCCTTCCATCGCCGCCACCTTCTGCGGCTGGTGCTGCAGGGTGTTCAGGCCGTGCATGTCACCAGCAAGGATCTGCAGCGGGATCAGCACCGCACCCAGCGTCAGGCCGGTGCGCAGGGTCTTGCCGGTCCAGGCCTGCGCCTTGCCACGCAGCACCTGCCAGGCGGCCACACCGGCCAGCAAAAAGGCCACGGTCAGCCCCGAGGCCAGCAGCACATGCACCAGCCGGTACGGGAACGAGGGGTTGAAGACGATCTGCGCCCACGAGGTGGCAAAGAATTCGCCGTCGCGGATCTCGAAGCCGGCGGGCGTGTGCATCCACGAGTTCAGCGCCAGGATCCAGAACGCGCTCATCGTGGTGCCGAAAGCGACCAGGAAGGTGGCGATCAGGTGAACCCGCTCGCTGACGCGGCCATGGCCGAACAGCATGATGCCCAGGAAGCTGGCCTCCAGGAAAAACGCCGTCAGCACCTCGTAGCCCAGCAGCGGGCCGGCGATGTTGCCCACGCGCTCCATGAAGCCCGGCCAGTTGGTGCCGAACTGGAAGCTCATCACGATGCCGCTGACCACGCCCAGCGCAAAGCTCAGCGCAAACACCTTGGTCCAGAAGCGGTAGGCGCCCAGCCAGGCCAGGTCCTGGGTCTTCAGCCAGCGCCAGCGGAAGAACAGCAGCGTCCAGCCGAGTGCGATGGTGATGGTGGGGAACAGGATGTGGAAGCTGATGTTGGCCGCAAACTGCAGGCGGGCGAGCACGAGGGCGTCCATGGCTCAGGCCTTTCCACCGCTGACGACACGCACCTTGCCCGTGAACTCCAGCAGGCGCTGCACCTTGGCGCCCATCTTCATCAGCTGCGCCAGCGTCTGGCGGTCCAGGCGCTGCACGTCGTCGAACCACGAGGTCATCAGCTCGATCAGGTCGTGCATGCCCTTCATGCGCTCCTGCGCGATGCGGTCGGCTTCGTTGCCGGGCGTTTCCAGCAGCGCATTGCGCAGCAGCGACAGCGTGGGTTCGATCTCGCGCCGGCGGCGTTCTTCGGCCAGGGTCTGGAAGATCTCCCAGGCGTCCTGCGGCGCTTCGAAATATTCGCGCCGGTCGCCGGCCACATGGCGCAGCGACACCAGGCGCCAGGCCTGCAACTCCTTCAGCCCCATGCTGACGTTGCCGCGGCTGAACTCCAGCGCTTCGGCGATCTGCTCGGCGTTCAACGGCGCGGGCGCGACGAAGATCAGCGCATAGATCTGGCCCACGGTGCGGTTGATGCCCCAGCGGCTGCCCATCTCGCCAAAATGACCGACGAAGCTGCGCACCAGCGGTGTGAGGGTGTTCATGCGGTACTCCTGAGCTGCCGCGAACGATAGCGAAGTTTCAGACATTACTGAAACTTCATGGTCTTTCGGGGGCCTGTCCGGCGTGCGGTGCGGCACGGTCGGCCTGCTAGAGTGCGCGCCATGTCGAATGCCCCTGATCTGCATGGCAAACACATCGTGCTCGGCCTGTCCGGCGGTGTGGCCTGCTACAAGGCCGCCGAGCTGACACGCGAGCTGGTGCGGGCGGGCGCCAGCGTGCAGGTGGTGATGACCGAAGCCGCCACGCGGTTCATCACGCCGGTGACGATGCAGGCGCTGTCCAACCACCCGGTCTACACCGACCAATGGGACGACCGGCCCGGCAACAACATGGCGCACATCAACCTGTCGCGCCAGGCCGATGCCATCGTCGTCGCACCCGCCAGCGCCGATTTCATCGCCAGGCTGGTGCAGGGCCGGGCCGACGACCTGCTGTCGCTGCTGTGCCTGGCGCGCCCGGCCGAGCGTGTGCCGCTGCTGGTGGCGCCGGCCATGAACCGCGAGATGTGGGCCCACCCGGCCACGCAGCGCAACGTG
>CAYTWU010000297.1:0-4769 GCA_964442175.1 uncultured Rubrivivax sp.
TCCAGATGACGCCGCGCATGCAGTCTGCCCCGGCGACGGACTCAGCGGCCGGCCGCCGCCGCGGCGATGGCTGCCAGCGTGGCGTCGGGCCGCGGCGTATTGACCAGCCGCGACTGGCCCATGACCTGGCGCACCGTCTCGCTGGCGGCGGCCACGCGGCGCGAATTGCGGTCGAAATAGCGGTCCAGCGCCGACTGCGCGTCGCGCAGGTCGGACTGCGCGGTGTCGAACTGGCGCGAGAGCAGCGCCAGCCGCGCGTTCAACAGCCGGAGCTTGAAGTTCTCCCGCAGGAAGAACACCTGCTCGGGGGCGATCAACATGGCCTCGGGTTGCTCGATCGGCGTCACACGCACCAGGCCACGGATCTCGGCCCAGGCCTGCTGGCCCAGGCTGCGCCAGCGGGCGCTCCAGTCGGCGGCCGGCGCGGATGCGGCCGAAGCCGCCGCAGCGGCAACGGGCGTGGCCGTGGCCCCGCGCGTGCGACGCGGTTCCGGGCGCACCAGCAGCGGCAACTCGTCGACCATGCGGATGGCTTCGTCCAGCCGGATGGTGAGCGTGGCGATGTCGGCCACGGCCACCGCCTTGGTCCTGTCGATGTCGGCGGCGATGGCGCGGCGCACCCGTTCGAACTGCGGCTGGCTCAGGCGCGCCAGGCGTTCCTCGGCCTGCTTGAGCGCGGCCAGCAGGGGCTCGGCACTGCCGGTGATCGCCCCCTGCTGCAGCGCCACGCGCAGCGAGGCTTCAACGTCCGCCAGCACGTTTTCGTCGCGCGAGCGGGCGACGGACTGCATCAGGGCCTCGAGCTGCGTGCGCTGGATCGCCGACTCGGCCACCCGCACCTCCAGCAGCGCGAGCTTGGCGGCGGATTCACGGGCCACCTCCTGCGCCTGGCGGGCGGCGATGCGCGCTTCGGCCGCCTGGTCGCTGCTGAGCTGCTGGCGCTTGACGAGTTCGGCCTCCAGCGCGCCCACACGGCCGTGGGTGGACCAGCTCAGCCCCAGCGCGGCCAGCGTCACCACAGCCAGCGCAGCCACGGCCAAACGGCCGGCCAGCGATGCGCCAGGGGGCGGCGGCGCAGGTGTCGCTGGCGCAGGGGCGACGGGGTCGGACGCGGGCGCCAGCGGCGGTTCGGGGGTCGGGTTCACGGCGGGCCCGATTGTATCGAGCGCCCTCCGGCCGCCTGCAGCACCTGCCGCACGGCGCCGGGCTCGGGCGCGGACAGCAGCACTTCGGCAAAACCAGCCTCGCGCGCCGTCTGCGCGATGCGCGGGTGGCTGGCCAGGGCCCGCGCGCCCGGCGGCGTGGCACCGCCCCACAGGGCCCGCAGGTGGTGCACCGCCTCGCTGCTGCTGAGCAGCCACAGGTGCCGCGCCGGATCGGCCTGCGCCGCAGCCAGCAAGGCCAGGCCGGCCGGCCCGGGCTGCGGTGCGCCCCGTGTGTAGGCCGCGAGGAAGTGCACTTCGGCACCGGCCGCGCGCAACTGCTCGGCCAGCCAGTCGCGGCCGTTTTCGCCGCGCACCACCAGCGCGGAACAGCCCGCCCAGGACTCGGCCTGCAGCCGCGCCCAGAGGGATTCGGAATCGAAGCTGGCCGCATCATCGGCCGGCTCCAGCACCGCCGCCGGCGGCAGGCCCTGGGCCCGCAGCGCAGCGGCCGTGCCCGGGCCCGGCGCTGCCGCGCGGGTGCCGCCGGGCCAGGCCGCACCGGGCGGGCGCTGCGCAAAAAAGTGCAGCACCGCGTTGGCGCTGACGAAAAACAGCAGCTGGTGGCGCGCCAGCGTGTGCCAGGCCTGCTGCACCGGCCGCAAGTCGGCCGGGGGCGTGATGTGAATCAGCGGCAGGGCCACCGCATCAAAGCCATCGCGCCGCAGATCGGCCACCCAGGCCGCCGCCTGCGCCGCGGGCCGGGTGACGATGACACGCATCCGGGCGGGCCGGGCGTGGCTCAGGCCGTGGGCAGGTAGCTGGCCGCGCCCTGCGCGTGCAGCGCTGCCACGGCCTGCTCGCCCAACGCGCGCGCGCCAGCCACATCGGCCGGCGCGGCCGCCACGCGCACCTGCAGCAGCGGGCGTGTCAGCGTGGTCACATCGCCCAGCGCCGCGTCCAGCACCAGCTGGCCATCGGCCCACACCGCATGCGCCGCCAGCGGCATGCTGCAGCTGCCGCCCAGGCCGCGCGAGACGGCACGCTCGGCCTCCACCGCCAGCAGCGTGGGCAGGTGCACCAGCTGGGCCAGCTGGGCCCGCAGTTCGGTCGCGTCTTCACGCACCTCGATGCCCAGCGCACCCTGGCCAGCGGCCGGGATCATCTGCGCCGGCTCGAAGCGTGCCCGGATGCGCTCGGCCAGGCCCAGGCGCATCAGGCCGGCTGCGGCCAGCACGATGGCGTCGAAACCGCCTTCGTCCAGCTTGCGCAGGCGCGTGTCCAGGTTGCCGCGCAGCGGCTCGATCTGCAAATCGGGTCGTACCGCCAGCAGCTGCACCACACGGCGCAGGCTGGAGGTGCCGACCACGGCGCCGGGCGGCAACTCGGCCAGCGACGCATAGCGGTTGGACACCCAGGCGTCGCGCGGGTCCTCGCGCTCCAGCACCGCCGCGAGCGCAAAGCCGGGCGGCAGGTCCATGGGCACGTCCTTCAGCGAGTGCACGGCCAGGTGGGCGCGGCCGTCTTCCAGCGCGGCTTCAAGTTCCTTCACGAACAGGCCCTTGCCGCCCACCTTGGACAGGGCGCGGTCCAGGATCTGGTCGCCGCGGGTCGTCATGCCGAGCAGTTGCACCTGCAGGCCGAAGCGCTGCTGCAGCAGGTCACGCACATGGTGGGCCTGCCACAGGGCAAGCCGGCTCTCGCGGGTGGCGATGATGGTGTCGGTCATGGTGCGGCCATTATCACCAGCACCCGGCATGCGACTTGCATGTTCTGACGGTGGCAGAATTGGTAACTCGGTTACACGCAATGGAGCCCAGCATGGCACGCAAGAAGGCAACCAAGACCCCGCCCTCGGACACCACGCTGCGCGAGGCAGCCGAGAAGAACCGGCCCTTGGTCGAGGATATCCGGTTACTCGGTCGCATCCTGGGCGACGTGATCCGCGAGCAGGAGGGCAAGGAGGCCTTCGAGCTGGTGGAACGGGTGCGCCAGTTGTCGGTCGCCTACCGGCTGAAGGCCGATGCCAGCGCCGGCCGCGTGCTGGACCGGCTGCTGAAGAACCTCTCGGTCGACCAGACCGTCAGCGTGATCCGGGCCTTCAGCTACTTCTCGCACCTGGCCAACATCGCCGAGGACCGCCACCACGTGCGGCGCCGCCATGTGCACGAACGTGCCGGCCACCTGCAGGAAGGCTCGCTGGAACTGAGTTTCGAGCGATTGCACAAAGCCGGCCACCGCGGGGCCGACATCGCGCAGGTGCTGCAGCAGGCCTACATCTCTCCGGTGCTCACCGCGCACCCCACCGAGGTGCAGCGCAAGAGCATCCTGGACGCCGAACGGGCCATCGCCGAGCTGGTGGGTGCGCGCGACACGCTGACCGGCGCACGCGAGCGCGCCGACAACGAGGCGCTGATCCAGGCGCGGGTGACGCAGCTCTGGCAGACCCGCATGCTGCGCACCGCCAAGTTGACGGTGGCCGACGAGATCGAAAACGCGCTGTCGTTCTACCACTCGACCTTCCTGCGCGAGATCCCGCGCCTGTACCGGGAGATCGAAACGGCCCTGCCCGGCCACGCGGTGCCGCCCTTCCTGCGCATGGGCCACTGGATCGGTGGCGACCGCGACGGCAACCCCAACGTCACCGCCGCCACGCTGCAGCAGGCGCTGGCGCGCCAGGCCGAGGTGGCGCTGCGCCATTACCTGACCGAAGTGCACCACCTCGGGGCCGAACTCTCGATGTCGGCCATGCTGGCCCCGGTGACCGCCGAGATGCGGGCGCTGGCCGACGGCTCCCCCGACCGCAACACACACCGCGAGGATGAGCCCTACCGCCGCGCGCTGGTGGGCATCTACGCGCGCCTGGCGGCGACGCTGGAAAAACTCACCGGCACCGAGGCGCTGCGCCACGCCGTGCCACCCCAGAACCCCTACCCCGGCGCCGAGGCCTTCGCCGCCGACCTGGCGGTGATCGAGGCCTCGCTGCGCTCGCACCACGCCGGCGCGCTGGTGGCGCCGCGGCTGGCGCCGCTGCAGCGCGCGGTGCAGGTCTTCGGTTTCCACCTGGCCACGCTGGACCTGCGGCAGAGCTCCGACCAGCACGAGCTGGTGGTGGCCGAGCTGCTGCGTGTGGCGCGGCTGGAGCCCGACTACCGCGCGCTGGACGAAGACGGCCGCCGCCGCTGCCTGCTGGCGGCGCTGAACGATGCCCGCCCGCTGCGCGTGCGCGGCGCCGAGTACTCGGCCCACAGCCTGGGCGAGCTGGCGATCTTCGAGGCCGCACGCGAGGCGCTGGCGGCGCTGGGCCGGCACGCCATCCGCCACTGCATCATCAGCCACACCGAGGACGTGAGCGACCTGCTGGAAGTGCTGGTGCTGCAGAAGGAAGCCGGCCTGCTGCGTGGCACGCTGGACCAGGACGCCGTGGCCGACCTGATCGTGGTGCCGCTGTTCGAGACCATCGCCGACCTGCGCCAGGCCGAGCCCATCATGCGCAGCTTCTACGCCCTGCCCGGCGTGCTGGACCTGGTGCGCCGCAGCGGCAACGAGCAGGACATCATGCTGGGCTACAGCGACAGCAACAAGGACGGCGGCTTCTTCACCAGCAACTGGGAGCTCTACCGCGCC
>CAYTWU010000298.1:0-4752 GCA_964442175.1 uncultured Rubrivivax sp.
CAACGCGGGCTTCATCCGCGCCCGGCCCGAGCTGGCCAGGCTGCTGGACTTCCGCACCTTCAACCTGATGACACCGAGCTGGAGCGCTTTGGGCGAGGCCTTCGACTTCGTGTTCTGCCGCAACGTGATGATCTACTTCGACAACCCCACCCAGCGCAAGGTGCTGGAGCGCATGCACGCGGCGATGAAGCCGGGCGGCCTGCTCTACGTGGGCCACTCGGAGAACTTCACCGACTCGCGCGACCTGTTCCGCCTGCGCGGCAAGACCATCTACGAGCGGGTATGAGCCCGGGCGTCATTTCTCAAGTCCACGTCCCGCACGCCGAAATCCTGACATGACCGCCCTGGCCACTCCCGCCGCCGTGCCCCGCCCCGTGCTGGGCAGCACACCCCGCCTGGCGCAGCTGAAAGCGGTACCGCGCCGCAACGGCGAGGCCTCGTTTTTCTTCTACGACGCCCACTTCAAGAACGAAGCGGTCAAGGTGCTGCCCGGCGAGTACTTCGTGCACGACGAGGACATCCTGATCATGACCACGCTGGGCTCGTGCATCGCGGCCTGCATCTGGGACCGGCAGCAGAAGATCGGCGGCATGAACCACTTCATGCTGCCCGACGCCGGCGGAAGTGGCAACGATGGCGGCCGCTACGGCAGCTACGCGATGGAACTGCTGATTGGCGAGCTGATCAAGCGCGGCGCCACACGCTCCACGATGGAGGCCAAGGTCTTCGGCGGCGGCGCGGTGATCAGCGGCATGAACAGCATCAACGTCGGCGAGCGCAACACCAGGTTCGTGATGGACTACCTCGCGACCGAGCGCATCACCGTCGTGTCCAAGGACGTGATGGACGTCTACCCGCGCAAGGTGTGTTTCCTGCCCCACAGCGGCAAGGCGATGGTCAAGCGCCTGGCGGCCACCAACACCGACACGCTGTTGGCGCAAGAGCGCGCCGCGGCGCAGAAAGCCGTGCCCGCCGTCACCGCCGGCGGCTCTGTCGATCTCTTCTGAAGGCTGCACCCATGGCCGGCAAGATTCGCGTCATCGTCGTCGACGACTCCGCCCTGGTGCGGGGCCTGCTGGCGGAAATCATCAACCGCCAGCCCGACATGCAATGTGTCGGTGCGGCGAGCGACCCGCTGGTGGCACGCGAGATGATCCGCAGCCTGGACCCGGACGTCATCACGCTGGACATCGAGATGCCGCGCATGGACGGCATCGATTTCCTCTCGCGCCTGATGCGCCTGCGCCCGATGCCGGTGGTGATGGTCTCCACGCTCACCGAGCGCGGCGCCGAAGCCACGATGCGCGCGCTGGAACTCGGCGCGGTGGACTTTGTCGCCAAGCCCAAGATCGGCGTGGCCGACGGCCTGCGCCAGCTGGGCGAGGACATCACCGACAAGATCCGCACCGCCGCCAAGGCGCATGTGAAGCGCCTGGCCGCACCGGCCGCCCCGGCGCCAGGCGCTGCACCCGCCAAGCCCGTCGCGGCGGCGTCCGTCGGCCGCCTGTCGACCGAGAAGCTGGTTTTCATCGGCGCCTCCACCGGCGGCACCGAGGCCACGCGCGAGGTGCTGGTCAACCTGCCGGCCGACTTTCCGGCGGTGATGATCACGCAGCACATGCCGCCTGGCTTCACGAAGAGCTATGCCGCGCGGCTGGACGGGCTGGCCCGCATCCGCGTGAAAGAAGCGGTGGACGGCGAACGGGTGCTGCCCGGCCACGCCTACATCGCCCCCGGCGGCCTGCACCTGTCGGTGGAGCGCTCCGGCGCCAACTACGTGGCGCGGGTGCGCGATGGCGATGCGGTGAACCGCCACAAGCCCTCGGTCGAAGTGCTGTTCCGCTCGGCGGCGCAGGTCGTCGGCCCCAACGCGCTGGGCGTGATGCTCACCGGCATGGGCGCCGATGGTGCCAAGGCGATGAAAGAAATGCGCGACGCCGGGTCATGGAACGTGGCGCAGGACGAAGCCAGCTGCGTGGTCTTCGGCATGCCCCGCGAGGCCATCGCCCACGGCGCTGCGCACGAGGTGTTGCCCCTGGCCCGCATCGCCCCGGCACTGATCGAGCGCCTGCGCAGCACGGCGGGTTTGCACACCAGCCGGGTCTGAACGGCGCGGGGTGCGCTCAGCGCGCCGGCGCCAGGAACAGGGCCTGCAGGTCCGACAGGAAATCAAAGCCGCGCGCCGTCGGCAGCACGCGCGCGACGTCGCGCACGATGAGGCCACGGCGTTCGGCCTCGGCCAAGGCCGGCTCGATGCTGGACAGCGGCAGGCCGGTGCGCTCGCGGAACAGCTGCAGCTCGAAGCCCTCGCGCAGCCGCAAGGCGTTCAACATGAACTCGAAGGGCAGGTTGGCGCGGGCCACCTCGTCTTCGTTGGACGCGGCACGCCCGGCCAGCGCCTCGGCCATGTAGCGCGCCGGTTCGCGCCACTTCACCTGGCGCAGCACGCGGTGCGGGAAACTCAGCTTGCCATGCGCCCCGGCGCCAATGCCCAGGTAATCGCCAAAGGCCCAGTAGTTCAGGTTGTGCGCGCAGCGGTGGCCCGGCCGCGCAAAGGCCGAGACCTCGTAGCGCTGCAGGCCCACACCGGCCGTGCGCTCGACGATGCGGTCCAGCATGTCGCTGGCCAGGTCGTCGTCGGGCAGGGTCGGCGGGCGCTTGGCGAACAGCGTGTTCGGCTCCAGCGTCAGGTGGTAGATCGACAGGTGCGGCGGCGCATAGCCCAGCGCGGTGTCCAGGTCCCGGTCCAGCGCCGCCAGGTCCTGGCCCGGCAGCGCGTACATCAGGTCGAGGTTGAAGGTCTCGAAGGCGTCGGCCGCTTCTTCCACCGCGGCCCGTGCCTGTGCACCGTCGTGCACACGCCCGATGCGCTTGAGAGCCTCATCGTCGAAACTCTGCACGCCAATCGACAGCCGGGTGACCCCGGCGGCGCGGAAAGCGCGGAAGCGCTCGCGCTCGAAGGTGCCGGGGTTGGCCTCCAGCGTGATTTCGCAGCCCGGCTCCAGCACCAGGCGGGCGCGGATGTCGGCCAGCAGCCGGTCGATGGACTCGGGCGCAAACAGGCTGGGCGTGCCGCCGCCGATGAACACGCTGTGCACGCGCCGGCCCCAGACCAGGGGCAGGGCCGACTCGAGGTCGGCGCGCAGCGCGTCCAGGTACTTCGCCTCGGGTGCAGCACCCACGGCCTCATGCGAGTTGAAGTCGCAGTACGGGCACTTCTTCAGGCACCAGGGCAGGTGCAGGTACAGCGCCAGCGGCGGCGGTGCACCGAGCTGCAGCGTGCCCGGGCGCAGGTAGTGGCCAACACCGGCAGACATCAGGCCAGGTCCCAGGCCTCGCGCATCATCAGCCGCATCTGCGCTGCGGCCAGCGCACGGTGGCTGTGCAGGTTCTTGGTGGCCGGCGTCAGCGTGGCCACGGTGCGGCCGAGCGCCGGGATGAACATCAGCGGGTCGTAGCCAAACCCGCCCTCGCCTTGCGGCGCTTCGAGGACGCGGCCTTCCCAGCGGCCAAAGGCGATCAGCGGCTCGGGGTCGTCCGCGCTAAGCAGTGCCACCAGCACGCTGACATACCGGGCCCTGCAGCCGGTCCCGCAGCTGGTCCAAGAGCCAGCGGTTGTTGGCGGCGTCCTGCGCCAGCCGCGTGGCTTCGCGGTCGGGCAGCGCCGGCAGCAGCCCGGCGGCATGGGCCGACCACACGCCCGGCGCCCCGCCGAGGGCCGCCACGCAGAGGCCGGAATCGTCGGCGATCGCCGCACCGCCCACCGCCCGCGCCGCATAGCGCGCCTTGAAGAGCGCGTTTTCCACGAAAGTGTCGTGCGGCTCGTCGGCCTCGGCCACACCCAGCGCGCCTTGCGGCTGCAGGTCCAGCGGCAGGCCCACGAACAGGCTGCGCAGCTCGGCCAGCTTCTTGGCGTTGTTGGACGCCAGGACCAGCCTCATCCCTGCGCCAGCGCTGCCTTTTGGGCCGCCACGAGTTCGGTGATGCCCTGGCCGGCCAAGGCCAGCAGCGCATCCATCTCGGCGCGCGAAAACGGCGCGCCTTCGGCCGTGCCCTGGATCTCGACAAAACCGCCGCTGCCCGTCATCACGACGTTCATGTCGGTGTCGCAGCCGGCGTCTTCGACGTACTCCAGGTCCAGCAGCGGCGTGCCCTGCACGATGCCCACGGAGATCGCGGCCACCGCGTCGCGGATCGGGCTGGCCGTGATCTTGCCCTGTGCGATCAGCCAGTTCACCGCGTCCACCGCGGCCACGTAGGCACCGGTGATGGCGGCCGTGCGGGTGCCGCCGTCGGCCTGCAGCACGTCGCAATCCAGGTGGATGGTGCGTTCGCCCAACGCAGCCAGGTCGAACACGCTGCGCATCGAGCGGCCGATCAGGCGCTGGATCTCCTGTGTGCGACCGCTTTGTTTGCCGCGCGCGGCCTCGCGGTCGCTGCGCGTGTGGGTGCTGCGCGGCAGCATGCCGTACTCGGCCGTGACCCAGCCCTCGCCGCTGCCACGTTTGTGCGGCGGCACACGCTCTTCCACGGACGAGGTGCACAGCACCTTGGTGTTGCCGAAGGCGATCAGCACCGAGCCTTCGGCGTGGATGGTGTAGCGGCGCACGATCTGCAGCGGGCGCAGCGCATCGGCAGCGCGGCCCGCGGTTCTTTCAAAGGTCATGGAGGTCCTATTTGCGCTTCTGGGACGAGCGCTGGAAGGCTTCGTTGATCTCGCGGATCGATCGTTCGATCTCGGCGACTACGAGA